>JAOZSM010000303.1 GCA_029939675.1 Fidelibacterota bacterium
TGCTCCCTCTATCCCTTCGGGTATGGTCTGAGCTATACCGATTTTGAGTACTCTAATTTGAGATTAGCAAAATCAGCAATTGGCATAGGTGAATCGACAAATGTTTCTGTTGATGTCGCGAATACTGGCAAGCGAATAGGCCATGAAACTATCCAGCTATATATCCGCGACTGTGTATCAAGTGTTACTCGTCCAGTGAAAGAATTAAAAGGGTTTAAAAAGATTTTGCTGGAACCTGGTCAATCAGAGACCGTTATGCTGGAGATTAAACCCGAACACCTGGCTTTTTGGAATCTGGATATGGAGTTTGTCACTGAACCCGGCGAATTTCAGCTGATGATTGGCTCCTCATCTTGTGATAGTGATCTGATAAATATCAAACTAATCGTGAAATAAAAAGAGGATTTTAATGACTAAGCTTAGCAAATCACTTTCCCTATATGGTCTTGTGATGATCGTTATCGGTGCCTGTATTGGTTCTGGTATATTTCTCACGCCGTCTCAAATCGCTAATCACCTGACCCTGCCAGGTTTGATTCTACTCGTTTGGATGGTGGGTGGCTTATTGTCATTGAGTGGAGCCTTGACATATGCTGAGCTAGGGGGCATGTTTCCTAGAGCTGGTGGTGTTTACGTTTATCTTCGAGAAGCTTACGGACCCATGGCGGGCTTTCTATTTGGATGGGCTTATTTTACCGTTATCAATACCGGTACTATTGCGGCACTGGCCATTGCTTTTACCAGGTACTTTAGCTTCCTCTTTCCCTTGGAATCTTTTGGTAAAATGATGACTACCATTATCGTTGTCAGCATCGTATCAGTGATAAATGTTTTCCGGGTGAAACTGGTAGAATGGTTTACCAATATTTTCAGTGGTCTAAAGCTATTGGGCATTTTCGCTATCATTCTAGTGGGCTTGATCTGGGGCTCATCAAACTATTTGACTGGCTCGACAACGACATCATTGCCAAGTTTAGGTGAGACAAACACCTATAGTGCATTTGGTTTAGCACTTATTGGTGTTTTATGGTCATTTAGTGGCTGGCATCATATTTCGTATCTATCAGGTGAAGCCAAAAATGCCCAACGAACAGTACCGCTGGCCATGATCATTGGAACCTTGGTGGTTACTGTGGTATATCTACTGACCAATACTAGCTTTATGTTCTTATTACCCATTTCCCAAATAGCTCAATCGGAAAGTGTGGCTGCCGATGCAATCAGCACGGTAATTGCGTCGGGAGGAACAATTATCGCTATTCTAATCATGGTATCAACCTTCGGAACTGCCCTGATCAATACCATGGTAGCACCAAGGATATACTACGCCATGGCTGATGACGGTGTATTCTTTAAGAGACTGGCTCAAATACATCCGGAATACAAGACACCCGTAAATGCTATTATTGCTCAGGCAATTTGGGCCATTATTCTGGTCGTGATATGGGGAACATTTGAAGCTGTTATTACCTATGTGGTGTTTATTGATTGGATTTTCTTCATCTTTGTAGCCTTCAGCATTTTCATATTTCGCCGCAACCGGAAAGAGCAGAAGAGACCCTACAAAACCCTTGGATATCCTTTTACGCCTGCGGTTTTCATAATTACATCAATTCTCTTTGTGCTGAATACTCTGATCAATAACCCGATTTATGCTGGAGCTGGGTTGGCATTCCTGGGTATCGGATTGCCCGTTTATTATTTCTTTCGCAGGAATACTGCCTGAGCATGACCCACCCCAAAAATAATACAGTCTCTGAGACGAAACCGTATGGGCTATTCGTACTGAAAAACAATGCAGGTATGGTAGTTAAAATTGCTGATTATGGAGCAAGGATTACCTCCATCCTAGCACCTGATAAGCATGGTGTTATCAAGGATGTTGTCCTCGGATATTCGGATCTTCGAAATTATGAAACAGATGAATATTATTTGGGAGCTACGGTTGGCCGATATGCCAACCGCATTGCCCAGGGACACATGCCTATAGAGGGTGATGTAATCAACCTACAGACAAATAATGGTGAGAATCATCTTCATGGTGGGCTGGCTGGTTTTGATAAAGCCCTGTGGAGAGTAAAAGAGAGACCGGACAGTAATAGTATTGCATTATTCTACATGAGCAAAGACGGTGAAGAGGGGTATCCTGGTAATTTGGGATTAAGAGTAAACTATGAACTTACCAATGATAATGCGCTTATTATCGAATATTCCGCAGTAACTGATAAACCTACCCATGTCAATCTTACCAATCACAGCTATTTCAATCTGTCAAATTCCCTGGGCGAAGATATTACCACTCATCAGTTGAGAATTAATTCTGAATATTATCTACCTACTGATGTTAGAAATATTCCCCTGGGCGAAGCAGAATCTGTGGCAAGTACACCTTTTGATTTTAGAAATATGAGAGTGATTGGTGAACGAATCAACGAGGATCACCAACAACTCACTTTTGGGGCTGGATATGACCATAACTGGATACTGATAGGGGATAACACTCTTAGTGATATCAAGGCAGTGCTATTTGAACCAGTAAGTGGTCGTAAACTTGAAGTGTATACAACTGAACCGGGTATTCAGTTTTACGCAGGAAATTATCTGAGCTATGAGGGTACTTCTAATCTATTTGGCAGAAGGTCAGGCCTATGTCTTGAAACCCAGCATTTTCCAAACTCACCCAATGAACAATCCTACCCTGACACATTGCTACTACCAGGGAAGAAATTCTCATCAACAACAATCTATAAGTTTTCTACTCAGTAAAGGAGTTATACGAATAGTATGCATGTCACAATAGGCAAACAAGAATATTTCCCAGGTATTAAGCAAATCCAATATGAGGGACTTGATTCACATAGCCCTTTGGCTTACCGTTATTATGATGAGAATCGGGTAGTTGCTGGAAAAACCATGAGAGATCACCTCCGGTTTGCCCTTGCATATTGGCATTCGTTCTGTGGCACCGGGTCAGACCCCTTTGGACCTGGAACCTATGGGTTACCCTGGCTAACTGCCTCCGATCCCATGCAACAGGCCAAGGATAAGCTGGATGCTGCTTTTGAAGTGACTTCGAAGCTTAATGTACCCTTTTATTGTTTTCATGATCGGGATATGGCACCAGAAGGGGATTCTGTGGCAAAGTCAGCATCTAATCTTCAGGAGATTGTCAAACTGGCTGCACGGAAACAACAGGAATCAGGCGTACAATTATTGTGGGGTACTGCGAATGTTTTCTCACATCCCCGCTATATGAATGGAGCAGCCACAAACCCTGACTTTCAGGTTGTTACTCACGCTGCTGCTCAGGTGAAAAGTGCCCA
>JAOZSM010000086.1 GCA_029939675.1 Fidelibacterota bacterium
CCCAACCCCTCCCAGGAGGGGACTGAATTCGTTTCTTCGTTGTGCTTTTTGTGGCATTTATTGTGCCTTTTTGAACTGCAACTGGTATAACACCGCAGGGCTGATCCCAATTGCTGTTCCGTCTTTGCTATTTCTTTAAATGACGATATTATTACTTTCACGGAATCAATACAAGGAAGCCAATGGCAGAAGAAACCGTATCTCAAGATCAAAGCACGAACAAACTTGTTTGGACTGACTCCTGGTCCGTGGGTATCCCTATCCTGGATAAACAGAATAAAGAATTGATGGTGACCATTAACCACCTTCACCAAGTTTACGCAGACAAATATGAAAAAGAGGATATTCTTACAATTATTCACCAGCTTTATTCTTACTGCACTACCCATACTAGCGCTGAGGAGAATATCTTACGTGGTAGGAAGAGTGAGTTTTTGGAATTTCAAGAAATTCATCATGCTATCTTCTTGGATTATATCATTGAGGTCGAGCAGAAGGTCAGTCAGGGTAACCTTGAAGTAGTTTCAGAATTGCTCGATTTCCTAAATACCTGGTGGAATGAACACATTCTTAAAATTGATCGAGACAGCCTACTTTAAAATACAAATTCCTGAATTCTGACCGTCTTCAGGCAAGAGCCCTTCGACTACTCTCGGGCCATGCTCCGCGACTATGGTGAGCTCTCTTTTTCACACACTGTTGGTCCAATATAAACCCATAAAGGAACACAAAATGTCAAAATGGACTACCAATAATATCCCCGACCAAAGTGGTCGGGTTGTCATCATAACTGGCTCAAATAGTGGGATTGGCTTTGAAGCTGCCAAAGCGCTGGCTGAAAAAAATGCTGAGGTCATCCTCGCTGTCAGAAATCAGGCAAAAGGCGATACAGCCCTCACCCAAATCCTGGCTGAATTCCCTCAAGCTAAACTATCAGTTCGCATCCTGGATATTGCCAACCTGGCTTCTGTAAAGAATTTTGCTGATCAATTCAACACTGATTATAAACAACTGGATCTGCTGATCAACAATGCCGGGATCATGGTACCGCCTTATGGTAAAACTATTGATGGATTCGAGTCTCAACTCGGCACCAATCATATGGGTCATTTTGCCCTTACAGCCCAACTTTACAGTCTGCTAAAATCAACACCAGACAGTCGCATTGTAAATGTAAGCAGCAATGCCCACAAAATGGGCAGGCTCAATTTGGATGATCTGGCCTGGGAAACCAGAAACTATATAGCGTGGAGAGCTTATGGTGACAGTAAAATTGCTAATCTTTATTTTACCTATGAACTATCCCGAAAAATCAAATCAGCCAAGCAATCTGTTATGGTAACAGCCGCCCATCCGGGTCTCACGGCCAGTAATCTTGCTAAAGGGGCCATGATCCGTTTTTTCAACGCTATCTTTGCCCAGAGTGGACCTATGGGTGCTTTACCCACTCTTATGGCTGCCATTGAGCCATCTGCTAAAACTGGAGACTATTTTGGACCATCCGGGATGTCAGAGTGGCGGGGATATCCTAAACGGGTCTTCTCCAATAAACTATCTCATGATGATGATATTGCAGCTAAGCTGTGGACAATTTCTGAGGAGCTGACAGGAGTCAAGTTTCAAATTTGACGCCTTCGCAAAAAGTATATGACAGAACATGAAAATCATCCTAACATCAATAAATATAGTTATTTATATGAACACGGGCAGTATTCTTAATTATCAACACTTTGCGCCTCTGCGTTCTCTGCGAGAGGGACTTTTTGCGAGATCGTCAAATTTAACCACAGAGAACACAGATTAAGCAAGTATTCTTCGGGACACATGGTGGTGGGCCGAGCTACAATTCTCCTGGTTTATGCTAAAACTTGGGACACAACACTCGTCTATCTAAGCATATTATTGATAAATTCAGCCCCCATACCATCCCCGTGGCGTATAATTGATATCCGCTTAAGTGTTTCATCCACGCACTCGGCATTTTTTGCGGCTTTCATGGTATGGCCATAGGCTTCCAAAACATCCAGTCCTGTGATCTCATAGCCATAACCCTCACTAATCCAATGCAGAGCCGCTAAACCGGATTCTATGGCAAAAGTCGGTTCTTTTTCCACAAAGTCGCGGGCGGCTCGAGTGAGTGTCCGGGGATCAAGCGGACTAGACATTGCCAATTCACCGGCTTTTTTGTAAAGACCAATTGATTTGGCAGAAGTGAACCACTTCCCGGCGGCTCCTGTGGTTTCTTCAATCAGGTCATCCAGAATATCAATGGGTTCCTTCTCTGGATATTTTTTAACAATTGCCCTGAAAGTCGCCAGATTCGTCATCTTCTGACTGGCTTCAAGACCATAGCAATCGTAAGCCTCTTCTGAGAGTCCTTGAGCTAAAAGAATCTCTTCACAGACCTGATTGATCGCCAAATTCGGTTGATTAAGGCCTCGGCTTTCCTCGGCAAATTGCAGAGCTGCCCGGATATGACCTGTTTTCACGAGCGCCCGGACACCAAACTCACGGTAATGCCAAAGGGCAGAACGATTATTCTCAACCAGAACCATCAGTTCCTGGTAACGCTTAGCTTTCAGCAGGGCACTGAGACAGGCACTACTACCAGAGTAGTAACCATAAATGTCAGGGTCGGGATTAAATGCCGCCCTCGTTGAATCAATCAGACGATCCGCCCAAAGTGATGCACGCTCGGGAGTAACACATAGCTCTCCCCAGTGATCCGGTAGTCTTTCGATGTAGGGCATGTCATCATCCTGCACCGCCTGCCAGAGTCGTTCCAGCCACTGGTCGCGTAAAGCATCCTCTGCCGGAGCATCCGCAATAATCTGTGAAAATATTTCAATGGCATTATAAACAGCTGACCCAATAGCACCGGAGGAGCTATCAACCTGTTCCAGAGCCGGTGAAACTTTTTCCAGGAATATTACAGCTCCTTCAGCTGCCAGAACAGGTGACTTACGAGCTACTTTTTTTATCTCAGAAACAGCTTCTTTGACTCGCTTTACGGCTGGTTGTGAGCGCCATCCAAAAGAATTCCGTCTAAAACGAGCTCTAAATATCCATTTGTGTTTGGTAGTTTTCATAATGCTTAAAGTTCTTTCAACTAAGCTGATCTTTATTCAATTTATTCAAGATTTCAATCAGCATTATTTTGCGTTTGTGCTTACCCATTAATTAAAAAATGTAACGATTCCAGTCGGCCTGGCGGTTCTCCCTGGACATCAGTTTAGATGCCTTTTTTTGGTATCGAACTGCTTTTAGGTAGGCGCTTGGTTTTGCCATACTTTGACAAACTAATCTTACTTACAAAATACACAAACAGAAAGGCGCAGACTACTCTGCGTCTTTCTGTTTGTACAGGATTTATATTGTCGTTCCACCCTGGGTTGAGATCGGACATTTCGGCCAGGGTTCGTTCCGATGGAACTTCGTCCGGGCACGCCGGGCTCAATGCCCTTTTTGGAAAGGGGTTATTTCATCAACATCAACTTCCGGGTCAGTTTTACATCACCAGAGATCAGGGTGTAGAAATAGATCCCAGATGATAAATGAGCACCGTCAAAAGTAATCTGATGTGAACCTGATGATCGATACCCGTTCACCAAACGAGCTATTTCTCTACCCCTGAGATCGTGAATAGTTAATTCAACATTTTGACTCACAGGAATATGATATGTAATGACTGTACTGGGGTTAAAAGGGTTGGGATAATTTTGCTCCAACAGATAGGCCGTGGGCTGAATCTCAGAAACAGGGTCAATACTTGTGGTGGCCTCATGACCAAACAAACCTACGCCTGTTCCCACTAATAAATCATCGTAATAGATAAACTGTATATCAGTGCCCACGGGGTATTCATAGTAAGTTTCCCACTCAATCGCACCACTCCAAAATACATAAATAATATTGTCGATGGCCATATACAGATCCTGATTCACTTCATCGTAGGTGATGGCCTTCGCGGCATTCGGGTAAACCAGACCGGAGGAAGTCAGGGATTCCCAGTAAATGTCTCCAACAGCTTTTTTGTAGGAGCGGACACTGGTTCCTGAAGCATCGGTTCCACAGGCAAAGATCGTATCATTTTCTGAAACATATAGATCCATGATCGTTGCGGAAATGGGGTAAGTAGCACTGAGAAAAAGATCAGAACTGACTGTCCAGTTTCCGGAGATCTCTTCACAACGATACACTCCATTAACGGTTCCATAAGTGGTGTTGCGCTCAACGCCTACATAAGCTACCGTGTTACCGGATTCCTCAACCACGATGATATCATGAACATCAACGCCAGTATCAGGAAAATCACCCCCTGTGATCTGAGTCCAGGTCCAACTTGTACCAGAAGGAGTTCCAACAAAGACTCCACCCAGGTAATCATCTGACTCGTCCCAATCCTCAGCATCATAGATACCAACAAACAAACGTTCACTACCATAGGTGTCATCACTGGCAATTGCAGTGACTCTAGAGCCATAGGTCCAGGTCCAATAAGGATAAGCACCATCCTGGTGGGCTTCAAAGATTCGCTGGTAACTCATTGGATCATCCACAGCCCCACTGGCTGTTTCGTAACGAAAGACATTGCCGCTGGAGTTACCCATGTATGCCGTATCGGCATCGGCTGTGCAAGTTACCACATCATAAGGAGTGCTATCATAATCAGGCCAGATCGGTTCGGTCCAGGCAACTGAGCTGGTGCCATAATCAGAAACATGCCAAATACCGGATTTAGAGGCTACCCAGGCCGTACTTTTACTGGTATCCATGGCAAAATCATTGACCTGAACTGCCAACAGACCAGCGTTGATCTCATCCACACTCGACAGGACATGATCGTACATACCCATACCCCAATCGGTCCTTACATAGGCAATATTTTTATTGTTGGGATCAGCAGCCAGGGCACCATCAGCGCCACCGTGCATAGACCAGCTGGCACCCTGATCGTCTGACATGATACGACTATAATAAAGATTGTAACTGGCTGAATCCCCAGGGGCTTTGAAATCACCGCGGCCAGCATCTTCAACAATAATTTGAGTGGACCAGCTGGTTCCACCATCAGCGGAGCTTGAGATGCGGGTCTCATAGCTGGCTGTGTTGCCTTCATAGCTGGCTGCATAATAATGACCATCAGGTGCCACGATGAAAGCACAGTATTCATAACCCGTACTGGCCAAGTCAGTGGTTGTCACTGTTGAAAAGGTTGTGGCAGTACTAAAAGAACGGAAAGTATCACTGGATTTATAGAGTAGGGGCGGTTCCTCCGGCACAAAGACATAGAGATATTCATCGTAGGGGCTAATAACGATCTGAATTGGGAATCTTGGATTCCAGTAAGTCACTGCAATTGGAGTAGACTGAATGGTCCCCACTGCACCGGCTGCATCAATATCTGTGAAATACAGATCCTGGGCACTATTTCCCATCACCTGATAAAATAAATGTCCATCGCGGGCCTGAATCGCTTCGATCATAACTGCATCTACATTATATAGAGAACCAGCTGTTGGAGATGCTCCAATTACGCCTCCGTCTCGCAATCCTGCAAAGACAAAACCACTGTGGGCGTCACTGGAAAAAGCACGCAATTCTCCGTAATCATCATCCCAATCCAGATCAGGAACTGTATTCCAACCACCAAATACCGGACTGACACCGGAATGATCAACGTCGGCATAGAACATGGAATTGGCACTCATGGTTGAGGCATAAATACGCGTAGTATTTGCACTCATAGGAGCAGCATGTAATTCTTCTATATAACCACCATAAACCGGCTCTGCCTGAGGTGCTTCCTGGGCAAACCCTGTGAGACTCAATAATACTCCAAGACCCAATATTACTTGTAACTTCTTAAACATTTCTTCCTCCAAACTTTACTTTGACAATTCATCCTAATTTACTGCATAACAACTACTCATAAACAGCCGGAATATAGAAAGCCCAAATATATAATGCGTGATGCACTTAACATAGAACCTGAATTCCTGAGCGGAATAGCTAAAACAGGAAGGTTTGTGCGCAACATCACGGATAGGACTATAATTTCAATCTTGAAGCGCTTCGTGCACGAATTATATTCTCGCCGCTTTTTAAATGATTAATGGATTCGAATCCTGTGGGAGCTTGGCTTGTCACAACGTCACAAAGAACCTCCTTTTCGATTCTTTGAGCTTTCGTGCCTTAGGGGCTATTAATTGATTGCCGCCCAAAAGGAATCACGTACTAATAATATGGAGACAAATAAAAATGGCTAAACATGTTTTTCAAACTGAAGTGAATGAACTGCTCCACCTGATCATTCATTCATTGTATTCACACAAAGAGATCTTTTTACGTGAATTGGTATCTAATGCGTCAGATGCTATGGACAAACTAAAATATTTGACCCTGACTGAAGATGAATTCAAGAATATCAGCTTTGACCCCAAAATTGATATCACCTTCAATGATGCTGAGGATGCTCGTTCCATCACCATCAAAGATTCCGGTATTGGCATGAATGAAGAGGATCTCATTGAACATCTGGGTACGATCGCCCGCTCTGGCACCAAAAATTTTCTGGGGAATCTGACTGGTGATGCCAAAAAGGATTCTAACCTCATTGGACAGTTCGGAGTAGGATTTTACTCCTGCTTTATGGTTGCCGACCAGGTGGAAGTAATCACCCGCAAAGCTGGTGAAGAACAAGCCTACCGCTGGGTAAGTGATGGTAAATCTGGTTTTGAACTTGAAACAGCAACCAAAGCTGAGCCAGGCACCGAGGTCACCCTCTTTCTTAATGATGAAGGAAAGGAGTTTGCCAATCGCTGGTCTATTTCTGAGATTCTGAAAAAATATTCCAACCACATCGCATTCCCCATCTACCTTGAATACGAAGAGAGTACCTTTGATGGTGAAGGTGATGATAAAAAGGAAATTAAAGAATTAAAATCTGAGCAGGTTAATGACGCAACGGCCTTCTGGAAGCGTCCCAAGTCAGAATTGAAGAAGAAAGACTATCAGGAATTCTATAAAACATTCAGCAATGACTATCAGGATCCGGCTCTGCATATTCACACCCAGGCTGAAGGTACTTTGGATTACACCACATTATTCTTTGTTCCTGAAAAAGCTCCTAATGATCTGTTCTATGCTGATTATAAACCTGGTGTCAAACTTTACGTAAAACGGGTTTTTATTACTGATGATGAAAAAGAATTACTACCTACTTATCTGCGTTTTGTTAAGGGCATCATTGATTCAGAAGATCTGCCGCTCAATGTGAGTCGCGAGATTCTCCAACAGAACCGCATTTTGGACAACATCCGCAAAGCTTCGGTAAAAAAGATTTTAAAATCCTTCCAGTCACTGGCTAAAAAGGATAAGGACTACCTCAAGTTTTACGAGCAGTTCGGTCGTCCCATCAAAGAGGGTTACTACCAGGACAAAGATAATCGTGAGTTATTGGAAAAACTGGTTCGTTTCAAATCAACCAAGGCAGATGGTTACACTACTTTGGAAGATTATGTGAGCCGGATGCAGGAAGACCAAAAGGGCATCTATTACATTACTGGTGATAACGAAGCCACCTTGCGTCGTTCACCCCTCATCGAAATGTATCAGAAAAAAGATATCGAAGTCTTGATAGCTGATGATGAGATCGATGAGATCATCATTCCCGGTGCAGCCAAATATGGTGATCATGATTTCAAATCTGTGAATCGAAGCAATGCTGGCGATGAACTTAAAAAAGATGGCGAAGCAGACGACGATACTGAAGCCCTCGAAAAAGAAGTCAAGCCCTTTATCAAAAAGCTTAAAAAGGTTTTGGGTGATAAAGTTAAGGACGTGAAAGTATCCTCCCGTCTGACTGATTCACCTTCCGTTCTGGTTGCTGATGCCGAGGACCCCACTTTCCAAATGCAGGAAATGATGCGGGCCATGGGTCAGATGGATATGCCCGATGCCAAGCCAATCCTGGAAGTAAATCTGGATCATGCAATTCTGAAGAAGATGAAAGACATGCGTAAATCAAAAGACTTTGATAACGCAGCAGAATTGCTCTATGAACAGGCTTTATTGCTAGAAGGTATGAAGCTGGAGAATCCGGCTGAATTTGTTAAGCGTCTGAATGATGTGTTGACCAAATCGCTTTAAAAAAAACGAACCGCGAATTACACTAATTTCGCGAAACTTTAAGCCCCCGCGTCCTGAGTTAACAAGACGTGGGGGTTATTTGATTTATATAGGGAAGTCTTTCTGAGAGTAACGAATCTCACTTTAAGGCCAGCACTTAATCAACCCACCCCTAACTCCAATTCCATACCTTAAAACAATGTATGACTTCTTTATCTTTTTATAAGCGACCTATTCCTGCTGGCCACCTGAAATAATATCCACCAGATCACTTGGGCGTAGATTGTTATCAGTAGCCAGGGTTTTGATGGACTCATTCTTTGAAGAAAATATTCCCGCCTTCTGCAGTCGTTGGAGGACCTGGTCTGGGCCTATCTGAAGCAGGGAGCACATTTCCGCCACCGTCATACGACCATAGCCCCTCCCTTGCATACTTGAGGTCTCAGAGATTTTTCCTGGATGCAGGAATCTATTTTTGTACCCTGATTGTTGATCAGACTGTTTTACGACAAAAGCTGGTGCTGTTGAAATAAGCCACAACTTTGCAAAATATAATAAACCGTTGAAACGGTTATACGGATCATAACCACCTAGAAACCCACGACTTAAGTCGTGGGCTGCTAACCAGATTAATCCAAAAAACCATTAGCGACATTAGCGTAATTTACGGTTATAACCATATACTATAAATCCGTGTAATCTGTGTAATCCGTGGATGCTTTAAGAGTGGGAGTGGTCGATCAATCTACGCCCTTCGGGTCTCCGATTGACAGGTGTAGGACACCATTAGTGACATTTGCGTAATTCGCGGTTCTTTAAAAAGGAAAGTGGTCGATGTAGGACTCGAACCTACGACCTCCCGGATGTGAACCGAGCGCTCTAACCAACTGAGCCAATCGACCTTTAAATCGCAACTAATATAAACGCAATAGAAGTAGAACTAAATATCGAATTTCGATT
Organism: Fidelibacterota bacterium; assembly: GCA_029939675.1. Taxonomy (GTDB): domain Bacteria; phylum Fidelibacterota; class UBA8477; order UBA8477; family JABMPR01; genus JABMPR01. The sequence continues at coordinate 9,091 of JAOZSM010000086.1, forward strand.
AACGATTAAAGAATTTCGAAGGACCTCTGCATACTATTAAGCCGGACCATATTATTCGTACGTTCCATACTCTGGTCTCAAATTATATATCCCTCGCACTTCGACTAGGTCTACGCCTATCGGCTCCGCCCCCACAAGCCGCTCAATGTGACGGCTCGGGATGACGAACAAGGGCTCATACAGCTACCTTGAGCCAGTTTAATAGATTCCTTATTCAATCTTGACGCCCTCGCAAAAAGGATATGCTAGAACATCAATATCACCCTAACGTCAACAAATATAGTTACTTATGCGAATGTTGGCTATATTCTTAATTATCAACACTTTGCGTCTCTGCGTGCGAGAGGGACTTTTTGCAGGATTGTCACCCTTCCGTATTTATAATAAATCCAGCCAGGCGGAGCGGATCATTTCAATAGCTAGTGCCACCAGCAACAGTCCCATGATTCTGCTCATGATCTCCAGGCCTTGCTCACCAATAAATTTCTTGATGTAACGGGCATAGTACATGGCCGCCCAAAAGATTAGTAGATTAATAACCATGGCCAGTAGTGGTATCCAGATTCCATGTTGAGCAACCAGTAAGATAATTGCTGTGATAGCCCCCGGACCGGCAATCAGTGGCGTAGCCATGGGAATCACGATATCCTTACTGTAATCCTTATCATCTCCCATAGAGATATTCAAAACATACAGCAACCCTAACAGCAGCAGGATCAGGCCGCCACCTACTTGAAATGAGAAAAGGGAGATTCCGAAGAACTTCAGAACACCGTCACCAACAAATACAAAAATCGTCAACAGTATGAATGAAACCCGAATGGCCCGGTGTGAACTACGTTTGGCCCGCTCTTCAGAATAATCTTTGGTCAGGGTCATGAAAACCGGCAAGCCACCAAAAGGATCCATGATCACCAGCAGGGTCACAAAAGCATGCATAAATGCATCAAAATTCAAGATCATTGCGTTTCCTTCCACACGTTTTTAAGGACATCTACCGCCAATTTGATCATCACGACAGGTATATTTGCCTTGATCTCTGCTTCACCTAATTTCTTTAGTAAAACAAAGTTCAGTTGCGCGTTTGCCATCTTTTTGTCTAGGCGGGTTACTTGTTCAATAACACTGGGGTCAATACTTTCCAGGGCAACAGAAAAGGGAATCCGGAGCAATATTTGAGCAAACTCCTGCCACTCAATATCTGAAAGTGACCCAATTTGATTGGAAAGCCAACCAGCACCATACATGCCTAAAATAACAGCTTCACCATGACGGATCTCACCATAACCCAGGGTGGTTTCAAGAGCATGTCCCAGGGTATGACCAAAATTCAAGATACGTCGCAGATCAGCCTCTTTCTCATCAGCTTCTACCACCTCTGCCTTGAGTTCACAACTGCGCGTGATCGCCTGAATCCAAACTTCACCAGTGCTGGAATTTAATAATTCATCCATTTTAGCAACCAGAAGATCAAGATATTCGTGGTCCCGAATTGCTCCCATTTTGAGCATCTCGGCATATCCTGATACGCGGTCCCGATAATCCAAGCTTGCCAAAGTGTTCACATCTATTACCACCAGCTCAGGTTGATAAAAACTACCGATGAGGTTTTTTCCGCTGGGATGATTGACGCCGGTCTTGCCCCCTACTGCCGCATCAACCATAGCCAACAGAGTGGTAGGAATATGAACCAGTTTAACACCTCGATAAAGTGTGCTGGCCACAAAACCACCCAGATCAGTGGTGACACCACCCCCCAGAGTAATGATAGTTCCGCTGCGTTCCATCCCTTGGGCAATCAGAGCCGAGATTACCTGTTCAGCCGAAGCCAGAGTTTTGTATTCTTCTCCATCAGGGATCAAAATCGTGCGGGTCACAACTCCAGCCGCTTTTAGTCCAGCTCTTAAGATTGCCCCATAAAGCGCATTCACCTTGTTATTGGTGATAATACCTACGGGTCCAGAGGCCTCAATACTTTCCAGCAATTTTGGTAGCTCGGTTAATAGACTGGCTCCGACATGCAGATCATAATTGCCGGTCTGGTGCCTGATTGTTATGTGCGTAGCTTCAGACATGACGGTCCCGCAAAAAGTCCCTCTCGCAGAGAACGCAGAGGCGCAAAGTGTTGATAATTAACAATATAGCCCGTGTTCGCATAAGTGGCTATATTTATTGACATTAGGGTGATATTCATATTCTGTCATATACTTTTTGGGAAACCGTCAGACATACAGTTCTGCTAACTGGTGTAAAATATCACTAGCGATCACTTCGGGGGAAATCCCCCCGCTCTTGATCCGAATTTTGGCCGCGCGGGCATAAGCCTCCCTGCGAGACAGCAAAATCTCATTCAGCTGCACCAAAGTATCCTGACATTCCTTGAGCAAGGGTCGATTGGGAGAATGTTCCAGCCGGACCGCCGCTTCAGCCGGTGAAAGATCCAGCCAGACCACGGCTTTATCCTGGAGAAATTCCATGTTTTGCTCCTGGGTAACAACACCCCCGCCACAGGCAATGATGGTGTCTTTCAAATCATCGGTATGGAATAAAATCTGGGTCTCATAGTCACGAAAACGTGTTTCGCCCTGTTCTTCAAAAATGGTGGGAATATCGCTCTCAGCCAGCAATTCGATCTCATGATCCAGATCTACGAACTGCCAGCCAACAACCGTGGCCAGAAGTTTACCCACCGTACTTTTTCCGGCTCCCATGAGTCCGATCAAATAAACATTATTGATAGTGGATGGCAAACCCATGATCACACACCGGTTACCTTTATATGATTTTTGACCTGTTCCAGAGAATCGCCTCCAAATTTTTCCAGGATAGAATCGGTTAAGACCAGAGCCAACATGGCTTCTCCAATAACCGAAGCAGCCGGTACAGCACAGGCATCGGTACGTTCTTTATGGGCAATACCCGACTCCTGTGTTTTGATATCCACCGAGCGCAATGGTCGAGCCAGGGTTGGGATGGGTTTCATGGTGACTTGAACCCGGATCATTTCACCGTTGGACATCCCCCCTTCAATACCACCGGCACGATTAGTAGCCCGACGAATTACATCGCCATCTTTAATGATCTCATCATGAACCTGTGAGCCTGGAGCTGTGGCCACATCTGATCCATCTCCAATACTGACGGCTTTCATGGCGTTAATAGACATCATCCCACCAGCAATTCTGGCATCTAACTTCCTATCCCAATGAGTGTAGGAACCCAGACCAACGGGTAAACCTGAGGCCAACACTTCAAATACACCACCAACTGAATCACCCTGTCGGCGAGTCTCATCAATATGCTTGATCATCCTTTGGGCGGTTGGTTCATCCAGACAGCGGACAGCAGAGTTATCTGCCTGAAGATTCAATTCAGCCA
>JAOZSM010000304.1 GCA_029939675.1 Fidelibacterota bacterium
TATTCCATTACTATTTCTGCTTGATATTGTATTTTCACACAGCCTCTTCAGCGTGGGGATTTGGGAGCTTCAGAGTTCATACTATTCCCTCAAATAAAAAAGCACCCCGAGAGGTGCTTTTTTATTTGAAGCTTTTTGAAGGTTACTCTAAAATTAATTCTTCTTCTTTTTCTTCTGATTCTCATCCCAAACCAGAACTACTGGACTGGCAACAAAGATGGAAGAGTAGGTTCCTACGATGAGACCAATGGTCAGGGCAAAAGCAAAAGGCTTGATCACTTCACCACCGAAGAATAAGAGAATCATCACCACGGTCAAAGTGGTTAACGAAGTGATGATTGTCCGATTCAGGGTCTGATTCAAACTGAGATTCAAGACAGCTTCAAAGGCATCATGCCGTTTGGACTTGACATTTTCCCGCACCCGATCAAAAACCACAATGGTATCATTTAGAGAATAACCCACAATGAAGAGAAAAGCAGCCAATACCGAGAGTGAAATTTCCATATTCAACAGGGAAAATAGACCCAGAGTAATCAACACATCATGAACCAGAGCCACCAGGGCACCAATGGCAAACATAAATTGGAAGCGGATGGAGATGTAAATTACAATACCGATCATGGCGATGAGTACCGCAGAGATCATGTCACCACGAAGCTCTTTACCAATTTTAGGACCAACCGTCTCCAAACGACGAATTTCATAACCCTCTTCCCCATGAATTGAGGCCAGGGCTTCGCGGATATCGCTTACCTGCTCTTCACTTCGGGCGGCAGTCTTTACGTGAATTAGAAATTCATGAACATTTCCAAATTCACGAATCATAGCGTCACCATAGCCAATTTCAGATAGCGAACTTCGCATAGATTCAACTGTAGTGGCTTCCTTAAAAAGCACCTGAACCTCGGTACCCCCTTCAAAGTCGATACTGTAGTGGGGACCACCATGAACAACGAGACTTACCAGACCGGCTAAAATGATTACTCCAGACAGAATTCCAGAGATTTTTCGTTTACCGAGAAAGTCGATATTTATTTTTTTGATTAATTCAAACATTTCAAATTCCTCAGATACTCATCTTGGTCATGGTTTTACGCTCAGTCATCACCATAAAAACAGTCCGGGTGATAAAAATGGCAGTGATCATGGAAGACAGAATCCCCCAGAATAAGGTAGTGGCAAAACCTTTAATGGTTCCGCTACCAAATTGCCATAACACGCCAGCTGCCAGAATGGTGGTTAAATTTGCATCCACAATAGTAGTTAGCGCCCGGCCAAAGCCATCATCAATTGATTTCTTGACTGTTTTGGCATTTCTCAACTCTTCGCGAATTCTCTCAAAGATCAACACATTGGCATCTACAGCCATACCAACGGTTAGAATCAAACCGGCAATACCGGGCAGCGTCAGGGTGGCGTTTAAAGTAGAGAGAATGGCTAGTGTGAAGGTTAAGTTGAGAAAGAGGGCCACATCAGCGATAAGACCAGCACCTCTATAATAGATAGCCATAAAGATAATGACCAGAATAAATCCAAAGATCATGGAGCGGGTAGCTGAAGCAACTGAATCAGCCCCCAGAGAAGCCCCGATAGTTCGTTCTTCTTCAATAATCATGGGAGCGGGTAAGGCACCGGCACGTAGAACAACGGCCAGCTTCTTGGCATCCTGAAGGTCATTCATCCCCTCGATCTGGGTCCGGCCATCGGAAATCTTATCCCGAATAACACCGGCCATGTGAACCTGACCATCCATGACGATGGCGATCCGTTTGCCAACGTTTCCAGCTGTGATCTTGCTCCATTCACGAGAGCCTTCATCATTCATGGAAATATGTACCACGAATTCAGCTCCTGAGAAACCGCCCAGCGATTCGCGGGCATCGGTAACCACATCACCATTCAGCTCAGCAGACCCTTTCATGAGATAGAGAGCCCGGTGCAGACGGCCATCCCCGGTGATATCACGGGGTGAAACGCCCCAGGCCAAACGACTATCGGATGGAACTGCAGCGATAAAGGTCGACTTTTTAAATTTGCGTTTGATGGAGCGAACATTCTCTTCAGGGACCCAGATGGTGTTGCTGCCAACATTGATCAGGGATGAGAAAGGCCGACTGATATCACCAGTTCCGGTAATACTCAAGCTATCCCCATCATCTCCGGAAAGCACATCAGCCAGACTGGGTATTGCATCCTGGCTGCTTGTATCAGCCTCGGCAACATCAACAGTTTCAGTTGTATCCTCGCCCATATCGGCGGCCCAGGCTTTATCAATATTCCGGATCACTTCATTCAGCAGTTGTGAATCTTCCTGAATGAGTACGAATTCCAATAGGGCGGTAGCCTGGATCAGCTCACGAGCCTGAGCTTCATTACTGATACCGGCCAGTTCGACAATAATTCTCCAGTCACCCTGGCGTTGAATGGTCGGTTCAGAAACACCAAACTCATCCACGCGGTTGCGGATAATCTCTTCGGCACGATCCACGGCATCTTTGGCATCGGATTCCAGGGCGTCCATAACGTCGGCATTGGGTCCTTTTTCATAGATGGGGAAATAGCGCGCCAGGCGAATGTTGGCTGTTTCAACTTTACCGGCAAAGGTGTCGAAGAAGTCAGTTTCGTTGAGCTGAGCTTCCTCCAGAGTGGCAGTAATGAGATCATTAATAAGGGCATCACCACCCTCGACCCGGGTTTTAATTAGTTCTTCCAGATCAACTTCCAGGACAACATGCATTCCGCCCTGCAGGTCCAAGCCCTGATGGATGATATTTTTTCGGATATTTTCCAACTCACCGCTCTCAATGAGGGCTTCTTTTTGGGCTTCATCCATGGTGTAATAGCTAATGGTGTCTTTGAGCATGTAGGCGGCACTTCCAATGAGGAGGACAACCATAAAGACACGCATCCGCAAGGTTCCAGACATAAGGATCGATCCTTTTTACTTATTCATTTGTTGAATCCTGTAATACATACAGGAAATATTCTATTTATATGACCCGGCTTTGCTCCAGGAGCCATGCCGTGGTGCCCGCATGCGGGCAAAAGCGAGCCAATATAGGAGTGGGGTTATGTTCTCCAAAGTTTTATTCATGTTGGGAGGTTTGGATGTTGGGAAGTTGTGGAGGAAAGTATTCTCTCGCCGGTCTACGTCTCCGACTACGCCCTGGCAGGCAGAGTGCGCGGAGACGCAGAGATTATTAAAGCGGATTTGTTTCCTTGGTTGGTCTTCCTGAGGGCGACCGGGGGGAGTGACTCGCAGGATGGGTTTTGTTGAGTTGGGAGGTTGGGAGGTTTGGGGG
>JAOZSM010000087.1:0-11227 GCA_029939675.1 Fidelibacterota bacterium
CTATCTTCTATCTTCTATCTTCTATCTTCTATCTTCTATCTTCTATCTTCTATCTGATCATCAATCCATTTTTCAATATCAGCTATCAGCCAGGCCGTGATGCTATATCCGTGATGCTTAAGAGCAATAGCCTCCCAGATACCACCGGAAACATATGACCATGGTTCATCAAATTTTTCTAACTGGGGATCTTCCCCCATAACAACAATGATTCCATCCTCACCAGGGTTATCATAAACAGAAGACATATCAGGGAAGCGGGGTCCTTGCTCCGGATCAGCCGGGCCGATCAGCGGGTTTTTGTTGGAAAGATTGATGTGGTCTTTGACAAACTCGTTTTTAAAGCGAATATCAGGTGATTGATACAAAAGCCAGGCCCGGGATTCAGACTGCTCATCAATCCCATTAATTTGTTCCAGGCAACCTTCGGTATCGGTTGAGAACGGACGAACCAGAGCAACTGGAAAGGCTCTCTCCAGTGCGATCACAAATTCAGGAGCACAAAAAATGAGCGGGGTATGACTCATTCGTCTTTGAAACCCGCATCATCCTTGAAATTAATCTTCGGTGTTTCAGCCATATCTGATAAATCATCAACAATGAGATCAGTTTTGGAAAAATCCACAATGCGTTCATTTGGCTGCTTTGCGGGGGGTAATAATAAAGCATCGTCAGAGAACTCTTCTTCTAACAGTTCCAGATTAGATCGTAAAATACTTTTCAGTTTGACCAGCATGGAATCCCGTTTTGCCCGTAGTTTGCGGATATCATGTTGAACGATGGAAAGATCTTCTTTTGCTGAATGCAGGAGAGCATTCTTTTCGGTGTTGGCTTTAAGCAGAATTGTATCAGCCTCTTTATGTGCGTTTCGAAGGGTTTCCTGCCCTGCTTTTTGGGCCAGTTCCAGGGTTTCTTTAAGTTTATCCTCTACATTCATGTAGGTTTTGAGGACCAGACGCACTTCTTTATTTTCGAGATTAATCTTATTGGATTCCCGGGTCAGAGCTTCCAATTCATCAGCAATTTCAGCTAAAAGTTCATTGACTTGATTACGGTTATAACCCAGCGCAGATTGCTTGAATTCATGTTCCCGGATGTCAGGGGGTGTTAAGCGTCCCATGTATTACTCCTCAATTAGCGTTTGAGCTGTTCTCTTGCCCGCCTGCCTACCACGGCGAGGTATTATGGAGACGGACGAAAGGGACTTTTTTCGAGACCGTCAAAATTATTATCTAATATTCTCTGGCACCAAAGATAGCTGTTCCCACCCGAATATGGGTGGCCCCTTCTTCAATAGCGATCTCAAAATCTCCGGACATACCCATAGAAAGCAAGGGTTGCAGGAGGCCCACACGATGAGCAATCTGATCAGTCAGCAGTTTCATCTCCTGAAAAGCCTGACGAATACGGTCCCGGTCAGCTGTTAAAGGCCCAATAGTCATCAACCCGCTAAACTCAAGATTGGGCAGTTCAGCACAATAGCTGGCAAGATCGAGAGCCTGAGTTGGCTCCACCCCCTCCTTATTGCTCTCTCCAGAGATATTTACTTCAACCAAACAGGGGATTTTAAGTTCCTGAGCTCCAAACCGTTGATTCACAGCATCAGCAATCCGGGTGGAATCAATGGTGTGGATAATATCCACCCGCCCCGGGAGGTATTTCACCTTATTGCTTTGCAAGTGTCCAATAAAATGGCGGGTAATACCCTCTGGATCAAATCCGGGAAATTTATCCCGGACTTCCTGGGCTCGATTTTCTCCGAAATGACGCAAGCCGGCAGCGTAGGCAGTCTGCATATCTTCAACAGGCTTGCGTTTACTGACCCCGATAAGAGTGATCTCATCAGCAGCTCGACCAGTCCGGTGAGCTGCTTGCGCTACTTGGTCCAGAACCTGGTCAAGCCGTGTTTTAAGTGTAGTGTTGCTCATCATAAAATTGAAGCACCTGCGGGGCTTTTCTTTATTAAGCTTCCGGTGGTTTTTCTTCACCCTCAAATAGTTTTTCCTGCTCACCATCAACAGCCTTAGCGCCCTCCTCTGGTGCTACTGCAGGTTCTTTTTCTTCCTGGACCCGGGTAACCGCAGCAATGGAGTCAGATTCATCCAAACGAATCAGTTTTACACCCTGAGTGTTACGGCCAATACTACGGATGGAGGAAACGGGCTGACGAATAAGGACACCACGTGTTGTAATGATCATGAGATCATCGTTATCTACGACTTCAAGCAGGGCAACCATATGTCCCACCTTCGGCGTGGTTTTGATCGTAATGATACCCTTACCAGCGCGGTTTTGAATTCGATAATTGATCACTTCGGTCCGTTTGCCATAACCATGTTCGGAAACAGCCAGTACGGTTCCTTCCCGACGAACGACGATCATTCCAACAACTTGATCATCAGCCCCCTTCAGCTCGATACCTTTGACACCCATGGTCTTACGACCGGTTGGGCGAATATTGGTCTCGCTGAAGCGAATGGACATCCCGTTTCTGGTTCCTAAAATGATATCATTTTCACCGTTGGTGATCTGGGCATCAATCAGATGATCATCTTTCCGGATATCGATGGCGAAGATGCCACCCTTCATGGGACGACTATAGGCCGTCAGGGCCGTTTTCTTAACCAAACCTTTGGCAGTAGCCATGGTAATAAATAGATCCTCTGCATAATCCCGTACGGCAATATAAGCCTGGACATTTTCACCCTGGTCTACGCGCAGCAGGTTAATTAAAGCACGTCCCCGCGTGGCTTTACCGGCCTGGGGAATCTCATGAACCCGTAACCAGTGACATTTTCCATTGTCAGTAAAGAACAGGATATAGTCGTGGGTTGAAGCGGTGAAGAGATGTTCGATGAAATCCTCATCACGGGCTTTAGCTCCGGCAGATCCGCGACCCCCTCGGTTTTGACGGCGGTAACCACTAACGGGATAACGTTTAATAAACCCATTATGCGTAATGGTTATTACCATCTCTTCTTCAGCGATCATGTCTTCAATGGTGAAATCTTTGGCATCTGGAATGATTTCAGTTCGACGATCATCACCATAACGAGTCTGAACTTCGCGCAATTCAGTTTTGATGATTTCCATTCTCAGGCCAACGTTATTGAGAATCTCATTCAAGCGGGCAATCAGTTTTAAAACCTCAGTATATTCATCGAGAATCTTCTGACGTTCCAGTCCAGTGAGCTTCTGTAGACGCATATCCAGAATAGCTTGAGCTTGAATTTCACTCAGGCTGAATTTGGAAATTAAATTTACTTTAGCTTCTTTTGGATTCTTTGATCCTCGGATGGTTTTGATGATGGCATCCAGATTATCCAGAGCGATTTTAAAACCTTCTAAAATATGAGCTCTGGCCTCTGCTTGATTGAGTTCATGCTTAGTTCGCTTAACTACAACTTCGTGGCGGAATTTGATAAACTCGGAAATGACTTCTTTTAGAGTTAGAACTTTTGGCAGGCCATCAACCAGAGCCAACATGATAACTCCAAAAGTTTCCTGCATTTGGGTGTGTTTATAAAGCAGGTTAAGGACTACTTCTGGTACAATATCACGCTTGAGCTCGATCACTAACCGGATACCATCCTTATCTGATTCATCTCGGATATCAGAAATACCTTCTATTTTCTTGGTACGAACCAACATGACGATCTTCTCGATCAAAGAGGTTTTGTTAACCTGATAAGGAATTTCAGTGATAACCAGACTAAAACGGCCATTTTTGCGTTCTTCAATATTGGCACGAGCTCGAACAGTAATTTTACCTCGTCCGGTTTCGTAAGCTTCTTTGATGCCTGCGGCTCCATAAATGATGGCCGCGGTGGGGAAATCCGGTCCCTTGATGTGCTCCATGAGTTCTGGAATGGTTATTTCGGGATTATCAATCTGATTTACAATTGCATCCACAACCTCGTTCATGTTGTGAGGTGGAATGTTAGTCGCCATTCCAACAGCAATACCACTTGATCCATTCAGCAGTAAGTTTGGAATGACAGCAGCCAGAACGGTGGGTTCTTTCAGGCTTTCATCAAAGTTAGGAATAAATCTGACAGTGTCTTTTTCAAGATCCTTAAGCATCTCACTGGAGATGCGCTTCAGGCGGGCTTCGGTGTAACGCATGGCAGCAGCATTATCACCATCGATGGAGCCAAAATTTCCCTGACCATCCACCAAAGGATAGCGCAGTGAAAATTCCTGAGTCATACGCACCATGGAATCATACACAGCCGAATCACCATGGGGGTGGTACTTACCCATCACGTCTCCAACGATACGGGCACTTTTTCGATAAGCTCGGTTATACCCCACTCCCAACTCCATCATTCCATAGAGAATGCGACGGTGAACCGGTTTTAAACCATCCCTGACATCGGGCAGGGCTCGTGATACAATGACCGACATGGAATAATCCATATAGGATTTTTTCATTTCCTCTTCGATCGATGTGTCCAGAATGCTTTGTCTCTGAATCTCCAACTCAATACCTCTTTATTTCTATCTTATTCAATTCTTCAAATTCTACTACGTTATCCCGAATTCGTCACCTCGAGCGGAGTCGAGAGGCGAAATACAAAAGGAAAGTTATCTAAAGCCGTTTTCTTCGTCCTTCGACTCCGCTCGAGATGACGAAAAAGACAACTAACTTCCAAGTGTGTTTATCAAGTATCAATATTTACCACATATTTAGCATGGGACTGGATAAACTCACGTCTTGGTTCTACTATATCACCCATAAGGGTTGAAAAAATACGGTCTGCCGCGGCCGCATCATCCAGCTTAACTCGCATCATGGTCCGGGTCTCTGGATCCATGGTGGTATTCCATAATTGATCCGGGTTCATTTCTCCCAAACCTTTATAGCGTTGGATTTTTGCCTTTGTGGGATCTCCACCATCAGTCATCTGTTTGATGTATAAATCCCGCTCATCATCATCGTAGGCATATTTTTCTTTTTTACCCACACTTACACGATACAGTGGAGGCATGGCGATATAAATATGACCATTGATGATCAATTCAGGTAGATATCTAAACAGAAAGGTTAGGATGAGGGTTCGAATATGAGCCCCATCCACATCAGCATCAGTCATGATTACGATTTTGTGGTAGCGTAGTTTTTCAAGATCAAATTCTTCCTTGAAGCCTGTTCCAAAAGCAGTGATCATCATCCTGATTTCGTTGTTGTTCAGGAGTTTATCAATCCGGGCTTTTTCTGAATTGATGATCTTACCACGCAGAGGTAAAATAGCCTGATAACGACGATCACGTCCCTGCTTAGCAGAGCCGCCGGCAGAATCTCCCTCAACCAGGTAGATTTCACAAAGGGCTGGATCCTTGATGGAACAATCAGCCAGCTTTCCCGGGAGGTCACCACTTTCCAGGGCGCTTTTGCGACGGGTTAACTCCCGGGCTTTACGCGCAGCATCTCGAGCTTGGGCAGCCATAAGGCTTTTTTCAATGATTCGTTTGGCTATGGCTGGGTGTTGCTCCAGAAACTCATTGAGTTGATCGCTGACGAAAGAGTCAACAATACCCTTGATTTCGCCGTTTCCCAGCTTGGTTTTGGTCTGCCCCTCAAACTGAGGTTCAGCCACTTTAATGGAAATGACAGCCGTAAGACCCTCTCGGACATCGTCTCCACTCAAGGTTGTGCTGGTTTTTTTAAACAAATTATTGCGTGTAGCATAATTGTTTAAGGTTCTGGTGAGTGCAGTTCTCAAACCAGAAAGATGGGTACCACCTTCGATTGTATTGATGTTGTTGACATAGGTGAGAATGTTTTCAGTATAGCTGTCAGTGTACTGAAAAGCGACCTCACAGGGAACATCATCCTTTTCCCCTTCTATAGCAATAACCTGGGGGTGTAGCGGATGTTTGTTCTCATTGAGATAATCAATAAACTGAGTTAATCCGCCCTTATAATGATAATTCTCTGTATGGGGTTCATCTGCACGGTCGTCAATCAGCGTAATGTTTAACCCGCGATTTAGAAAAGCCAGCTCACGAATACGGTCTTCAAGAACATCCCAGTCATATTTAGCATGGCTGAAGATAGTGTCATCAAACTTGAAGGTGACCTTGGTACCGCGTTTTTTTGTTTTTCCTGTCACCTTCATACGATTTTCAATGACACCCAACCTGAAGTCAAGCTCATGCACTTTCTTATCGCGATAGACCTCCACCGCAAGCCAATCAGAGAGAGCATTTACAACTGAAACCCCCACACCATGGAGTCCACCGGAAACCTTGTAGGAATCTTTGTCAAATTTTCCACCGGCGTGGAGCGAAGTCATGACAACTTCAACTGCAGGGATGCCTTCTTCTTTATGCATATCTACTGGAATTCCGCGACCGTTATCTTCAACGGTAATCGTTTCTCCCTTACCAATGGTTACTATAATTTTATCACAATAACCACCCATGGCTTCATCAATAGAATTATCCACCACCTCATAAACCAGATGATGAAGACCGCGCTTGCCCACGTCTCCAATGTACATGGCCGGACGTTTGCGAACGGCTTCAAGACCCTTGAGGACGGTAATGCTTTCAGCGCTATAACTTTTTACTGCAGGATTTGTTTGATTTTCACTCATGTAAACTTGATATCCTTAACTATGTTTTTTGCTAATGCTTCATTTAGGTTGTCAATCAAATTGCTCTTCATGAAAATGAGTTCATTGCGCCAGACCGGTGAGCTGACCTTAACGAAAAGAACCCCTTTCTCGATTTTTTCAGCCATACTTATTTCGGAGATCCGATCTCCCACGATCTCTTCCCAGCGGGTAACAGCCATATTCTGTTCGATGGCCTTATCGATTCCCAAATCCCGAAAAAGTCGGGTAAAAACATTTCCGATAACCTGAGCTCTAGCCATTATTCTGAATTTTCCCAGCGTCAATAACCTGAAGTGTATCACCTTCAACCTGAAGACCGTGATGACGCAGGTCAGCCAGATCAGTGGCGGTAATGAAAATTTGATGCTCTCCTTGAAGGCTTTCCACGATCATGAGACTGTGTTTTACATCCAGCTCAGCAAAGAGATCGTCTAATAGAAAGACGGGAGGTTCATTAAGAAAATTTTCCAAAAAGCGGCCTTCGGCAAATTTTATTGCTACCAGTACCAGCTTGTGTTCTCCTTGAGAACCAAATTTGCGTAAATCTTTAGTATTAAGAAAGAAAGTGAATAAATCTCGGTGTGGCCCCCGGGTTGTGGTCCCTTTGCGCATATCTTCAGCAAGCGAATCCTGATAAGCTCTTCGATAAAGACCTTCTGGTTCACCAGCTGTGATTCTCACGTTGGAGATAAAGGCCATTTTTAGTGAATTTTTCTGCTCCAGTTGCTCATAAGCAACATAGAGTAATTTTTTGAATTCGGCGATATGTTGGCTGCGAGCCTCGTGAAGCTGTGCGGAAACCCGGGCTCGTTGATCATCCAGTGTCGCCATGAGAATTCGATCTAATGGCGAACCGTTATTGGCATAAGCCTGGAGCATACTATTGCGTTGCTTCAAAATTCGAGCATAGATCTGGAGGTTTTCCAAATATACCGGATCCACCTGGGACAGGAGCTTATTAAAAAACAGTCGTCGATTTTCTGGAGAACCAAAAGTTAATTCACCATCTTCAGGTGTAAGAGAAACTAAGGGAAATTTACCGATGATCTCTGCTCGGCTCTTCAGATTTTTATTGTCAACACTGACCAGTTTTTTCCGGGCAGATTCTACTTTGAGACGCACTTCATGATTGACTCCTTGCTGGTCAGAGAAAAGGCCTTTTAGCTGATAGCCAGCTTGACCATGACGGGAAAGATCAGCATCTAAGCGGGTCTTGAAACTACGGGTGTACGCCAGGCTGTGGATTGCTTCCAAAATAGTGGTTTTTCCAGCACCATTCTCACCATAAAGGATATTGGTCTGCTGACCAAATTCCATGGAGATTTGCTCGTATTTACGAAAATCAATCATAGTAAGCGATCTGATCAACATACCTGAGAGTTGTAAAAGTTTTTAGTGTCAATCATACCAGTGTGGTTCAATGTATCATCTCTGCCAGTATACGGGCTTCGTACTGTTTTCATATCCTTCGATCAGTTGGGTAACGGGCTGTCCTGCAAAGATACCTGTCTAATTATCAAGCTCACAAAAAATATTATAACGCAGCAGGTTGGATTTTTTGCGACGCCATCATGCTTGCAACCTGATAGGCATCAGGAGCATGACTAATTCTTCTTTATCAGCCTGGACCTCTGGCAAAACCAAACCAGGGCCGATCTCTGACCCTAATCTGAAGACCACACGATCCGTTTCTATATTTTTGAGCATATCCTTCAGATAAATAGAATTGTAGCCCAAAGTCAAATCTTCACCATCATAATCAGCTAAAACTTGTTCCTTTGCGCTGGTGCTGGCTTCTGGGTCTTCGGTAAAAACTTCCAGATAACCTGGATGCAGCTTCAGGGCCACTTGATGAGTTGTCCGGTTAGAGAAAATGGAAACCCGCCGGACGGTGGTTACCAGGTCTTTACTGGAAAGGGTGACCGTCTTATCGTTGGTGGAAGGTATTACACTACTGTAATCTGGATATTGTTCATCAATAAGGCGACTGAAAATAGTAGCATTATTATTAGCCACACTGATATACCTTTCCCCAACGGCCAGGTTGATTGTATCACCATCATCTAAAAAATTCTGAATGAGCGATAAAAATTTTGGAGGAACAATAATGTTTGCTTCAAAATCAGGAGAAGCAAAATCGCGATTGCTATATTTTACCAGACGGTGACCATCAGTAGCCACGGCTCGCAGCATGTCTTTTTTTAATTCAAAAAGGACACCCAGCAGGGCTGGCTTGAGTTCATCTTTTGAGACCGCAAAAACCGTTTTTTCAACCGTCCGTTTAAGCACGCTGGATTTAATCTCCAGACTATTTGCAGGACCTAATTCAGGTGCCTCGGGAAAATCCATGGCAGGCCGCCCGACAATCTTATAGGTACCACCAGTAGTAGACATGGTGACGCGATTATCATCAGACCAGGTAAAGGTCAGTTCAGTATCAGGTAATTCGTTAGTAATCTCCTGGAGCAGTCGCACCGGAAGTGCCACGGCACCATCTTCATCACCAAGGACGTCCAGATTCAGGGTATAGGTGATTTCAATATCAGTTGCACGCATGGAGAGGGTGTTCCCTTTAACGGAAAAGAGAATATGATTGAGGATGGGCATGGTAGAGCGGGTGGGGCTGACGCGAGCCACCTTTTGCAGTCCGTGTAAAAGCGTTGACGATTCAACAGTAAATTGCATGATCTTGATCTCCGAATGTCGGGGTTACTCTGTCCTTAAACTAGCAAACCAAACTAAACTTAGTCAGGGCAAATTCAAAGCTTGAACCTGACTAGTTTTGCTGACATTTGCACTTTTGCGCCCAGAAACGCCCCTTAAACGCCGCGAGATGTCTTAAGGCAGGGGTAGCCCAGGGTAGAAGAAATTAAAGAATTATGAAAAACGTAAAAAGAACATTTGTCACATTTGGATTGAACAGACCCATTTTATTCAGGAGTGGAATGAGCGCAGTTGGTGTTATTGCGGGTCTCTTTCAGGTTTGACATGGAACATAAACAAGCCTGGATGTTTCTGTTCTTGGGCTGAGCATTTTCCTGCCTGGAAAGCAGGTATGTTAATATAAACGAAAAGCTATTTTTGCAAAAACTCTATCGCTGAAAGAGCCGCTATGGTTCCATCTGACACGGCGGTAGTTATTTGACGATATCGTTTTTCCCGTACATCACCGGCTGCAAAAACGCCTGTGACATTGGTGGCCATGATTTCGTCAGCAATAATTTCATTCCGATCATTTAAGGCTAATGATTTTGGTAAAGAGGCTGTATTGGCAACATAGCCAATGAAAACAAAGATGCCATCGGTAGTCACCATGGAATGTTCTTTGGTTTTCATATGCATGAGGTCAACACCGGTTAAGGTCTGATCGCCCAGCACTTCCTGAATCTCAGATTCCATGATAAAGGAAATCTTCTCATTTTCCCGGGCCACCTTAATGGCGTGTTCCGTTGCCTGAAAATGGTCGAACTGGTGAATAACGGTAACCTTACTGGCAAACTGAGTTAGGGCAACCGCTTCTTCCAGGGCTGAATTTCCACCACCTACAACAATAATTTCCCTATCTGTAAAGAAATCACCATCACATGTGGCACAATATGAAACACCAGCACCTTTAAACTTAGCCTCACCATTGACCCCCATAGGTCTGGGGGTACCACCAGTTGCGATAATGATAGTTCTAGCGGAAAACACCTCATCATTATCGATTTCAACCAGCTTCTGTTTGCTCTCCAGATCAATTCCAGTGACTTCAACATTGGATTCAAACTTACAGCCAAACTCTTTTGCTTGAGCTTTCATATCCAAGCTCAGGTCTCGTCCTGAAATATCAACTTTAGCACCTGGATAATTTGCGATGGCATGGGTGAGAACCATTTGTCCGCCAATTGAACCTTCATTGATAATCAGGGTTTTAAGTTTGGCTCGACCCAGGTAAATACCGGCGGTTAAACCTGCTGGTCCACCACCTAATACAATGACATCAAATGATTCTGTGATAGTTGAATTGATCATGAGAAGTGTTTGTCGAGCATCTCTTTGACTTGTTTTTTGGACTGGATCGAGGAGGTTGCCTCTACAGCAGCGCCATTTTTATAATAGTAGGTGAAGGGTAGCCCCATAAACCCTGCTGACATAGGATGATTCCGAATGACATGAGCAAAAGGTACATCGAAATCCATATCATAAATGGCAACATGTTCGTATTTTTCTTCCAGATCTTCCATGATGTCATAAACGGGTAGACACATGGGTCCCATACGCCCACAGCAGATCATAACATTTTCGTTGTTTGCAATGATCCGGTTAAAATCTTCTTCCGATGTGACATGTTTGAGGTTGGTTTGTAGCATATTTTGAACTCCAATTATTATTTAATTGTCAATTGTTGCGGATAGTTTGATGTCGCTTTTGCTGGAGGGTTACATATCGATAATCTAAGCATATTCATATAACCCCGCTGGGGTTATGGCGGAATGCACAATATCGGGGCTTTAGATATGCAACCCCGCTGGGGTTTTGGTGGAATGCACAATACCGGGGCTTTAGGTATGCAACCCCGCTGGGGTTTTGGTGGAATGCACAATACCGGGGCTTTAGGTATG
>JAOZSM010000087.1:11327-12419 GCA_029939675.1 Fidelibacterota bacterium
TATGCAACCCCGCTGGGGTTTTGGTGGAATGCACAATACCGGGGCTTTAGGTATGCAACCCCGCTGGGGTTTTTGCGGATGCACAATATCGGGAGATCCCAGCGGGATCACACATCTATACAAATGGGATATATAGATTGCACCCCCATCACATATTAATAACCCCAGCGGGGTTAAATGCCTATATTAGCCAAAACAAAAGGATACCCCTATGTTCGGATTTCTCAACGTAGTAGCTGTTCTACTACCCATATTCCTAAGCGGACAAGCAGAAGCAACAATGCACACAACAATAACAAACCTAGAAGGAATAGCAAGAGGAGGAGCAGAAATAATAGCCCAATCATACAACGGATTTGTAGACACCGCAAGAACAGAACTAAACGGAACAGCAGACGTAGAAATAAACATATCAACAGTAGGGATAATAGAAACAAAAGTACCGCAACAAAACTACAAAGCAAACATAAAACTCTACAACCTACTAGGACAAGAAATAAACACCGAAGAAAAAACACTCACCGAAGGAATAAACACCTTACAAATACCACAAAACCTAGCAAACGGACTATACATCGCAAAAATAAAAACAGAACAAGGAACATACACAAAAAAAATACCCTACCTAAAAGAAAACCTTAACCTAGAACAACTACGATTCAACTACGCAACAACAGAACCAACAAGAGAAGAAGAAATACAAAACAGAATGGGAAAAGACATAGCAGACACAGACATAACTATAGAAGTAAACCCCACAGAAGAAAGCAGAGAATTCATACCCTACACCGAAAACATCAACAGACCAGACAGCCTAGACTTCAACAAAAACATAGAAGTAAACGACGTACCAGAAATAACAGGAGAACTAGAAGACCAAATCACCGAAGGAAACTTTTCTCAAAACATCAGCCCACTAATAGACAACGACAACACAACAAACTACGAAATAAACGCGACCAACGGTGGAAACATAGACGCCAGCGGAACAATCACCTGGAACCCGACCATAACAGGAGAACAAACAACAATAGAAATAATTGTAAAAGACGCGCTAAACGAAAACTACGCAGACACAAGCAACACATTCAC
>JAOZSM010000305.1 GCA_029939675.1 Fidelibacterota bacterium
AGAACTCGGACTATTTATGGATCATTGCCAACAAAATGGAGGAAACTGATCCGATTAAGATCGCTGAATATCTGACAAGCTGAATCAAAGTTCCTTTTTGATGAAAATCATCAAACAATACTACAAGTCAGCTTTCTATAACGGAATCTGGGTTCTAGTGTACCTTATATCAGTTCTTGTTCGATTATATGAGTAGGTTATTTTCTGCTTTCAGAAAGATGGGTAGCCTAACTAACAAAAGGTGATGCATTGAACGAAAAGCATAAGATTTTAGAAGCCTTACACTTCGCAGCGGAGAAACATCAGAATCAACGACGAAAGGGTAAGGATCAAGCTCCATATATCAACCACCCTATTAAGGTTGCATTTCTCATAAGCTCAGAAGCAGGCATTGATGATGTGGATGTTATTATTGGGGCAATACTTCATGATACAGTCGAGGATACAAATACAAGCCTCGCTGAAATCAGTGATCTATTTGGCGAAAGGGTAAGCCATATTGTTGAAGAAGTAACTGATGATAAATCCTTACCCAAAGCAGCTAGAAAGGAAGCCCAAATTGCACATTCTTCGCATTTGAGCAAAGAAGCTGCAATCGTGAAACTTTCAGACAAATGTTGCAATATTGAGGATGTTGTAATATCACCCGCAGAGGGTTGGGAGAATAAACGTAGACTCGAGTATCTAGAATGGGCTAAACAAGTTGTTGAGAATATCGATGACAAAAATGAGTCACTATATAAGCTATTTCTGGCTATTTATGAAAATGGGATAGTAACAATCTCAGCCTCGAATGATCTGGAAGAAGAATTATGAGTGCACTTTGGGATGACCCACCTTATGTAGATAACCCCGCGAGTAGCACTCCTGCCGGTAAATTCATGGTTACCCATCTGGATAAGTTTGATTATGATGAAACACGACTCAAAGTGTTTGATACTCTTGAGGAAGCCGTGAAGTATGCTGAGAAGCGTCAGTCCAAGGCGCCAGATACACTGACAGCTCATAGAGTATGGGATGACAAAGGTAAGATCGTCGCAAGATTTGATCCTTGAATTGTATGAGTGTAGAGTACTTGAGATTCCAACACAGGAGCGTTAAAACATGACTGATCCTGGATCAAGACCTTGGCTCATTCTCTCGAATGTGAGTCTTATCAAAATCCCACAAGACTTCCTTAAGGAGTTTATAACCGAGTTTTATAAACTCCAGGACCCGCGAATATTCGGTGAGCAAAGATTTGAGGAGTATCGTAAGGGACGCTGGGGCTCTGACGAAGTTGGTTTTTCCTACACAAACAGCTGGTGCAATGAAACATCTGCGATAGATGAGAAATGGGTTCTTAGCTCGGTGGGTATTCCAGACTTAGATTTTGTCTGGCAATATGAGCAACCACATTGGTCGGCCTGGGCTTCGAATCCTGATACTGGCATGGAGAATCAATCCCTGAAAGTCAGATTCAGCTCCGAGAATATGCAACAGGTATTCACTGAGTTCTTTCACAAGGGAACTGGGCAATTCCCCATTCTCATTAAAGAGGGCGCGATTCAGAAAACGATAAAAACAACATCTAAACAAGCAGTACTGAAATCATCAGCAACAAACAAGTCTTCCACCAGCGGATTAGCAAGTTTATGGTCATGGTTCCTTTGGATAAATGTTGCCTTTTACGTGATCCTCTTAGTAGTATGGATTGTCTCGGCTATCACTTCATGACAACCAGACAAAATCTCAATAACCGTGTTTTTTGAGACAGTATGGATTCCCCAATAGGGGAGTCTAAAATCTCGCTGGCATGTATTGAAAATAGGGTAATCATACATTTACCATTGGCTAGTTTCCAGTCGCCCGGTCCTTCGAGAGTGAATAACATGTCGCCGAAACAGGATAACAGCGACATGTAATTATAACGAGTCGTTAGTAACGACATAAGCTGTGCAAGTCACCGTACATATCAATGTGACCCAGATTAGAAAATAATATCATACTAAAATAGCATTATTAAGTTTGCATAATATCGAGTCACACCCTATAATATGCAGAGATAATAACGACCTTATGAACTTGCCAGACTATATAAAGCACTTAAATAACCAAGGGATATGGTCATTTACGTATGATGAAGCACTTAGGAATGTGGATCGTGACCTGCCGTATGCCATTCAACGTATGCGGAAGGCTGGTAGGATTATTGATCCTGCTCGGGGGTTCTACACAATTATCCCAGAGGAGATTAGTCTTACTGACAGGATGCCGGCTGATCGCTTCGTCGATGACCTGATGAACTTCCATGGCAGCCCGTATTACGTAGGTTTGCTTACTGCTGCTGCTTATTACGGATCAAGCCATCAAAGCCCTCAAGTATTCCAGGTTATGACTGATCCCCATAGAAGAGCAATCAATGTTCGCGGTGGGAGAGTTAAGTTCTTTAGCAAGAAGGATATACAAAACACCCCGATTCGACAGAGAAACACACCTACGGGTACTATGAACATTTCTACGCCGGAAGCAACATTGTTTGATCTGATTAAGAACAGTAGACTGATCGGCGGAATGGATCATGTAGCAAATGTGATTTCTGAAATGATGGAGCATATTAAAATAGGTGGATTAAAAGAAGCTGCCATGGTATTTCCCTTGCCGGTACTTCAGAGAGCAGGACATGTCTTTGAACTTATAGAGTATCACTCTGGAGTGAATATGTTACAAAAGCTCATAGCCAATGAGAAGTTGGTATATGCACCGTTAGAGGCATCTGGACCTTCTATTCGGAACCCCAAGGATGAGAAGTGGAAAGTTATTGTGAACACAGAGATTGAGATAGAATATTGATTTCCCGAGCCCATATACTTGCCTGGCACAAGGTCGCACCGTGGCAATTTGATTACCAGATAGAGCAAGATCTAATTCTGTCACGGATACTGGTTGAGATATACAATGATGAGTTTCTTCGTGAAGAGCTACTGTTCCGAGGAGGCACAGCCCTAACCAAACTATTCTTTGAAAAGCCATTCCGGTACTCTGAAGACCTTGATTTTGTGCAAACGGTTGCTGGGCCAATTAAGCCTATAGTGCAAAGAGTACAAAAACTAATTGATCCATGGATGGGACGAAGTACAACCAGAACTAGAGCAAACGGGTTCAGAATCTATTACCTGTTTCAAAGTGAATCTGATCCAGACATAATCAAGAAAATCAAGATTGAAATCAATACAAGGGAGCACTTTACCGTATTTGGGATCAAGAAGATGGATTATGCTGTGGATTCGCCCTGGTATGCTGCATCAACTCAGATTC
>JAOZSM010000088.1 GCA_029939675.1 Fidelibacterota bacterium
AATGGAGGTGTATGATGAGAGCCCGCATACAACATATTTTGGTTGTCAGTACAGGTGTTATCTGGATTTGTACACTTCTGATTCAATGTGCCTGGTTTAAGGGGGAGGCACTTGATCCGGGGATCATTAAGCCCCACCCGATTGGTGGATATGAAGCCCTGGGAAAACGTATTTATTATCCACGCGCCGCCAGAGAAATCGGTGTTGAGGGACAGGTTACGGTAAAGGCTTTTGTTTCAAAAGATGGACGAGTAACCGACTCCAGAATTTCTAGAAAACTAAATCCAGAACTGGACCGAATTGCCTTGAATGCGGTTCAGCGAACCTTGTTTGAACCGGCTTTAAAAAACGGTATGCCAGTGGATATTTGGATTTCAATTCCCATAGTCTTTGCCTTGCAGGACTGGCATCCCAAAAGTAGCCCCTTCACAAAATTTGAGTTGACCGTTCGACCAGATCCCTCCTACCAAACATTTGCGGTAGAAATGCAGGGACAATTATCAGCTGACCTGGAGTGGCCCTTGCACTTTGAGTTCTTGCTGCCCCTTAATGCTGATAATGTTTGGGTCCAAACGGGGCTGAAAAACAAGCCCGCAACCAGGATTGTCTGGGATGAAAGTGGGGAGTGGCTAGTCTTTGATGTTAATGAATCTATGGTTGCCCTGGGCTTTAATTATCGATCACTGGCGGGCCAGACAGCTCATAAATTCCGTTATAAGTTTATTCTGAATCACCCTTTGCCGGACTGGCAGCTTGCCGTGGTTTATGGTAATCAGCAAGTACATTTCACCCAGGATCCGAATCAGGTTTTTGAACAGGCAGATGGCAGTTTGCGGTTGGAATACAACCTGGAAAGCCTGGAAGCTTATGAGCCTCGTTATCTTGAGCTTGAACTTATTGAATAATCAGGTCCGATTGCCTCCAGAAACATCCTTGACAAACCAGTCATAATAAGCAACATTTAGCGACCAATTAAAAATAGCGTTTTATTTGCGAAGCGCTCATGTTTTGCCGTTGCATATTTATTCAATAATGGACTAATACGAAAGAAAGAGCTATGGGAAAAGAGCAGGGTTTTACCAGAAAAAAAACGATCATGGAACAGTACCCAAGTCGACAGGCTTTGGTGTATTCAGGTGCAGCATTTCTTATCCTGGTTACCGGTATGAGAACGGTACTTTCTGTTGCAGAAGAGGGGTTTGGCGTTGTTGAAATAGTAACAGTACTCGCTCTAACTGTTGAATTTGGGTTACTTCTGTTATATGCGCTTACTATTTATCAGGCAGGTGTAGAAACCTTCAAAATAACCCTTGAAGAAGAGGCTGCTGAACAGGGAAAAGGTGAAATGGTTGAGACGGGCGCCCCCAGGGGTGATTTTACCGTTCGATCCGGAGATGTACCGGAAATTGCTGCTGAGATTAATAACTTTGCTGCCCAGGCAAGTATCCTTATTGATAAATTGGTTACCAACTCTGAACAAAGTGCAAACCTCAACAAGCACTTAAAGGAGCTGGCTGATGAACAAATCAATATTCGGGTTCGCAATGAGATCCAGCGTCTGTTAAGCGCTAATCTTTCTTCAAAATAAACTGACAGGGGTAGCCGAATGGCTAAGAAAAAATTCCAAGCTCGTGTCGAAGTTTATTTCATTATTTACATTGCCACGATCGTTAGCTTTTTCGCCATTGAAGGTGAAGTTAAGCATTTTAAAGACAGCCAGAAAAAGATTCTTCTGGAGGTCTCCAAAGATAAAATTCAGAACCTGGTAACAATCCGAAATGCTACAGATATTCACGGTAAAGATACCATTAATCTGAAAGTTCAGCTTGATGGCGCTTTTGAAAAAAACTCATTTTCCGGAACTGTTCATCTAAAACCCATTGATCCACCAGAAGAATCCGGGCTGAAAGAATTGACCTATACTTTATCTCCGAAGGATCACGATCCGGAAAATAAAACCTTTATGGCATATATTCCTAAATCAGATTTTAACCTAAAGGCTGAAGTGCTCTACCGGATGTCAGCCGATATTCAGGTTATGCCGGATGAAAAATTAGTTGAGATTGAGCTTTCCAAGGCCTACTCTGATAAAGCCATTGTGCATAAGATTATGGATGCCATGACCAGTGTTGGTGAAATCTCTCTCGATAAGGAATTTCAAAACACCTTGGATCCGGCTGGTGGTGCAATTCAAGCCCCGTTTACGATTACAGTGGATCGTCCCAAGGTCAGTATTGTTGAAGGCTTGCCCTGGGAAGTCCGTGCCATTATCGGTGGCATTGTTGATGCTGATGATCTTGAACTGACGGCCATCAAGGGTGCCGGTCTAGTAGGAAAGCTAGATGCTGGAATACCTGTTTCTGTGGTGACTGGTCGGGGTCGCAAAGATGGCAGGATCACCATCCGTGGAACCCGGCTCTCTGATGATGAATTTGTTGATGTTGAGTTTCTGCTACAGGTACGGCCACCACTTTGGTTGAAGGAGCCCTCAGTTTCTGAAGCCTATGTAGGTGATCCACTTATCTTTGAAGGAGCCTTGAGAGATATTCCCTCCTCTGAGACATCTATCCGGGTTGGTGGAACAGCCGTTAGAGGTGGAATTATGCCTGGCACCATTGCCCAATTACCAAGTCTGACAGAGGAAGGCAATATTACCTTCCAGGTTTTGGTTGATGGCCGTGATGTGAAAGGTATGACCCATCGGGTGACAGTGGTTAAACCACCCAAGCCCAAAGTTTCTGTGAATCCAGTAGGCCGGGACGGAAATTACCTGACATTTGAAATTACGACTTATGGTAAAAACAATAGCGTGAACCGATTCCGTAAAAAAGGTGGTATTGGTTCTACCAGACAACTTGGTGAAGCTCAAATTATTGGTAGTCGTAAGATTTATCGCTGGGAGGTTGAACTGGAAGAACCTTTTGACAATGCTGAATCTCAGGAAATCAAATTCAGCGTAAGTGACCAGAACAAGAGCAAGACTTCTTACAGGAAAATATTTATATATAAATACTAAATTAATCAACAAACTATACTTGATAAAAGGGAGGTAGATGTGAAGAAACGCAACCTCGTAACATTACTTTTGATTTCTGTGTTCGTGTCTGGCTTGATAGGGCAGGGTTTTCAGGAAACAGGTAAACTGGAATGGGTGGTTAAAGATCGTGATTTTAGCCGTTCATTTATGGAAGCATATATCGATACCCTCATGGAAGTCTTTGAGGATATGGATGAATTGGAAGTTCAAGAAACTGACGAACTACGCGTAATCGTTGGGATTGACGTTGAGGGCCAAGCCAGCCTACAGAATATCTATGCCAAAGGGCGCAGTGGTGTTCTTAATAAGCTGGTTAAAACGGTTCTGGATAGCATGGATCAAACCATGGTGATGGCCATCCAAAGTAGACGCTATAACTGGGATTATCTTTCTGCAGTAGATGTGGGAGGTGGTCGTGGTGAAGTCATCAACGTTTTTGAAGAGCGCAGTAATAAGCAAGTGCGCGATGCCTTCTGGTGGACACATCGTAGGGTTGATATTTCTGTTTTTCCGAGAATATTCATCAGGGTGAATCCCAATTTTGCCTTCGCCACAGAGTTTGGCCGGCCAGATCTGGGCTTCCCCGCTGCGGCATCAAGAACACTTAATTTAGGTCTGGCTACTGAAGTGTTGAAGTTTTATGTGACCTTACCGGCAACCTATCTAAATGTTCTGGGTGATAGTAACAGTCCCCTGGAAGGTACATATGGTGGTGTCTTGAAGTTTGATTCTCCCAACTTTGGGGGCAGCCTGTCTTTTCAGGATATGAATTTTCGGACAAATTCAAAAATGAGTACATTTGGAGATACCAGCAACTCAGTCTATAATCCGTCATCCGGACAATTTTATTATAGCTTCACGAGTCGCATTGGCTCCCTGCCGGATCAACCAGGATTTGTGCCAATTGGTTCCCTGAGGTTGCAGCTCGGTTTTACCTATATGCAATATGCTTATGGTCAGGTAATAGATGCTAACAATAATGGGAAAGGCTCCTTTTCCCAGTTAGATCGCAGTGATCCTCTGGAATCCATGTTTGGTCTTTTTAGAGCAGAATATGCCTCAGATATGAACGACCGCTTTTTTAATCGGATCAAGTTGGCCGCCCAATTAAATATCGGGTTAAACGGGTTTGGCGGGTTTGACTTTAGCACCAGCTATACCATCACAGAATGGTTGGGTGTTAATCTCAATATGACATATTTCTGGTCACCCATGACCTTTACTTATATCGATCCAAACACATCAGCAGTTCGTGCATATGATTGGGAGCCCGGTTTTTTCCTGGTCCCATCAATAGCACTTTATTTCTAGGAGGATATTGAGATGATGATAAAAAACATTCGCAAACCACTCCTGGTCATACTTATCCTTCTGCTGTCGCTATCTACTGTATGGGCTCAGCCCAAGGCTCCCCCAATGCTGGACCCCCGGCGCTTTGATGCTTGGACGGTGGAATATGAACCATTCCGCTTATTGATCGAGAATGCTATTGAGGAATATATAACTCTCAATGATACCGAGATGCTTCCCGTTGCCGCCACTGACAAATTGATTGCTGTCAGATCAAAATCCGGACAACGTCAGCTTTATCAGATCCGTTTCGGAACAGTTTCTGATGGATTCACTGTAATTGATAACATGGAGGTGAAGTGGGTTTTAGGGGCCACTCTGGCTAAAACTATTTCTGAGAAAGAGAAATACTACCACCTGGATACTCAAGAGCCTTTTGAAACCACAGAGCATCAACCTGAAATCGATTATCTGGAGATCGAATCTTTCTGGACCCATACGGACTTGCAGATAGGTGCAGATCGCTTGGTCTATTTATTTGGAAAATCTGGTGGAATTAGTGTCGAATGGGGTAATGAATTATTCGGTCGCCCCTATGGGGAGGCTGGCTTTGCCCGGCTTGGTGTAATTACACCCATCTTCAAGCTGGGAGTTCAAGTGCCATCACCATCCGTTCCTTTAGGTTTTCGAGTTGGAGATCCTGATAATAATAAGATACTCAGCGGTGGTATTGGTGCCTATGGAGCGTTTAAGTACAAAGTTCTTTATGGAGAGCTGTTTTTTCAGTCTCTGGAAGCTGCCTTTGCCAGTGGTTCATATATCAACAGTTATGACCTGGGTGTTTTAATGAATCTTAATTTCAACACCACACTGAGCGGAGTGAAAATGGGTAGTAAGCGCCTTTTTGCCGGTGCTATGCAAATTCGTCTTGGCGGTGTTGTTGCCCGGGTAGACCACAACAAGTCAATCAACGGTGTGCTCTCCTTCCAGGATCATACACGAGGCTGGGACGCCGCCGTGCCGGATTCTGCCACCTATGGAGAGAAAGCTTCAACGGATGACTCAGGTCTCTTTTTCAGGGTGGATTATGCCTCGCCTTTGATTGAAAAGCGATACCCGCGACATGAAGCTGTTTTCCAGGTTTCCGGCCCCAGCATTATGACAAAGTACACCTATAATATTAACCATGGTTTGGCAATCCCGTTCACCATTATTATTTATACAAAAGACAATGATTGGACCCCGGACGCTGCAATTCTGGTTGGCTTTAAACTGAGGCTTGATCAAAATTAAATAGTCTCAGGATTTAATGATAAAGGGTAGGCGAAAGTCTGCCCTTTTTTATGCAATGCATTGTTATAGTTGTCTAAATGTTGAGCGACGGTAAAAAGAAGACTGGATTCATTAATAATTACCCCGAGCTTTCAGCCTGGTGGCTGTATAAACACCTGGAATATCAGGGCTTTAGCCAAACTTATTGCCAAGACATCTTGGGCTAAAGCCCCATTTATTGGGGAGTCATAGATCCCCATGCTGAAGCATGGGGTAATTGATAAGCTGTTATTTTTCATATCGTTGCACAAAAACACTATGTCATATCATTCCTTATATTATTGTTTTATAGTGTGTTATGAGCATTTCAAAAAAACTTCTGTAGAATACCAGCTTCACCCCATATGCGTAATAAACTCATCATCTTTTTCATTGTCGAGTAGCCCACAATATCCAACAAGACGAAAATGTTTTTTGAACAACACTAATTACATGGCATTTGGGACATTCAAGATTAGTTTGCATTGCACAATGAGTGTTTCTTTCAATAAACATGTTTTAATCATTAATAGCTGTAAAGACAAGGCACGCCTTGTCTCCACAAATAAGCAGGAAATCGATCTTGTCATTTCGACTAACTAACGAAGGTGAATATGCTGTTAGGCTTATGGTCTATCTGGCTGGACGAGATCAGGATAAACTCATCCCTGCCCGTGAGATCGCTGAGAACCAGAATATCCCCCAACGCTTTCTCCGTTCCATTGTCTCCCAGTTTGCCAAACAGGGGTTTATTAAATCTGTCCAAGGTAATGGCGGTGGCGTTAAACTGGCAGATGGAGCTGAAAATAAAACCCTTCTGGAAGTGATTGAAGCTATCGAGGGGCCCTTATACCTCAATGTTTGTATGCAGGGCAAAGACGCTTGTCAGTTTTCTAATCAGTGCGCTGTCCACCTGGTCTGGCACGAAGCCCAACAAGCAATCCAATCTATTCTTGGCAAGAAAAAAATTAGTGAACTAGCCCAAACCAATTTGGATATAGCAGCGGGCTTACAGTCCTTTGATAGTGAACAAATGTGTGGAGTTCCCATTCCCGTTCTTGATTCACAGGATTCTCATGGCAATTAAGTTTGATCAATATCAAACTGGTGATGCCACTACAAAACAAGTCGATAAATTAGCCTGTTTTCACTGTGGTGACACCTGTCCGGATCAAACGATTGCTATCGGAGATAAATTCTTTTGCTGTAATGGCTGTAAAACTGTTTTTGAAATTCTGAATGCCAATGAATTGTGTGATTACTATACCATTGAGAATCAACCGGGCATTACGCCTAAACAGGATTTGATCACCGATCGGTTTGCTTATCTGGATGATGAAGCAGTCCGGGGTCAGGTGGTAGAGTTCTCTGATGGTAAAACTGAAAAAGTCACCTTTCATACACCAGCCATGCACTGTGCTTCTTGTATCTGGCTTTTAGAAAAACTGCACGATATGGATTCCCGGGTTTTTCAATCCCAAGTAAATTTTCCTCGAAAAGAAGTATCTATTAGCTATAACCGGGAAGAAATGAAGCTTAGCGAAGCGGCCGCTCTGGTCTCTTCTTTGGGTTATGAACCCCTGATCAGCCTGGATACCGTGGGTCAACGCGAGCAATCATCTGCAGAAAAAAAACTGTACTTAAAGATTGGTCTGGCGGGATTTTCCTTCGGAAATGTGATGATCCTCAGTTTTCCGGAATATCTCTCTCGAACTGGTGATGTGGATCCGGTTTTTAAAATGGTTTTTGGTTATTTGAGTTTGGCTCTTTCTATTCCTGTCTTGATTTATGCCGCGAAGGATTACTACACTTCAGCCTGGGCTGGTATAAAATCAAAAACAGTAAATATTGATGTTCCGGTTACACTGGGTATTGGCATGCTCTTCTTAAGGTCTGCCTGGGAAATTCTCACCCAAACCGGGGTAGGGTATTTGGACTCATTTACGGGGCTGGTTTTCTTTCTTTTACTGGGGCGGATCTTTCAGCAGAAAACCTATGATATCCTTTCGTTTGAGCGCGATTATAAATCATTTTTCCCGCTGTCTGTTACGCGCAAGGTAAACAATATCGAGGCCGTTGTTCCTGTTTCCAAGCTCATGCCTGGAGATCGAATTGTGGTACGTAATCAGGAGCTCATCCCGGCTGATTCAGTTCTCTTAAAATCACGAGCTTTTATTGATTACAGTTTTGTCAGTGGTGAATCTGATCCGGTCACTAAGGATGCCGGAGATTTTATCTATGCGGGTGGTCGTCAAATGGGCACGACCATTGAGCTTGAGGTAATCAAGGAGCCTTCCCAAAGCTATCTAACCCAGCTTTGGAATAACGATGTTTTTAATAAGCCGCGTTTTTCAAGGCTAAATAATATGGTTAATCAGGTTAGCCACTATTTCACCTTTGGAGTGGTGGCAATTGCCTTAATTGCCTCATTATACTGGCTTCAGTTTGACACAGCTATGGCCATCAAGGTGTTTACGGCCGTCCTCATTGTTGCCTGTCCCTGTGCTTTGGCTCTGTCAACGCCATTTGCCCTGGGAACCACCATGCGCATTTTTGGTCATAAAGGCTTCTACGTTAAAAATATCGAGACAGTGGAAGCGCTCTCAAAAATAGATACCATCATCATGGATAAAACCGGAACGCTTACAGAAACTCACCAGGATACTATCGAATTTTCTGGTGGAGTTCTCAATTCGACCGATCAGCAAATGGTAAAATCCCTGGTTAAACATTCAACCCATCCATTGAGTCAAAAAATATTTCAAGCCCTGGATGTGAAATCAAATTTAATTGTTGATCAGTTTGAAGAGCTTTCTGGTAAGGGAATTCAAGGTACGATCCAGAATAGTTCTGTAAAGATCGGTTCTGGAAATTGGTTGGGCATAAAATTTGACAAATCAGACGCAGAAGACATGAAAACCCGGGTTTATCTCAGTATTGATGACCAGATTAAAGGTTCCTTCCTGATTGCTAATGTTTATCGCCAAGGCTTGCGGTCAATGTTGACCAAGCTGGTTAAGCATTTTAAGCTGTACCTCCTTTCTGGTGATACTGAGCGGGAGAAGGCCACGCTGGTTAATTTATTTGGCAGTGATCAGAATTTGTATTTTCGTCAAACCCCGGAAGATAAATTGGAGTTTGTTTCGAAAATTCAACATCAGGGAGCGCATGTTCTCATGGTTGGAGATGGGCTGAATGATGCAGGAGCGCTCAGGGCAAGTGAAGTTGGGGTGGCGGTAACGGATGATGTGTCAGCTTTTTCACCGGCTAGTGATGCTATTCTCACGGGCGATAACCTGCACTTATTGGAACCATTTATTAAGATGTCGAAAGCTACCATGTCGGTGATTATGGCCAGCTTTACTATCTCGGTGTTATACAATATTGTAGGTGTTGGTTTTGCAGTTAGCGGGTTGTTATCGCCCCTGATCTCGGCTATTCTTATGCCAGCCAGCTCGATATCCGTTGTTGTCTTTACCACAGTTACTACCACCTTGCGTGCGCGAATGATGAGATTAACTTGAGTAAAAGTGAGATATTGAATTGTATGTAATGTTCATTTTAATGGGCTTTAGCTTGTTTGTAGCTCTGATCTTTTTAGGGGCGTATATCTGGTCTGTTCGTTCGGGACAGTTTGATGACAAATATACTCCATCAGTAAGAATTTTATTTGATGATGAAAAAAGCACAAGGAAAACGGAACCTGAGAATATTTCGGGGAACAACAAGGAGGAGAAGAGATAATGGAGATGGAAAAATTCCAGTACGATAATAAGATTGTACGAATGTTTTTCTGGGCCACAGTCGTTTGGGCCGTAACAGCATTTACCGTTGGTTTAACCCTTGCTTTACAGCTACCAGAACCGTGGTGGAATTTTAGTACATCCTGGCTGACTTTTGGTCGCTTAAGACCTTTACATACAAATGCCGCTATATTTGCATTTGTAGGAAATGGTATATTTACAGGATACTACTATGCTTCCCAACGGCTGCTAAAAGCCCGAAATTTTTCTGATACCCTGAGTCAGATTCATTTCTGGGGTTGGCAGAGTATTATTGTTGCCGCTGTAATAACATTACCCGCAGGTATGACAACAGCCAAGGAATATGCTGAGCTGGAATGGCCCATTGATATTGCCATTGCCTTGATCTGGGTTGCCTGGGGCGTGAATATGATCGGAACGATCATCAAGCGCCGTGAAAAACATCTCTATGTTGCCATGTGGTTCTTTATTTCCACCTTTGTTACCGTAGCGATGCTGCACATTGTCAATTCTTTTGAGATTCCCGTTAGCATGTGGAAGAGTTATTCCCTCTATGCTGGTGTCCAGGATGCTTTGGTTCAGTGGTGGTATGGTCACAATGCCGTAGCGTTCTTTCTGACCACGCCTTATCTGGGTTTGATGTATTATTACATGCCCAAGGCAGCTCAACGCCCGGTCTATTCCTATCGTTTGTCGGTGATCCACTTTTGGTCACTGATCTTTCTGTATATCTGGGCCGGTCCTCATCACCTGTTGTATTCCTCAACGCCTGATTGGGCTCAAACTCTGGGAACTGTATTTTCAATCATGTTGATTGCTCCTTCATGGGGTGGGATGCTTAATGGGTTACTAACTTTACGTGGTGCCTGGGATCGTGTTCGCCAGGACCCCATCCTCAAGTTTATGGTTGTGGCTGTTTCTGCCTACGGTATGTCCACGTTTGAAGGACCCATGATGTCATTGAAAAACTATAATGCCATCTCCCACTTTACTGATTACACCATTGCCCATGTGCATGTGGGTACTTTGGGTTGGAACGGCATGCTGACCTTTGGTATGCTGTATTGGCTAGCTCCCAGGCTCTGGGCCACGAAACTGTTTTCGGTCAAGCTGGCCAATGTTCACTTCTGGCTCTCTACTTTGGGTCTAATTTTCTGGGTTATTCCCATGTACTGGACCGGCATCACACAGGCTTTGATCTGGAAACAGTTTTCCCCTGAAGGTCTGCTGGTTTATCCCAACTTCCTGGAAACAGTGCTTCAGTTAGTACCCATGTACTGGACCCGGGCTTTTGGCGGCACTCTTTATCTTACCGGTTCTTTAATCATGGTTTACAATCTGATAAAAACTGCTAAAGCCGGTGAGCCAATTCCTGATCCAGTCATTGAAGCACCAGCCCTGGAGCGGATTATTTCTGTGCCTGGTGAACATAAACACCGTTGGGTTGAAGCTCGTCCGGTTCCTTTTATTATTTTGGCTTTTGTGGCAGTGGCTATTGGTGGCTTGGTTGAGTTTATTCCCATGTTTGTTGTTGAGTCAAACATTCCAACCATCAGTACGGTAACGCCTTATTCACCACTCGAACTGGAAGGTCGCGACATCTACATTAGAGAAGGGTGTGTTAACTGCCATTCACAGATGATTCGGCCCTTCAGAAGTGAAACAGAACGTTATGGTGAATACTCTAAAGCAGGTGAGTATGTTTATGATCATCCCTTCTTGTGGGCTTCAAAGCGGACCGGACCGGATCTCCACCGTGAAGGTGTGGGCAAGCTGAGAAAACCGGATGCCTGGCACTATAACCATATGGATAACCCACGCTCAATGAGTCCCGGATCCATTATGCCGGTATACCCCTGGTTACTTGAAGATTCTAATGACTATAAATATCTTTCCCGGAAGATCAGTGTCATGAGAACGCTGGGTGTTCCTTACGAAGAAGGTTATGAAGATCAAGCTCTGGCTGACTTGAAGGAGCAGGCCGAGGGTATCGTCGCCAACCTGAAGGATTCTGGTATTGAGACGACCTGGGATAAGGAGATCATTTCTCTGATTGCTTATCTACAGAAGCTAGGAACGGGTATCCTCCCTAAATAGGGGGGATCCATATTCGTATGTTAAGTCGTATTTATCCCGGAGCAGAAGGGCTTGCTTTTCTTCAGGGATTGTCCCTGATCCTATTTTTGCTTGTATTTCTCGGTGTTGTCGTCATGGTAATCACCATGCGTAAAGGATATATCGATAAAATGAGTAGTATGCCCCTCGATTTTGAGGATGATCAAAGTACAAATCACGGAGGCCAATAATGGGCAAAGTAACAAATGAATTAATCGATCACGATTTTGATGGGATCCAGGAATATGATAATGACCTTCCTGGTTGGTGGAAAGCCCTTTTCATTCTCACTATCGTTATTGCTGTAATATATGTTCCCTATTACCACCTGGTTGGAGATCTACAGGAAGTAGAATACCAAAAAGAAATGGGTACCTATGTGGAAGCAGGAAAGGGACGTGGACCGCTTACCAGTTATACTTCTCCCTTTGCAGGTGACGGTGAAATGACACCTGCTTTACGGGCAGAGATGGATAAGGTATTGGACGCTCCTTTTGATGAACAACTCCTGCGAGCCATGAGTAAAGCTGATGTAGATCAACTGGCTGCTCTGGAAGCTGCTTTCCCGGAGTTGTATGCAAGCTACACCAGCGGCGGTGTTTCTGTGCCTGCCGTACCTGCCGCACCTGCTGCTGTAACTAAAGGAGCTGCCCCTGAAGCCCCAGCTGCCCTAGCTGTATTGACAGATGATGCTAGCCTTGAAGCCGGTAAAAAAATATGGGATACCCAGTGTTTTAGCTGTCACCTGAATGATGGTGGTGGGATGATTGGTCCGAACATGACGGATGACTACTGGATTCATGGTGGGGATATGGCTTCCATTGTTCACTTGATCAATGTTGG
>JAOZSM010000306.1 GCA_029939675.1 Fidelibacterota bacterium
CCGATATTGACATCATTCCGATATATGTTATAGTGATCGAAGTCATAATCAATATTTTCATTCCAGCTCAGCGTTACGGTCATATCATCAACAACACCTTCCAGGCCTGTTATGGGCTCTGGATTATGATTGATTGGTGTAGCTGTTACTTCTCCGGCAGCGGCTTCACCGTCATCATAAATAGCGGAAATTCGATAAAAATAATCTGTTCCATTGGTGACTGTATTATCAGAGTAGGCCATGGGGTCAACACCAATCACATCGACTTGGTTGCCTGCTTCAATCAGTACCGGGGAAGTTGTGTTTCGATAGATTCCATAGTTGGTTAATTCGCGTAGTTCATTAACTGAATAGAATTCCCGTGGACTTGAACTTAGCAACTCAGGAGTGATTAAAATACCATCATTCTGCAATTTGCTAACTTCAGCACCAATATCAAAAGTTCCGGCCAGTGACCGGGTGCCCTCTTCAAAGACATCAAGGGTGTAGTTACCTGCTGCAGTACTATACCCATCAATTACAATGAGATAGGTTCCAGCGGTAAGGAAAACGCCGGTTAACTCAGATTGGAGCCCGCAAGCATCATCATTGTAATACCCTGTGGATGTTATACAATCCTCGGTAAATACTTCCAGTTTTGAGTCATAATCAGTACCATTACACAAACTGATTGTATAGGTGGCATCTGTCCCAACATTCAGTTGATAGGCCACATCATCATTATCACTTCCATTCACATCAAAATCATTACCCATTCCCACGGTGCTTCCAGTGGCAGTGAAAGGTAGGTCATCAATTGCAAAATCGGCACAGTCCAGCAGTGGTGGAGCTTCAGTTCCAGGAGCCAGCCAGGTCAGATCAACCTGTCCATCAAGACCGGAAATAGCTTCCACGAAGGTCGGGGGCAAATGTGAAACAACATCAAATACAAACAATGCTGCAGGGGCCTCTTCTGGCGAATAGCCTTCATTGCCTTCTTCATCCACAGCCATGATGTAATATCCAACAGTGCTACCGACCACTTGACCGGGGATGTCAGCAGTATAAACACCAGCACCATCATCAGTCATTGATACGGAAGTGAAGGTACCACCATTAATATTGTAAAACATGATAGCGAAATCTACACCAACGTTATCTGTGATATAGGCTTCAATGGTATAGGGACCATCTGTGTCCAGAGTATAGGTAAATGTTGTTACGCCAGCAATTGAGGGCGGCCATAAATCTGTATAGGGCATGGCCAGAAACTCAAGGTAATCGGCCAGCAGATCACTTACCAGGCTGGTACTATCTGTCAACCCACCAAACTCAAAGGAGTTTCCAATGGTGTTGGCACCTGGACTCAGGTTACCAATTCCACAGGCTTCGCCATCGGCTGGATTTGTATGAAAAATCACAGCATCAGGTGAAGCAGGGGCTAGATGATCAACAAAGCTGTTCACACCTGTGTAGCCATAATCCATACCATCCATCAGGGTTTCACCTTCAACAATTTCCAGATCGCTGCCGCCATCTGAGGTACCATCAATCCCGAAGAAGCCATGTAAGGAAACCTCAGGATTATAGGCCCAGGTGTCACCACCCTCCATGTAAATAGGATTACCGGCAAAAGCATAGTCTACCAGAGCCGTAACTTCAGGTGACGCTTCAACCAATACATAATTTCCGTCTCCATACATTCCCAGGGTGACGAAAACAGCCTGGTAACCAACTTCTGCAGGAGGACCAAACATAAACAGGTCTGGTGACAGAGCTGCTGTATGACCTAGTGCTGTGATACCATCCAGAAGAGCCTGGCCACTAGCCGAGCTGGAAGGATTCCAGATCAAGTAATCAGGAAATCCATCAAAAACCATGGCCGAGGAAGTCACGATAGCTTCTGTAGCATTATCAGCATCAGAAGTAATAGTAAAAGTTCCAGCAGCTGCACCAGTAGTAGTGGGCGTTAAGGTGACATCCATTATAACTGAGGTTCCAGCAGTAACCGTCACGGGTACAGCTAGAGCTGTACTGTAATCAGCACCATCTACAGCAATGGCAGTAACATCAAAATCAGCATTACCCAGGTTGGTAATGGTTACATCTTGAGTAACAGCGCCATCATTAAGATCCAGAACGCCAAAATTGACAGTTTGTGGACCAACATTCATGTAAGATCCATCAATGTCCTGATAGATGAAAGTAGAGGTGATCCCAAAATTTCCAGTTAAAGTAGCGTCGCCGCCTGTAGCATCACTAAGCGTAGACCAGGCTCCTAAGCTAACCCAGTTTCGATCCACATAATTCATCTGCAAATCATTGGCAATTCCCATAAAGCCACTGCCATTATCCCAGATGACGATGTAATAGTCGCCACCCATAACGGGGAGGTTATCAAAAGTAATATCGAATTGTTGTAAACTTTGGTCTGGGCTTGAAAAATCCATAAGCTCAGATTCCCAGAGTGCTGTACCATCTCCAGGACCTACAGGCTGGGAAGGTGGTCCAGCTACACCTGCGGCTTCATCCACATAAATACTAATGGTTGAAGCAATTGCTGCGGCATCACCCTGGGTGTACAGGGTCAAGCCGGTGAGGAAAACCGGAGTATCAACACTGAAGCGCACGGCAAAAGCACTACTCGCGGATGTACCCAACTGACCTTCAAAGGAACCATCGTGATAGGCCAAAGTCTCATCGCGTAGAGCTGTGGCATCAACCGTTTCTGCATTCCAATTAATATCCTGACTGCCATCAGCAGCAGACATGTAATCAGCCTGGAGAACAGGCTTCTGGTCTGCAAAAACTCCGACTGTCATCAGCATGACAAGTATAAGTATCCATCCAGGTGAGAATAATCGTTTCATGGTGAACTCCTTCATATTCAATTAATAATCATTCGCTTCGGCTTTTAAGTCAGCCAAATCTTTTTCTCTGTTACTATTATTACCTTATTAAAAAGGGCAAATTTCTCCTGTTATAGGTCGCGAATATAGATTTTGGTCAGATTCAATTCAAGCGTATTTGCCAAAAGCAATTCAGGTGACATGAAAATGGCACATTTAAGTGAGCCAAGTCATAAGTTTAGTGATATAGCCAAGGGACTTTTGACTTTCGACTTCTGACGATCCAGCAAAAAGTCCCTCTCGCAGAGAACGCAGAGGCGCAAAGTGTTGATAATTAAGGACATAGACCATGTTCGCATAAACAGCTATATTTATTGATGTTAGGGTGATATTCATATTCTGTCATATACTTTTTGCGAAGCCGTCACTTTTGACTTT
>JAOZSM010000307.1 GCA_029939675.1 Fidelibacterota bacterium
AATTCTGATATAAAAGAGACTGCTGTGGGGCAGTCTCTTTTAATTAGAGTCTGTCTATAAAGCTGCTGTTTCCAAAAAATATAGGAAACCATTGAAATGGTTACAATCATCCTTAAGTGCATAGCAGCCCACGACTTAAGTCGTGGGCTTCTGATTTGGATTATTTAGGAATAACCGTTTCAACGGTTTGTTTGCAGACATTAAGGACAGACACTAATTAGTGAGCAAAAATGCTTTTTAATGGGCATGTGGCGCGTATATTAATGACAGATGGCATGTTTGGTTTTAAAAGGAGTTTGTGATGGTAGACTATCCTACAACTGAAGATCAAGAACTTTTCAAGGAACATTTAAAGGTTAGTGAGCCGGTTGGCAATTATTACGTAACACTGGTAGGGTTACGTGATTACAAAACACCTGAAATTGTGGATGTGCTGCAAACAGGTTTATCCTTTGATGCTTTCGAACATTTTTCCCAAAATCTAGGTCTTCCAAAAGACGAGATACTAAGATTAATCCAACTTCCACTACGAACATTGCAGCGGCGCAAGAAGGAGGGTGTTCTACATCCAGATGAATCAGATCGGCTGTTACGTGCTGCACGGGTGTTTGCCCAGGCTGTTTCTCTATTTGATGGTAATTATAAAGCTGCTCGCGAATGGTTTGTAAAGCCACTTGGTGCCTTAGGCGGTACATCACCCCTGGAATTTGCCAGAACAGAATTAGGTGCCAGGGAAGTAGAAACAATTATTGGTCGTCTGGAGTATGGAATACCGCTGTGAGTCAATTGATCTGGAGAGTTGTCAGAAATCGTTATAGTCAGGCAGGTTTGACAGGAGAGGGTGCCCGTATTCATGGAGGACGGTGGACCAGCCCGGGTTATCCTGTGATCTATTGTGCGCAAAACTTATCCCTGGCAGTTCTGGAGATATTAGTTCATACCGATAATAAGAGATCACTAAGCGGATTTTCAAAGATTGCGCTACACATTCCTAGGGATAAGATGCATCCTATTTCGCAAGAGAATCTTCCTGAAATATGGGATGCTCCGTTCCCTGGACCAGAATTGCAGAAAATTGGAGATCAGTGGTTACTTTCACAAAAGTCGCTTATTCTGAGTATTCCCAGTGTGCTTATTCATGAAGAGTATAATTATCTAATTAATCCGCTTCATCCCGATTTTTCCAGCCTAAATATTTCAGCAGTGGAACCACTGGCCCTGGATAAGCGTTTGTTCAGCGATAAGTGAAATTGACTATTGCTTTTCCTAGGTATGGATTGTGTTACGACTATTTTTTTGCGTCAATGAAACATTTGAAACAGGAGTTGTCTTTTGGGTAGTTTTATAGATTGGTGGCAGCATTTACCATCACTTATGGATCCGGTAATATTCAACATCGGAAATTTTCCGTTGCGTTGGTATGGTACCATGTATATAGCGGCCTTTGCTACGGCCTATCTGGTAGCTAAATATCGAATCAAGAGTGAGAAACTGCCCTATAGTCTGGATTTTGTAGCTGATGCTATCATGTGGGGCATCATGGGTGTGATCCTGGGTGGACGACTCGGTTATGTGATCTTTTATGGGTTCTCTGATCTAATCCAGGACCCGCTACGGATTATCTCGCCCGTGGCCCGGATCAATGGAAGTTGGCGTTTTACCGGAATCTCAGGGATGTCATACCATGGGGGAATTTCCGGAGTAGCAGTTGCTCTATGGTTATATGCCCGTAAACATAAAGTAAAATATTTTGAACTAACTGATCTGCTAATGCTGGGAATACCACTGGGGTTTACTTTTGGTCGAATTGGCAATTTTATCAACGGGGAATTGTATGGCCGGGTAACTGAGAGTTGGATCGGGATGTATTTCCCCCACGCTCGAGATGGTCTGTTGCGTCACCCCTCCCAACTTTATGAGGCCTTTTTTGAAGGTTTGGTCGTATTTGCCTTTGTCTGGGCTTTCCGGAAACGATCTCCATTTCCAGGGTTTTTATCAGGCCTCTATATCTTTGGGTATGGATTTGTCAGGTTCTTCATTGAATTTTTCAGGCAACCGGATGCCCATCTGGGCTTTGTATTCTGGAATTTCAGCATGGGACAAATGCTCTGTTTGGCGATGATGGTCGCCGCCGGCCTGGTCTGGTATTTAGGCTATATCCTAAATCAAAAATCCGAGATGGCCAGCTAATGACCCTGCTGGTCATTTCAGTAGTAGCCTTACTGGTTGGGCCTTTACTAGCCAGAATCTTTGAGCAACAACCCGGTGTGAATCGTTTCCTGGATGGATTTATTCTGGTTTCCATCGGAGGAATTGCAGTGACCCACCTACTACCGGAAGCGGTGGTTGAAATTGGTGGGATGGCTCTGCTAATGGTGCTGCTGGGAGCGCTTCTACCCTATCTTGCTGAGCGTGCTTTTCATAGTTATGAGAGAGCAACCCATAGTGGGGTGCTTGTCCTGGCACTCAGCGGAATCCTGGTCCACACTTTACTGGATGGGATGGCTCTATCCCTGGCGTCAACCGAACATGGCGCGGGTCGCGCTCTGGCAGTTGCAGTCATTTTACATCGTCTACCTGTTGGCTTGTTGATCTGGTGGGCTTTAAAACCATTTAGCAATATCAAAGTCATCTTTAGCGTCTTGGTGTTGATGAGTCTTTCCACAATTGCTGGTTTTGTACTGGGAGGAACAGATGTCCCCTTGATCCACTCCTCTGCCATTACTTACTTTCAGGCTTTGGTGACAGGTTCCTTGCTGCATGTACTTTTCCATCGCCATCTGCATGGGAGCATTCATGGTGAATCAAAACATTCACATGATCAAACAGCCTCTCCGGCCGCGTTTGGAGCCCTGGTTGGGGCTAGTCTGCTCTACCTGCTGCCTTTGGGGCACGGACTACCTGATGATCATTCTGTCGGATCAACTGCCCACCTAACCCTTTCACTATTCCTGGAAAGTGCACCTGCTTTGTTATTGGGGTTCGTTATTGCCGCAAGTATTCAAAACTTTATACCTGAGACTGGAATCAATTGGCTGCATTCGAAAAGCAGGTCAGTCCGGGTAGGGAAAGGGATGCTTTTTGGCTTACCTCTGCCCATTTGTTCTTGCGGAGTTGTGCCCCTGTACCACAGTTTGGTCCGCCGTGGTGTTTCAGTGGGAGCCGGCACAGCTTTTTTGGTTGCCACTCCAGAATTGGGCGTTGATGCCATTATGATTTCTGTTCCCCTGCTGGGATGGAAAATGACTCTTGTTCGATTAGCT
>JAOZSM010000308.1 GCA_029939675.1 Fidelibacterota bacterium
ATGCCCGGTGATGGCATTGGAAAACCGGTTTTAGATGAAACCATTCGCGTGCTGGAAGCTGCTGGATTTGAAGCGAATTATGTGGAAGGTGATATTGGCTGGGAAT
This sequence comes from Fidelibacterota bacterium, assembly GCA_029939675.1. Classification (GTDB taxonomy): domain Bacteria; phylum Fidelibacterota; class UBA8477; order UBA8477; family JABMPR01; genus JABMPR01. Next base: position 107 of record JAOZSM010000308.1, read on the forward strand.
TCTGGCAGAGTGAGGGAAATCCACTTCCTCAGCGCACTTTAGACCTCATCGCCGAACATAAAATCGGCTTATTTGGAGCCATTACCTCCAAGCCCAAGGATGCGGCTTTTGAAGAATTATCAGCAGAGTTAAAAGAAAAAGGTTTGGTATACTCTAGTCCCATCGTTGGCTTAAGGCAACACTTTAATCTGGATATCTGTCTACGTCCTTGTCGTACCTATAAGGGAAATCCTCTCAACTTTATTCGTAGAGCTGCTGACGGTGGTGTAGATGAGCCAGAAGTTGATGTCGCAATTTTCAGACAGAATACAGAGGGTTTATACGGTGGTGTAGAGTGGAGCAATCCACCAGCTCAGGTTCATGATGCCCTAATGACCCACCCAAAATTTGTTGCCAACTTTGGTGCTACACCGGTTGAAGAAGTCTCGGTTTCGACTAGAATATTCACTAAAAAAGCAACCGAAAGAATCCTGAGAGCTGCTTTTGAACATGCTGAAAAGTATGATTATAAGTCAGTCACTGTTTGTGAAAAACCTAATGTGATCCGTGAGACATCCGGCATGATGTATAAGATGGCTCAACAGATCCAAAAAGCTGATTTTCCAGGTATCGAGTTGTGGAATACCAACATTGATGCCCAGATGATGTGGCTCACCAAAAATCCTGAAAATTACGGTGTTATCGTAGCTGGAAATATGTTTGGTGATATTGTATCTGATGGTTTTGCCGGTTTGATCGGTGGACTGGGCTTTGCCTGTAGTGCTCAATACAATCCCGAGTCTGGTATTGGTGTCTTTGAGCCAACCCATGGCTCTGCCCCGAAATATGCAGATTATCCGACATCCATCGTTAATCCGATTGCCATGGTTGAATCAGCCTGTATGATGCTGGACTTCATTGATGAGCAAGAAATAGCTACCAAGATTCGCAAGGCCGTTGCAGAAGTTGTATCTGAAGGTAAGGTAAGAACCTATGATATGGCCAAGATGACTGGCAAGGCAGATGTAGTCGAAAAAGGTGCTGCATCCACCACCGAAATGGCCGATGCCATCATTGCTAAGCTGTAAATAGCAAACTACAGGTTTTTAACAGTTTAAAAGCCTAACCGCAGAGGGCGCGAAGGACGCAAAGGGTGATTGATGACTGGATTAACAGAGAATGAGCTTTCAGAGAAAATAATAGGGGCTGCTATTGAAGTACATCAGGAACTTGGACCTGGTTTGCTTGAATCTGTGTATGAGGCGGCATTATATTTTGAGTTGCATGCACAAGGACTTCACGTTCAGAAGCAAGTACCCGTGAAAACTTATTACAAAGGTAAACAGTTAGATGTTGGCTTTAGGATTGATCTGCTCATAGAAGACAAGGTTATTGTTGAGCTAAAAACGGTTGAAAAGATTTCTGGCATTCATTTGGCTCAAACTCTGACCTATTTGAAATTGAGTAAAAATAAGTTGGGAATAATTTTAAATTTCAACGTTAAGTATCTCAAGAACGGTATTAAGAGAGTTGTTAACAATCTCTAAAACCTCTGCGTCCTTAGCGCTCTTCGCGGTTAGTAAACGGTTAGTGCAATCAGTGAAATTCGCGTAATTCGCGGTTTAAAAAGGAGTATAGATTGGAAAAATCAATTGCAAGACAGATGGCTGAATTTGCTGTCGGTTTAAAATATGAAGATCTTCCAGAAGACGTCATTTATGAGGTAAAACGTTACCTTTATGATTCAATTGGATGTGCTTTTGGAGGTATGAGTACTCATGATGTCAAATCCATGCTGGAAATATACCAGGAAATGGGTGGAACGGGGGAATCCACAGTCATTGGCTTTGGTGATAAATTACCGGCTGTTAGTACCGCTCTCGTTAATTCGCTGATGATTAGAGCTCTTGATTTCAATGATATCTATTGGAAAGACGATCCCAGTCACCCAAGTGATATCATGCCAGCGGCCTTTTCTGCAGCAGAAAAAGTCGATGCTTCCATGAAAGATGTTATTGTAGCCATTGTGTTGGCCTATGAGTTTGAGATGCGCATGTGTTTGTTTGCTAAACCTGGTGTCAGGGAACGTAAATGGCATCATGCAACACTTACTCAGTTTGTATCGCCCATCGTTGCTGGCAAAATGCTGGGCTTAACCGTCGATCAGATGGTGAATGCCATTGGGATTAATGGTAGTCATAATCATACTATTGGTTGTCCAACAGCGGGTGTATTGACCATGATGAAAAACACAGTTGATCCCATGGCAACACAAGCAGGTGTCTTTGCTGCATTATTAGCTCAGAAAGGTTTTTCCGGAACGGAGAAGGTTTTTGAAGGCAAAGAAGGCTTCATGGATGCCTTTGTAGGTTGGGATGCTAAAAATGAAACCGCAAAGCCCACTGACATGGAAGGTCGTGATGGCGTTTCTTCATGGTCCTGGGATGTAGATGCCCTGGTTGGCAATCTGGGTGAGAACTACAAAATATTAGAATGCGGTATGAAGGCTTTCCCCACGGAGGCTTTGACCCACACCCATATTTCATGCGCCCTGAACGCCATGATCAAGAATGATCTGGATTATACAGATATCAAAGAAGTAAAGGTCACAGCTTTTGCTCAGGCCTATGACATTCTGTTTGATCCCACCAAGTATCGACCAGAATCCCGAGAAACGGCAGATCATTCATTGCCTTATTGTATGGCCGCTGCTATTGTGGATAAAAAAATCACGACCCAGTCGTTTTCGGATGAGAAGTTGAAGGATCCCAAGATTTTTGAAGTAATCGATAAGATCATTGGTGAGCCCTCTCTGGAGTTCGAAGCCATGTTCCCCGCGAAACAACCTTCAAGGGTTGTGGTTACCACGAATGATGGTCGTAAATTTGAAGAATATCTGGAATATCCCAAGGGTGATCCTCGGGAGCCCATGACTTTGAATGACCTGGAGAATAAGTTTAACAGTCTTGCCAGTGGCGTATTGAGTGACAATCGATTGTCCGAGATCAAGGATTTGATCTTTGCTTGCGAAAAGGTCTCAGCACGGGAGTTTCTGGCTAAATTGGTGGTATAGTTTTAGTACACAGAATTATACTAATTAGTGTCTGTGTATAAATTTGCTGTTTCCAAAAATACAGGAAACCATTGAAATGGTTACAGCCATCCTTAAGTACATAG
>JAOZSM010000309.1 GCA_029939675.1 Fidelibacterota bacterium
AGAGCTGCTGATTCTTCACTCACTATTCCTACTGATCATTCTTTTGGATTTTCTTCGAGGAAGTTTTCTTTTTTGGCTCTTTTTTCTTGGGCATAAACTCGGCTACGATTTCGGCAACATCAGGTGAATCAAGGATTTTGTCGTTTAAGGAGATTGGATCAAAGAAATAACTATTATTCAGCTCCTTAATTAAATCCTGGTTAGTCTGTTTTTCACCTTTTAGTCGAGTAATCAGCTGTAATCGCTTGGCATCATTAGCATAACGTTCTTCCAGTGTTTGACCCTCTTTTAGGTCCGTGGACATGGCTTTAAGCCGATTGTCAGCAAACTTAATCCGTTTCTGCTGAGCGCTAACATTCTTCATGACAGCTACGTTGTCCACATGCCTGATTTTAAGGGCTGCTGCATACTTACCCTGTTTTCCACTTCGGACAACAACAACACCATTATGCTCCTTGGGATTGCGATGGAGTGCACCGGTTTTAGAACGAATCAGGAAATCAATTTCACCTATCTCCTGAGCCAATTCCAGCTCTGTTCGATCATCAACGTTGGCCATTAGGAAGATGAGATCAACCTTACCCTTTAAACCTGCTATCGCTTGTTTGGCTGACTCAAGGGGATCACCAAAGGTAAACTCCTTAAGCCGTTTATCACCCGTTGTTACGCCAACAAAACCCAATTTATGGTCATTTGTCTCAATAATAGCTGTGGATTCAAACAGGGGTTCACCAGTTTTAACATCCATGATATTGGCAGAGATAAATGGAAATGCAGCCTGAGTTTCCAACTCTTTGATAAACTCCGGTCCGGCAGCCAGATCATTCACACCAATATTCATCACTTGACAGTTCATGATGTTATAGGAGCTCAAAATAGCTTGCGCCGTAGCTAATAAATTTTCCCGTTTTGATTGTACAACATAGGGACTCCTGAAAAAGGCGTCTCCGGCATCAACAAAATAGACAGCTTCTGTTTCGGCCAATTCTTTTATTACAGTTTGCTTCCTGGCAAGACCGCCAAGTGGATTAGACTTTCAGCCGCAGGGACCAACTTCACCATTATTACTGGCTGCAACCATGAGTGTGAACTCATTAGGATTGTAATTGGAGGCGATTGAATCACTTTTGCAACCTATCATCCCCACACTGAAGAGAATCAGGATCATGCTGCTCTTTTTAATAACTTTTATCATCATTTCCCCTATGATTTCGCTTTGCCCATCAGGGCTTCAATTTCAGATATCTCTTTAGGAACGGCTTCAGTAAAATTTTTGTTCCCGTTTTCAGTGATCAAAATATCATCTTCAATTCGGATTCCAATGCCTCGATATCGTTCAGGCGCATCAGAATTGGAATTGACATAGATTCCAGGTTCCACCGTAAAAACCATGCCTGGCTCCAGAACTCTGGATTTACCATCTAACATATACATCCCCATATCATGCACATCTAAACCCATCCAGTGACCGGTTTTGTGCATAAAATAGTCTTGATAGCTGGCAGTCTCGATAATCTCATCTGGAGTTCCTTCAAGCAATCCAATCTCCACCATACCTTCTACCAGAAGTCTCAGATCGAGATCGTGTAGTTCTTGAAAAGTTACACCCGGTTTGGCTGCTGCAATTACAGCCTTCTGGGCTTTCAGGATAACAGAGTACAGCGCTTTTTGAGGTTCAGAGAATTTACCATTAGCTGGAAAGGTTCTGGTGATATCGGCTGCATACATTTCATATTCAGCCGCAGCATCAATCAGAATCAAATCTCCATCTTTAATCACTGCATCATTTTTTATATAATGCAGAACCGTGGCGTTGTCACCACTGGCAACAATGGATGTATAAGCAGGACCAGAAGCCCCTTCAAATACAAAATGGCTCTCCATAACAGCTTGAAGCTGGTACTCATGCAAGCCTGGGATACAAACCTGCATGGCTTTGACATGCGCTTCGTGAGAGATATCAACTGCTTTCTGTATGATGGCAATTTCATGTTCATCCTTAATAAGGCGCATGTTGTGTACAATGGACCCGATGGACTGCAGCCCCTCAGGACCACCACCACTGCGCTGGACTGCTCCACGAACCTGACGAAGTTGATCCAGCATCTTGTGTTGATGCTCTCTATCATGGTTTAGATTCGTATATACATTTGAAGCTTGTGTCATCGCTTTTAAGGCAGAATTATTAAATTCGGTAATGTCCAAAGCCTGGTCAGCTCCATATTGCTGTACGGTTTCTTCAAAACTCAAACGCCAACCGGTCCAAACCTCCTTTTTGGGATCCTGGGGCAAGACAAACAGGGTAAATGGTTGATCTTGATTATTGGGATCAATAATACAGGCTGCACCTGGTTCAACATAGCCAGTGAGATAAAAGAAATCAGAATCCTGGCGATAGGGATATTCTGTATCATTGGTCCGGGTTTGCTGAGGAGCACCCTTGAGTATGGCTACCCCTTTCCCCATGGATTGCATCAATTTTTCTCTGCGATCTTTATAGATATTTGGATTGTTCATATTATTTCATTAACTCCTTTTTAAGACGCGGAAAATAAAAGGGGCTATGTCCACTAACAAGGTTGAATTTTCTGACTTTTGCTAAATGGATATCTCTTAAACCAAATTATATACGCTAAATAGGATTGACGATCCCGCAAAAAGTGCCTCTCGCAGAGTTCGCAGAGACGCAAAGTGTTGTTAAATAAGATCATAGCCCGCGTTTACGTAAGTGACTATATTTATTAACGTTAGCGTAATATTCATGTTCTGTCATATTCTTTTTGCGAAGCCGTCAAGATTGGCCCAGGTAATGCTTATAGAAACTGAGACAGGGGCACCACCAGGCCCTCTCCATAATCAGTCTGTGAGCACCCAAATGCATTGCGGCTTTACTTTTATTGGAACCATCTTTAGATTGATTTGCAATTCTTCAGTTCCAGGGATGAGTGGATTTGTTGAGTTTACGGTAGACAAAGCATGCTTTGTCTTCGACAATAAGGCATTGGTTATTTAAGGCAGCCCCATAATATGGATAATTATTTTTCAAAACACCTTGATATTCTGACTCACTATCAGCGTTACCAGACCCGCGTAGTCAATATCGGTCAGGTTCCCATGGGCGGTAATAATCCCATTCGGATTCAATCCATGACCAATACGAATACCATGGATACGGAGGCAACTGTAGCCCAGACTATCCGATTGGTGGATGCTGGTTGTGAATACGTCCGCATCACGGCCCCCAGTGTTAAAGAAGCCCG
>JAOZSM010000310.1 GCA_029939675.1 Fidelibacterota bacterium
GCTCACCTTTGAGGTAACGCTCTCTGGTCCATTGCTCTGAACCTGAATTTTTAAGATTATTGAAGGGAACGCCCAGGGGGGAGGCTCCGCTTAAATAAAGACTATCGTCGGTAGAGTTCATTAACTGCAGCCGCGTAGGCGTATCAATGGGTGTGGCTTCAGGGACCAGCAGGAACGGACTAGCCCAACCGGTACGGTCAATTCCAAATCCCTTTTCGAGACGCTGGACTTCTCCGTAATTTCCAATACCACCCTGGACGGTGATCTCAGGGTGATGTTCAAGGTCTGCAGGGTAATCCCAGCTCATTTTTTCATAAAAGCGTTTGATTATCGGTTGAAATTGGGTGCCAAGTTCTTTGCGTTTTTCCCTGAAATCATGGAGCAGAACCGGCAGTAGATGTCCCGGTGAAGCAAAGGCATGGCCTCCGCAATTCAATCCGGATTCAATCCGGAACTCAGAAATTTCCAGGCCTTTTTTGGCCATATAACGACCCTGGATCATAGCTGAACGAAAATCACTAACCTTCAGGATAATCTTTTTCTGGATCAAGCCTTCATGGTTACGGTAAAAATCTTTGTATTTGGTCATATAGCCGTACAAGCTCTGATTGATCCCAGCCGAGAAGACCATAGCTGACTCAAGTTTGCTCATGGCGAATCCCCGCAGGGCGGCTTTGGCATCAGAAAAGCCTTCGCCTAATGGTTTACCATGTTTGTCCATATCAATTCGGTCAACTTTGACCATGATGTTGACATCGATACCACCCGCTTTCATTCGTTGGCTTAGTTCGATAGCAAATTTCTCACGTAATTCACCAGGTTTGGTAGCAAGTAGATCGTGGTAGGCTTTCTTTAAGCTGCTTGTATCAGGCAGCAGTTCAAAATAGCGTGATTTCTCATTGGTTTCAAAGAAGGGGAGTGCTCGAACCTGTTCCATCTTCATCTCTACAATGTCGTGTACCATATCCAGGTAGGCTGTGATTCGTTTGGCACGACTATCTTCTTCCCGGGGAGAAATTCGTTCGAAAGAGAGATTGTATTGTTTGGAATAGAATTTTCGCAGGCGTTCAACGAGCAGGTCATCAATAATTGAAATTACGGAAGTAATTCCTAAGTGGGCAATTCTAATGGGAGTGTCAATGGAATGACCCGTACCCATGACTGGAATATGAAAATTATGTAGAGTATCTGACAAGAGAAAACCTCATAAATAATGCTGGGTTAGTGCTTTCAAAATCACGTCTTTAAGTCTGAGCATCTTAGCGATGATCGCAGGGTTAATACTAATATGGATTGCTTTTAATTCAACAAAAGAATCCATACAGTTAACTAATACCAATTGTACTTCCAATCTGCGGTAAACGGACCCACCCCTAACGGGGACTTGGCTCGCCTTTCGGCTCACTTATATTGAGCCTATACTGCAATTATGAGGTGAAACTGGTATAACAAGCCTGAAAAATTGGAATGAAAAGAAAAACCCCACCGAGAGGCAGGGTTTATTTTACAAATATTTCAATAGATTCTAGAAGAAGTAGCGGAAACCAAATGTAAGATTGATAAGATCCAACCCTTTGCCACCCAGTAAATAAAATGCAGGTGATTCTTCAATATAAATATCAATGGGGTATGCGGATACGTAATAACTCAACCCTATTACGCCCCTCAGACCTAAATCTATTTTGTTATTATATTCTAGATCTTCGGCATCCCAGTCTTCATGTGAACCGAGAACACCACCGGCACCATAGTATACTGGAGTAGGTGCTTCAGTAAGCTTGAGCATATCTGGTTTATGCAGTAGATAATCCACACCAATTTTGGAATTGCTAAGATGGGCGGATAGAGCAGTATTCTCGTTCATCCAATATTTTACACTAAGACCTTCCCAGGAAAGTCCTACGCCGATACCTGATCCCTGGGCATTTATACTGCCCACAATTAGCATGATACTTAAGAGACTAAAAATAATTTTACGCATGTTGATTTTTCTCCTTGTTCAACTTAGGGCAGAACCTAAACCAATACCCCTGAGACCCAACAAAGAATTTGGTATTAGTCGTCGTTGCTCTGTGATTCACAACATCCCGGGCGCCAGATATATCCCTGACCTTTGAGTCCATCAACCTGGATAATAAAGGGTTGCTTAAAATGAAAATGCTTTAAGTACTTCGTTTCACTAGCCGATGATTGACTCTCGAACCACTCATGATTCATCTTTTTTCCCAAAAGTTGAGGAGGAATAGTGAAATAGCTGATCCCCAGTGAAGTGATATTCTGGAAAAAGTGACTTCCAAATGAAGGATCCACATAGAGTTCGGGTAAGCCAACTTCAACAATGGAACGGGCATTGGAGATAAAATTCCAGCTTACAGGGATGCCTAACATGGGGTCAGCCGTACCCCAGCGCCCGGGCCCAACCAATAGATAGGGATTATCAGGGCTAAATTTACGATTCATAGTCTGGATCTCTCTGGCGATCTGCTGACTTTGCAGAATATCAAATTTATCAAGATCAATGTAGATCAGATCAAATATTTCGGTATTGTCTCCATTCCCAAGACAGATATCACTGCTAAAAAGTTCATCATCTTTTTTTGCTAATTGCATATCGACATGATGAGGCCGCTCAAAAGTGACCATGGGACGAATCTGAAGCACGGAAAGTTCGGCTGGCTTATCAGGAGCGTCCGGTAAGTTACAGGCAAACTCCATCTCGACTTCACAGCCCATCCCTAATTTTCCGAATTCCATGAGGTCTGTCAGAAGGGGAGCCAGTGGCAAAGATTTCCATTTTAGGATATTGGCAAAAGTGATGATCCGGGGACCGGATTCGAATAAACTTTCACGAAATTGACCGTCTTGAAAGGAATACACACTGGCGATGTGATCCAGGCTACCATGCGTCTCAGCCGTTTTTAGATCGAGCTGAGTGAGATTTGAACTTTCACCCTGTTCTAACGGGGCATCGCATTTGGTCATTTCCAGGGCGTAAAAGTGATTCTGACTATTTTTTAAAATGGATTGTTCATTGAAGAATTGCGGCAGGACATTTGGTCGTTTAGGACCAAATTTCAGGGCTTTCTCACCATTAACTACTGTACGACCCAAACCCAGAGCCATGGTGACCATACCCTCATTTCGCTGCATGGAGCCCTGGGGGTAGTAGTTCAGAGTTTGGATAACACCTGAAAAACTGGGATAATAAAATTCAGCATGTTTTTTCCCGGTCAGGTGTTGAATGA
>JAOZSM010000311.1 GCA_029939675.1 Fidelibacterota bacterium
TTTTCTATTTTCTATTTTCAACATATTCTCATCATTCCCTCAACCCCCTGCCAGTCAGGTTAATAAAGACATCCTCCAGGGTGTTCTTGCGCAATTGAATTTCATTAATAGTTAGTTGTTGTTGTTTCAGGATTGCAGTAATCTCTGGAATCTTTTCCAGGATACCCTTAGCTCGAAGGAGAAGTCTGCCAGTCAGAATTGTGACCTGATCACAGGTTGTTTCCAACATTGTTACCAATTGCAGGTGATCCTGACCTGGCTCAATTTCACTTTTAAATGAAATCTCCAACAGATCACCTTCACCAATGGATTCTTTCAGCTTTTCAACAGTGTCCAGTTTTAGCAACTTGCCTTGATCAATAATAGCAACCCGATCAGCCAGTCGCTCAGCTTCATCCATATTATGGGTAGTGAGAATCACTGTTTTGTGGGTCGCTAAAGACTTGATTAAATCCCTAACCAGGATGCGGCTTTGCGGATCCAGTCCGGCTTCCGGTTCATCCAGAACTAAAATTTCAGGATCATGGATCAAAGCCAGGGCAATATTTAAGCGCCGTTTCATGCCGCCTGATAGATTTTCAGCCAGAACATCCTGTTTGAGTTCAAGTCCCAGAGTATTGAGTAACTGCTGGGCGCGGTTCTTAACTGAAACCAGCTCCATGCTATACATTTGTCCCATAAAGATCAACTGTTCCAGACAAGTCAGTCGGGGCCAGTAGATATTCTCCTGGGGGCAAATTCCAATATTCGGGGTTAATTTTCCAGGCTGGTTATCCCATATGATTTCACCTCCATCTTTTTGCAACAACCCGCAAAGGATATTGATTGTAGTGGTTTTTCCAGCACCATTGGGACCCAGAAAGCCAAAGATTTCACCAGGATAAATTTCCAGAGACAGGTCATCCACTGCAAGCAGATTACCGAATTGTTTTTTGAGGTTGGATATTTGTATCATGCTGAACCTGTTTTTCCGAATATAGCTGGAAGAAGAGGTCTTTGGAATGTGTATTTGCCTCCGGCGGAGGTTGGGGGTGAGGGAAGCAGTTAGATGACTGTGTTGAAGATTGCTCCGGTTTCAGGTAGACCGGCATTGGCCAGGCTGAACTTCAGGTTGGTTTGCTCGTATTCATTTAAGTTTTCGAAGTTTGAGTGTACACTCTGGATTTTCTGAACTTCCTGCAAATTTTTTGAATTTATTTCTCCGGGGCGAACGGGGCGCATTGATGGCTCTACTAGTGATTGGCGATGTTCAACATTCCCACCGGGAGGTGTTATAGGGACGATTGATTCAGGATGGTGAGCAGTCGCAACATTACTATTATCCATGTTGATCCTCCTGAAAATAAATTTGCTCCATGCTCTCTTTATCGGAAGATCCAGCTAATTCTTAAGAGATCAATGATAATAAATATTCTACCTGCTACCTGTTCCCGCGGTTTCTCTTTGTTTAACTATTTCCCAACAGCATTCTTTCTTCAAGCTGTCCTGTAAGCTGCCAAATTTTTAATTCATCCAGATAGGCACTATACTTGGCTTGAATCAAGCTGATCTTCACCCGACTTAGGTTCAATTGTGATTCCCGAAATTGAGTTGAGCTCACCACTCCCAGCCGAAAATATTCATTGGTCTGTTCAAAGTTTAGTTGGGCTGAGGCCAGGTTGTTCTGCTTGAGGGCTAAAATCTGCTGGCTCTTAATAAATGAATTGTGAGCAGATTTTAGATCGCTTAACGTTTGACGCTTAGAATCCAATGTACTCAATTCACTATTCTTCTGTTGAATCTTGGCATTTTGGATGTTTTTACCCTTGCGGCCATCGAAGAGATTCCAGGAAAGGGTCAAGCCAGCAGACAAGGTTTTATCCGAATCGCCCAGACCCAGATCTACATCCGGATTGACCTGTTGTAGGCCGTAGCTTCCACTAAAATTTAGGGATGGCATGAGGGAACTTTTGGAGTTTTTAACCTTGATTTGACTTTGAGCTTCCTGATTCTGACTGATCAATAAACTGCGATTACCCTGTAAGACCTGTTCTTCAAGTTCGCCAGCATCATAAAGACCAAATTCCCGATTGATCTGAACCGGATCATAACGACGATCTATTTCCCACCCCAGAAGTAGGTTGAGCCTTCTATGAGCTTCTGAATAGGCAAACTCAGCTTCCAGCACCGAACTACTGTCACTATCAAAATCAACCCGGGCAGCCAACGCTTGCAAACGACTACTCATTCCCAGATCATTTTTGTCCAGAGCTTGTTCAAGACGCTCTCTGGAAACAGAGACCTGTTCGGTTAAAATGGAGAGGTTATCATGAGTTATTAATAAATTAAAATAAGCCTGAGATGTTGCAAAAAGAATGTTCTCCGTTGTCAAGTCCAGCAATAACTCAGAAGCGGCTGCCTGAGTATTCAGAAGTTTATAGGTGTTCAAACCCTGCATGCCCCGAAACAAGGCGTATCCAGCATTAATGCCAGCGGTGTTGCGGGTCGTTTGAGCACTCACTTCTCCACCGGCTGTTTGAATAGTGGCATCGATAATGCTTGTGCCTGAACTAAGATCCAGACGAGGAAGTAGGCCGGCATTTCCATAACTCGCGCTATTTGCAGATATTTGAACCACATTCTCAGCTTGTTGAATGCTCAGATTATGCACCGCTGCTACGGCAAGGGCATCTTCCAGAGTTAGCAAGTTTGTAGATTGACTATAGGCCTGGGGGACTGTTAGAGTTATGAAGAGAAGTGCGACTTTTGTCAGGCTTGACCAATTGATCAATGGTGCGTTGTTTTTTATTCTGACTCGCTTTTGTAATGTTGATCCTACTGATGAAGAGGCCCTTTCAGCATAGCAGTCTCCACGGTCATATACGGCCTTGCGAAGACTCCTTTTATTGTCTATGTCTTGTCCTGTGCGCTCAGCAATATTCAGTATCAAATATTTATTTGCTGGAATATTTTTCATAATTACACCTCACTTCCTTCAGCAAACTGAGCATCAATATCCAGCTCTTTAACTGAGCTTTCGATCTCTTCTGCTGTGGGCATGACACCCGTTTTCCATTTGACCGCATACCTTCTTATCCCGTTAAATAGACTCAAAAGAACGGGTAGAACAATCAGCGTACTAAAAGTGGAAACGATCAATCCGTAAGCCACCGCTATAGCCATAGGTACAGTCTGCTGAGCATCAGGATTGTTGGCAATGATCAGAGGCATCAGACCAGCAATCGTGGTTA
>JAOZSM010000089.1 GCA_029939675.1 Fidelibacterota bacterium
TCCCACCCAGATTGATGGCCCCCCGATCACCAAATTTGATCTTGTCCACATCCTGGTGATGAGACTGAAGTCCCCGTACCGTAAAAACTGATTCCTGAGGAAACAGCTCAACATTCTGACCTTTCCTTAACTCGTGGGACAATACCGTTCCGGTCACAACCGTACCAAAACCTTTCACAGAGAATACCCGGTCTATTGGTTGTCGAAACACGCCCTGCCGATCTTGCGTTTTAATGCTGGCAATCAGTCCATCCAAAGCTGACCTCAGAGCATCTACGCCCGCACCTGTTACTGCAGAAACAGGAACGATATTTGTGTTGGGATAACCGCGTTCTTCTAAAAAGCCATCGACTTCATCGGTAACTAATTCGAGCCATTCAGGTTCCACCAGATCGGATTTATTGAGAGCAACCAGTAAGCGTTCGACTCCCAGCAGGTGTAGAATATCCAGGTGTTCTCTGGTCTGCGGCATGACACCATCATCGGCAGCGATCACCAGCAGGGCAGCATCCACACTACTGACCCCGGTCACCATATTTTTAATAAATTTCTCATGTCCCGGTACATCAATAAAGGTCACATCATTGCTGTAAAAAGCGATCCCGATATCAATGGTGACACCGCGTCGTTTCTCTTCTTCGAGACGATCCGTATCCACGCCAGTCAAGGCTTTGACCAGAGCTGTTTTACCGTGGTCTATGTGACCAGCTAATCCGATTACTTTTTGCATAACTTCTTACTATATATCATAATTATTAACATTAGCTAAATTCCCTGAAGGGGAATAATGTGAATAGCCACGGATGTCCCGACAAGCTTGTCGGGATGGTAGTAGATTCACACCTACACCAGCGGGGTTGAACGAAATTACCACAAATATTTTTCATTATTCTCAATTTCATGTTCAGCGTGTGAGTTGACATTGTTAAACTGCTCTGGAGTTTAGTCTCATTTGTTATCTTGACTACGGGTTGCACCCGTAGTTATTCACGTTTAATCCCTTCGGGATTCCTTTTTTTGTAAAACATATTTGACGATCCCGCAAAAAGTAGTTGAGAAACCATAGAATGCACCCTAAGTACATTAAACACAACCACATATCGCAAATATGCCTAAACTCATAAATATCAATACTCTGCGTCTCTGCGATCTCTGCGAGAGGGACTTTTTGCGGAGGCGTCATGTTTCTAACTAAGAATAAACCGCCACACAATAAAGAATACAGCAAAGCCCGCCAGGAAGACCATGCTCACCCAGTTCAGGATCATCAACTTAGGTCCGGGTTTTGTCCCTTCAGGCATCCAATCACCGGTAACTGCGCGATAATTTATATAAGCCAGGATAGGTGCGGTAAGAAAGGAAATGGTGGTAGCCAGATCTACCAGAAAGGTCATGCCTTTCATAAAAAAACCGATGATACCCACGCCGCCGACCAGGACCACCGCCATCCAGATCCAGTACAAATGGTTATTGTCCTGCCTCTCAAATTTATCAGGAAAGATCAGCTCTGTGGAGCGGGTCAGAACCCGGGGAAAGGCATCAGCCACCGTCAGGGTTGTGCTGAACATGGTAGTGAAGGCTGCTACAGCAACGATGAGATAACTCCATTCACCCAGCGTAGATGTATAAAGGCTAATAAATTGACCGGCAAAAATCCCTCCTGATCCTGAAAAGGTTTCACCAGTTCCATACATGATGAGTCCCCCAAGAGACAGGAAGCCAACTGCAAGTATGGCGGTTCCAAAATAGCCCAGGCGAAAATCAAACAAGGCGTCTTTGAGGGAAGGAGCACTACCGGTTTCCTTACTCCGTTCGATGGTCCAGAGAGAATGCCAAACTGATATATCAATGGCTGAAGGCATCCAGCCGATTAAGGCGACCAGAAATGAAATCCCTGCAACAGTCCAAAGCTCGGGAGGAATAAAATCAGTTTTGACAGATGGACCATGGCTAACAGCTGCAATTACAGCAAAAATAGTGGAAACAGTCAGTACAATAATGATGATCTTGATCAGTTTATCCAATATGCGATATTTTCCCACCGTCAGAATAGCAGCGCAGACAGCCAATATGATAGTGCTCCAGATTACTGGACTCAGGGCAATCCCGAAGATCTTGCTGGCCAGGCCGGCAGTTACAATAGTCACTGCAGCCTGGAGGGTCCACATGGTGCCGAAGGTCAGGATCAGGAAAATGACCAAAGCCCATCTGCCCACTCGCTGATAACCGTCCAGCAGACTCTCACCCATGGCAGCGGCGTAGCGAGGTCCAAATTCAAAAGCAGTGTATTTAAATAGATTGGCAACCAGGACGATCCAGACCAAAGCAAAACCATAGGTGGCACCGGCTCGCGTACTTTGGACCAGATGAGAAACTCCAATTGCAGCTCCAGCCCATAATAGACCGGGTCCCAGGGCTTTTAAACGAGATTGCCAGACTGTGGAGGTGATCATATCAGTTGACTCCTAAGTATGTTTGATTGATAGTCGAAGGTCAAAAGCCTTAAAGTCGAATGCAATAATGCTACGCTTTCAGGCTATTCAATGCCTGAACAATTGCAGCAACTTCAGCTTCACGAACAGCTTTAAGATCGATCATAAAGACATCATCATTGATGCGACCCATGATGGCCGGTTGATTGGCACGCAGATAACTGGCTATTTTTGCTGCCTTTAGTCTGGCATGTTTAATGGATATCCCCACTGAAGTCATGCTCTCAGACGGAGATGCACCCGAGCCAACCTGGGCTTGAGTATCTATGATTACCACTGAAATGTGCGCATTCGACACCTGGAATTTGATAGATTCAGCTCGAATTTTTAGCGTTGCCACATCGGTCAAAAGGTCATGATAAATCGGTACATGCTCCGGTATTTCACTTACCTTAGTAAATGCTTTCAAACCCTGCAGGGTGAGTAGAATCTGGGTTTTATCCGGTCGCAAAGCCCGCAATAGATTATTTTTTTCGATTTTCTGAATGAGATTTTGTTTTCCGGCAATAATTCCGCCCTGGGGTCCTCCCAGCAACTTATCGGTTGAGAAAGTGACCACATCCACACCGGCTCTAATGATCTCTGAGACCAGGGGTTCACGCTGTAAACCAAACTGATCGATGGGTACCAGGGCACCACTGCCCAGGTCTGCCATAACAGGCAGACTATGTTTACTGCCTAATTCCACCAATTCCTGAAGTGAGACTTCCTTGGTAAAACCGGTAATTTTGTAATTTGAGGAGTGCACCCATAACAAAAGCCTGGTTCGAGGAGTGATGGCTGATTCATAGTCCTTGAGGTGGGTCCGATTGGTGGTGCCTACTTCCACCAGTTTGGAGCCGGCCTTGCGCAGAATCTCCGGGATACGGAAAGAGCCGCCTATTTCAACCAGTTGTCCCCTGCTGATAATGACTTCCTTTTTATCTGCCAGGGAATTCAATGCCAGGAGCACAGCAGCGGCGTTATTATTGACCAGGATACCATTCTCTGCCTGGGTAAGCGCTCGAATCCAGGGTCGCAGGTGATCATGCCGGTTTCCCCGACGCCCATTATCTAAATCAAGCTCAAGGTTCACATAACTATCTCTCAACAATTCCATAGCCTGGAGCATTTCCGCGCTCAAGGGAGAGCGACCCAGATTGGTATGGATCACAACACCGGTGCCGTTGATCACTTTACGCAATGATTTCGCAATTTTACCTAACCGTTCATCGAATTGATCTGTCAGATTTTCCAATCCAATTGATTTTCCTTTAGCTGCCTGCTGACGAATCTCAGTCAGCATAGCTCGGGCTTCGTTTTTCTTCATATTATGAGGCAGGTCAAGCGCTTCCACATGTTGCAACAGGGCATCAACACTGGGTAGCGTGGATAAATCAAATGGTTTGGCTGAGGATTTATTCATAAAACTTTCCTATTGCTTAATTTCAAAAGCACCCGTTTCGTCACACCGAGTACTTCGATCTTCTTCAGCATAAGCTCCGTCGAGGTGCGTTAAAAAATAAAGTTTCAATCTCAGGTCAATTGAATATCCCTCGACTTGGGTCTACGCCTATGAGCTGCGCCCCCACAAGCCGCTTGGGATGCCGATCCAAGGCAACTGACAAATCTCCGGAATTAGTTTTCCCATCGTAGCCTTAGCCTGAATAGCTCTTCGCAGTCGGTTCCCTCCTTCGCGAAGACACTCAGGCGAATACCCTTCTGAATTTATTAACCTCTGTGCTCTCTGTGAACTCTGTGGTTAGACAAATTATTTACAAATCCAGCAATAGTTTAATCGCAAATCCAATGACTGCAACGGTAACCACGTGCTTAATAAATTTATGACCTTTTTTGATGGCTACGTGGGTCCCCAGCCAGGCGCCCAGCATATTTCCCACCCCCAGCATTACTCCCATCCCCCAATTGACCTGTCCATTCCAGGCAAAGATTATCAGAGCGATAGTAGTAAAGAAGATAATGATGGTCAGTTTGACGGCATTGCCATGCACCAGATTGATGTTCTGCCAGAGTAGCACGGTAAGCACCAGGAAACCAACCCCGGCCTGGATGTAACCACCATAAATACCCACCAAAAAGTAGGCAAATCCAGGTCCCAGCCAACTCCCTGTATATGCCTCGGGATCCAGGGGGTCAGCACTCTCTTTGTTGGCTGAGAATAGTGTGAAAAGTGACATAATAATCATCACTAGCGCCAGACTGACCTTAAACTGGGAATTGCTGACTTGAGTAGCCGACCAGGCACCTAAGATGCCACCAGGAACTGTATACATAGCTGCTTTAAGTGAAAAGTATCCAGGATTAACTTTTTTTTTGACGAACCGACCAACAGCAAAAGTATTCTGCATCAGGATCGCCAATCGATTGGTCCCATTGGCCAGATTGGGCGGCAGTCCCAGGAAGATGAGTAAGGGTAGCGTTAAGAAAGAGCCCCCACCAGCCAGAACATTGATAAAGCCTGCTGAAGCGCCGATAAGCAGGATAGCAGCCAGATTCAGGGAAGTCAAATTCTCAATCATGGAGGCAGATTAATGGCTGGTAAGGGAAAATGCTATGGGAAAGTTGGGGGTTATAGGTTTGGAGGTTGGGAGGTTGGGAGGTTTGGGTGTTAGGAGATTGGGGGTTGGGTTATCTTATTTAACTGGTCCTGGATAATCGTGTGAATCGATGTTCGTCATCCCGAGCGGAGTCGAGGGATATATGGCTTGTATAAGGGACACAGAGAAAACTAACATCACAAATAACCGAGGCCAGTTTAATACCGGGCGGGGATTGAATCCCAGCTTAGTAACAATATGTACAGACCCCATCAAAACAGAAAAAGGCCATCCAAATGGACAGCCTTTAAATATGTGGATCAGTATGATCCAGTAAGACAGGGACTTAGAAGGTTCTGAGCTCTTTGATCCTGGCTTTTTTACCGCGCAATTTACGGAGATAATAAAGTTTGGCACGACGTACTTTTCCACGCCGTAATACTTTGATACCATCCACGGTTGGGGAATGAAGAGGAAATATTCTCTCGACACCGACACCATTTGAAATCTTCCTTACGGTAAAAGTGGCGTTGATGCCCTTACCGGTACGAGCAATTACATTACCCTCGAAGACCTGAATTCTTTCTTTTTCACCTTCAATAACTTTTACATCTACTGCAACAGTATCACCCGGTTTAAAATCGGGTCGATCCGTTTTCAGATACCCTGCTACCAGGTTATTTACTCTATCCATGACTTTCCTCCAGTCCTCTCATATATCTATCAAACAAGTCAGGGCGCTTAGTCTTTGTACGCTCCAGACGTTGCTGTTCTCTCCATTTATCAATTTCTGCGTGATGCCCAGAGAGCAACACACCGGGTACTTTTAGTCCCCGGTACTCAGCGGGGCGGGTATAATACGGTGCATCCAATAATCCAACAGGAAAAGTGTCCGATTTTGTAGATTCATCATCACTGACAGCACCTGGAAGTAACCGAACCATGGCATCAATGACTGCAAAGGCAGCGATCTCACCTCCAGAGAGTACAAAATCTCCCAGGCTGATCTCTTCATCAATCAGTTCATCTCGAACTCGCTGGTCAATACCTTTGTAGCGACCACAGAGCAGGACAACATGCGAATATTCTACTAATCGCTCAGCTGCCTCTTGCTTAAAAGGCTTTCCCTGTGGTGTTAAAAAGATACGATGCCCTTGATCCTGGCGGAATTCTTCAACAGCTTCAAATGCTCTGAACAGAGGATCCGGTTTAATGATCATACCCGGTCCACCCCCATAAGGCACATCATCGATATGCTTGTAGGTGTCGTCGGCATAATCGCGGATATCCCAGCACTTGAGTTCAGCCAATCCACTATCAAATGCCCGACCGACAATTCCCATCTCCCGGAAAGCGCGGACTGTATCAGGAAAAGTTGTGATCACATCAATGATCATCAAATTTCCTCAGCAGTATTGATCTGAATGCGTCCAGCAGTAATATCCACAGCCACAACCCACTCATCTACCAGTGGAACAAGTAGCTCTGTTTCGCCTTGTTTAATGACCAGAACCTCATGAGCAGCAGGAGTGAGTACTTCCACAACTTTACCCAGCGAGGTCTGATTCTCATCTACAACCTCACAACCGATGAGATCATCAAGACAGAATTTACCATCTTCCAATTCCGGTAAGGCAGCTTGACTGGCAAAAAGCTCAAGATCACGATAAGCATCTGCTTCTGTTCGATCTTTGATCTCATTGAAGGCCAGAATGGCAAAATCAGCATAACCCTGACAGCTTCTTAACGTGAGCTGCTTCCAATTATTACCCGTATTAACAAAAAGCTGCTCCAGATTCTGGAGCGTGTCAAGGTCGATACTGTAGAGGGTCACCTTGAGTCCCCCTCGAACACCGTGAGGTTTTCGAACCACACCAATGGCGGTTCTGTTATCCTCAGCTGATTGCATTAACCTTATTCGATAATCTCAAGCATAGCCCGGTTAGTTCCGGCCTTAGCTGAAATTGCAGCCAATAATGTACGGAAGGCTTTAGCAGTCCGGCCTTGACGACCGATGACTTTGCCAATGTCTTCCTTGGCTACTTTTAACTCAAAGATTGTCACCCGTTCACTGTCTACTTGATTGACCTCAACTTCATCCGGTTTGTCCACCAGACTTTTAGCAACAAACTCTACAAACTCTTTCATGGTCATACCTCCGTGGGTTCTTGAATCTTCCTGATCGTTAGAAAGGAATTTCTTCAGCTTATTAAGAATTTTCGTTCTCCGTGTTCTCAACAGTTTCTTCTGCTACAGTAACTTCTTCGGTCACAGTTGCAGCCTCAGCTTCAGCCATTTTTGCTGATTCGGCGGCTGCTTTTTTCTTGCCCTTTTCACTACGAGCCAATTCCCATTTGTGCATTTCTTTGCTAATGGTGGCCTCATCGGCATTACGCTTCTTTAACTCATACTTGAGGGTCAGTCCACGTCCACGCAGCAAGCTAAATACAGTATCGCTGGGTGTGGCACCTTCATCCATCCAATGGAAAAGGCGTTCTTCATTGATCACAAGTTCTGCTGGTTCTGTGATTGGGTTATAATGTCCAAGTTTTTCAATTGAGCGTCCATCACGTGGTGCCCGAGAATCGGCAACTACAATACGATAGAAGGGTTGTTTCTTTTTTCCCATCCGCTTCAGTCTGATTTTGACAGCCAAAGGTGTCCTCCTTAAAATCCCATAGGCAAGTTTTTCATCAACTGCCTTTTATTCATTTTTCCAAATTTCTTCATCATCTTTCGCATCGACTGGAACTGCTTTATCAACTGGTTCACATCCTGAACCTTTGTTCCAGACCCTCTGGCAATCCGTTTACGTCGACTACCATTTAATATCTGAGGCTTCCGCCTTTCGACAAGGGTCATAGAGTTAATGATTGCTTCAATCCTAGTCAACCTTTTTTCATCGACATCAACATTTTTAATTCCCTTCATTCCCGGGATCATCCCCATAAGATCACCAAGTGGTCCCATGGATTTGAGCTGTTTCAACTGTTGCTTAAAATCCTCCAGATCGAAGGTGCTTTTAAGCATTTTTTCTTCCAGTTTCGCAGCATCTTCAACATCAATATCCTGCTGGGCTTTTTCCACCAGGGACACGATATCACCCATGCCCAAAATACGACCGGCCATTCGGTCCGGGTGGAATACCTCCAGTTTATCGAGATGTTCTCCCACACCAATATATTTGATAGGTTTCCCCGTGACTTCCCGTACGGACAAAGCCGCACCGCCCCGAGCATCGCCATCAAGTTTGGTAAGGATAACACCGGTAAGCTCAACCGTCTCTGCAAAGGTCCCGGCTGCATTTACAGCATCCTGGCCTGTCATGGAATCTGCCACAAACAGGGTTTCTGCAGGCTTCAACGCTTGTTGGAGTCGTTTAACTTCATCCATCATGTCTGTATCAACATGCAGTCGACCTGCCGTATCGACTATGACTACATTTGCTGCATACCGGGCCGACTCACGAATAGCTGTCCGGGCAATCTGAACCACGTCCTGATTACCTTCTTCAGCATAAACTGGAATATCCAGTTGTTTACCCAATACTTGCAGCTGGGTTATAGCTGCCGGGCGGTAAACATCGCAAGCAACCAATAGTGGCAACCGTCCACTTTTGCGTAGATTACGGGCAAGTTTGGCCGTTGTAGTCGTTTTTCCTGATCCCTGAAGCCCCACCAAGAGGATGATGGCAGGATTACCTGAGAGTTCAAGTTCAGCAGTTTTTTCTCCAAGGAGGACAATCAGCTCTTCATGGATGATCTTTACGATCTGCTGCCCTGGCGTGATAGAACGCAGGACCTCTGAGCCGAGTGCTTTTTCCTTCACGGAGTTGATGAATGTGCGTACAACCTTGTAATTGACATCAGCCTCGAGTAACGCCCGCCGAACTTCACGCATAGCCTCAGAAACATTGTCTTCAGATAACTTGCCATGACCGCGCAGTTTCTTAAAAACATTTTCCAGATTCTGTGAAAGTTGTTCGAGCATCTCTCCTGCTTTCTTAATCGCCAATTACTGCCATGGGCAAGCTCATAAATATCTATGCTTTAATTCATTAATACATGGGCTTGTCACAAAGCGCGGGGAAGATAGACGGCCGACCATGGGTGAGCAAGGGCTAGTTACTTTTGACGTCTGATTGATTTATCTACCTCTAGGACGGCTTTACAATTGGAGTTTGAAACTTGACGGCCTTAAAAAAATTGCCTCTCGCAGAGAACGCAGAGACGCAAAGTGTTGACAAATAAGAACACATGCGAATGCTATATATACATTTGTTATTACTGTAGTTAGGGCGATGATTATAGCTTATCACATTCTTCTTGTGATTTCGTCAAATTTAAAATGAGTTTAGCTGTTACGCTCGTTGTGTTTGGGATTTAGTGATAGCTTAAAAACGGATCCTAATACTAACCATTCCCGGAGAATGGGTACAGAGGCTAGTTTTGATTCACGAGTTTTCCAACCATAACGCAACTCATGGGAAGGTCTGATTTGATAGTACTTTTCATTTTCGATGGAATAATTCAATTTACCGACAAGTGATTTGAACTGCCTGATGGTCATTTGACAATCTCGGATGTCCCTCACATTTGCCAAAGCAGGCTCAGATTCTCCAGCAGCTTTGAGAATCATATTTAACACTCCGGCTGGTATCCAGCTAAGGAAAGGAAGCTTTCGAAAAAATGTTTTCAAGAAGGCCTGTTGATGCAGCCCAAAGGGTGAATAGAAGGGTGGGAATGTGAGCAGAATTATACCATTGGGCTTTAAGAATTTACGCAACACATCCATGAAATTATTTTTGTCATGACCGGGTATATGCTCAATCACATCTCTTAGAACAATAATATCATAATCGTTTCCCAACCTGGAAACAGCGTTGTCAGCCAAAATATCCTGCTGAATGAACCGTAACGTATCGTGCGCATTATCCCAGCCAAAATCCCGCACCTCTACTCCAGTACAGTCAGCACCAGCGGCTGCCATGGCAGCAGTAAAGCCACCATCACCACAACCTACATCCAATATTTTCATTCCCTGGAGTGGGACACCCCAATTTTCGAACAACGGGATGTAGTAAATTTCAGCCAGTTTATACTGATATGTCCAGTAATACTCCTGCCAGTTCGGGTACATTTCAGGGCGTAGATGGGTGGTTTGCATTGCTCAATATAATTAAGGTAGCCCTATAAGAAATGACTATTAGAGCAGGTACTGAAAACATCCATTTCTGTCTATTATAATACCACAGGTTTGCACTTAAAAACACACGCTTTGTGTCTTCGCGAACGACTGAAAGGAGTGCGGCGATCTCCATAATGAAAAAAATATTAGAGATTGCCACGACCCTTCGGGTCTCGCAAAGACTTGTTCAAATAGTTATACCAATATACAGGTAGACGCGCACTCTGAAGTGCAAGTGGATGCGAGCGGATAATTCTTCGTAACAAGCAATATGTTCATTGACTAAAAGGTGAGAAACATGCCTTTAAGCATGTTTTTTGGTGGGTATTGAATTCTTATGGCATATATTTTGTAATAGTGATTTAATTCGATAACGATCACCTTGACAAGTGCTCTACGAAGGCGTACATAAGTAGATTGACAACAGGTGTACACTCTGAGGAGGCACTGATGTGAATCACTCAGATTATAGGTGGAAGAAACCAATACGGAGACACATTCTAATGGGAGTGTTTAAACTTAAAAAGGGCTATGACATACCGCTCCAGGGTTTGGCAGAACGACATGTTGAAAAAGTCCCCAAAACCACAGCAATAGCTGTCCAGCCCATCGACTTTCGCGGGATGCGTCCCGGGATGAAGGTTGAGCCGGGCGATTCAGTTAAGCGCGGATCGATCCTATTTGTTGACAAACAAAAACCGGAGATTCTATTTCGCTCACCAGCGGCCGGAACTGTCCGTGAAATCGTTCGCGGTGAACGGCGGGTGATTCAGCGAGTCACAATTGATGTTGGTGCTGATGCATGCGAAAAATTTGACAGCTTCACCAAAGCTCAAATTAGTGAGCTATCGGCAGACAAAGCCAAAGAGATTTTGTTAGACAGGGGACTCTGGCCGGCATTGCGTCAACGCCCTTTTAATCGGATCGCAGATTTTACAAAAACACCCAAAGCAATTTTTATCTCAGGGGTTGATTCTGCTCCACTTCAGGCAGAGACAGATTTGATTCTGGAAGGTCGGGAACAGGATTTTCAACTGGGAATTGATTTTCTTAGTAGAATGACTGACGGTAAACTCCATTTGTCAGCATCTTCAAAAACTGAAGCATTCTTTTCGAAGATCACAGGTGTAGAAGCACATCAATTCTCTGGTCCACATCCAGCTGGAAATATTGGTGTACAGGTTCATCACATCGACCGACTGCTGGCTGGTGAGATCATTTGGTACATCTCTCCCCGGCATGTGGCTCAGATCGGCAGCTTGCTGGCTAAGGGTGAATACCCTGCTGCCAAGACCTATGCATTGACTGGTTCTGAAATGATCGAACCGCATTATGTCAAAGCAACAGAAGGCGCGCTGATCAGTGATCTGGTGAATACACCTATTGCAGCAGACAAGCAACGTGTGATCTCTGGTAATGTCCTGACGGGTCGACAGACCAAAGCAGCTGGATTTGTTGGTTTTTATGATGATATGCTTACGGTGATACCGGAGTTAAGCGGACGTCGATTCATGGGTTGGGTTCAGTTGGGATTTAAAGCCAGCAGTTTTTGGCGCATGTTTTTCTCTAAACTGACCCCCAGCAAAAAGCAGGCTCCTACCACCGACATGAATGGTGAGGAACGTAACTTTGTTGCTACTGGTGAGTATGAAAAAGTTGTGCCCATGGATGTTTTACCCGTCCATCTGTGTAAAGCCATCCTCATTGAGGATATTGAACTGATGGAACAACTGGGCATCTATGAAGTCGCCCCGGAGGATCTGGCCTTGTGTAGTTATCTCTGCCCCTCGAAAATCGAATTCGGTGATATCATCGAAAAGGGCATGTTAGCCATGGAAAAGGAGGCTTGATCATGCTGAAATTTCTTGAACGCTTTCTGAACAACATGGATAAAACACTTAGTGAAGGTCCCTTTAAGGTCTTCCATCCCATGTTTGGTGCCATTAACACCATGCTT
>JAOZSM010000090.1 GCA_029939675.1 Fidelibacterota bacterium
CCCCAAGCCCTTGGGAACTTCGGTTCCTGGGGGCTATTTCGTTTTTAGGAGAATGGTGCTATATACGGGATAGAAGGCTGTAACCCTTTATCCTCGTCATCCCGAACCGTCACACTGAGCGGAGTCGAAGTGCGATGGATGACCCTGTAATCCCACCCAACAAAACCCACCAACTATGACAAATCATGACACAATATGACAATAAACACGTCGGGCAGGCTAAAATGGACAGGCCAAATATGGGCTGGTTTGACTTGTGGATATTTATTGTAAAATAAGACTGCGTATTTCCATCAATTAAATTAGTTTACCCTTGGAGCGGGGATAATTCTCCTAAATATATATTAATTATGTGCAAACGTCTAAGAATTATTAGATGGGTCACAATCCAATCTCTCAGTCTTGAGCAGGTCTTCAAAAATTTACATAAACAAGACATTATGAAAGTAGTGCTGTGGAGGTGAGCCAGGGGTCATATCGCCAGAAGAGCATATTATACTCATGCTGAGCGAAGGTATCAGAGCTCTGTACCTGGGTATATCAGCAGCTGTTGACGGTTCAAAAATTGTGTTAGCTAACACGAAACTTAGCCCACATCTTTATCAAAATAACTGATGCAATTATGGATACTGTGGTAGTAATTATAGCTGCAAATGTATTTGAATAGAGCCAGAAACCGATGGCAAATAGGCCGTTGTAAATTACAAGTAACCCTAAAAATACTCCTAGTAGACTAGATGGTAAATCCCATTTCTCTGAGATATATACAGCAACATCTTCGCCATCTTGCTTGGCTTTGTCCAATACCTTTTTCCAGCCGGGACCACCGGGGGTAATTTTGCGGTAAAAATTGAGCAGTGTTTTCTGGTCACTTGGTTTTGTGAACAATGTGACCAATAACCATCCAACCGTTGTGATAGCTACACCGATCACCAGTTTTTTCCATTCAATAATATCCGCAAATCCTAAACGATGGTGAATGAGTTCAAAATAGATAGCTACAACAAATGAAATAACCATGGCGGCAATTTCACTTATTGCATTGATGCGCCACCAGAACCAGCGTAGTAAAAATAGGAGTCCTGTACCAGCTCCGATCTGGAGCATGATATGAAATGCCTGTAAAGCATTACTCAGGAATAAAGCCAGTGTGCTAGCCAAAATCATTAGGATTAAAATTGTCCCTCGGCCAACCAGGACCAGCTCTGTCTCACTGGCTTCAGGTTTAATAAAGCGCTTATAGAAATCATTTACCACATAAGATGCACCCCAGTTTAAATGGGTAGAAATGGTTGACATAACTGCTGCGATTAAGGAGGCTACTACAATTCCTAATATTCCAGCTGGTAAATAGGTGAGCATGGCAGAATAGGCCAAATCGTCTTTTAAAATGTTTGCATCAATATTAGGAAAGGCAGCACCTAAGGATTCAAGATCTGGAAAAACAACCAATGACGCCAGAGCGACCAAGATCCAGGGCCAGGGGCGTAAAGCATAATGGGCAAGATTAAAAAAGAGGGTGGCTCCCATGGCATTCTTCTCGTCTTTTGCTGCCAACATGCGTTGAGCGATATATCCACCACCACCTGGTTCTGCACCCGGATACCAGACACTCCACCATTGAACAGCAATGGGGATGATCAAGACGGTCATCAACAGATTCGTATCTGAGAAATCAGGTAAGAGTGATATTTTACCACTTACTGCAGGATGGGCTAATAAATTTGTCAACCCACCAACCTCTGGCAAATTAACTACAATTACAGCTGCATATACGGCACCGATCATGGCAATAAAAAATTGAATAAAATCAGTAATAAGGACACCCCGTAAGCCACCAAGCATACTGTAAAGAACAGTCACTAAAGAGGCCCAAAATATTGTTTCAAAGGGGGTGAGCCCGAGCATAACCCCGCCAATCTTAATTGCGGCAAGCAGTACAGTGGCCATAATTATGACATTAAAAAAGACACCGAGATAAAGAGATCGAAATCCCCGTAAAAAGGCAGCGGATTTTCCACTATAGCGCAGCTCATAAAATTCAACATCAGTTAATACTTCTGAACGACGCCACAATTTTGCATAGATAAAAACAGTCACCATCCCTGTTAGGAGAAATGCCCACCACATCCAGTTTCCAGAAACACCATGTTGACGAACAAGATCGGTTACTAGGTTGGGTGTATCAGCCGAAAATGTAGTGGCAACCATTGAGACACCCAGCAACCACCAGGGCATGCTTCGGCTGGAAGCAAAGAATTCGGTAGAATTTGAGCCTGCTTTTTTGGCTACGCTGAGTCCGACGATAAGGGAAATGGCAAAAAATCCAAAAATTGATATCCAGTCGATAAATTGTAGTGTCATTGTTTTTTCCTATCGTTAAAACTTTTTAGATTAATTATATGTCAAGTCTATCCAATAACATATCAAATCCGTGCTAGATACGAATAAAGATTTTCTTTTTATATAACCAATAGGTTAAGGCCCACAGCAACCCCCATAGTAATAGAGATTCTACAGTAAGCTTGAAAGCATCTGAAGCGAAGGAGAAAATTCCAAATACAAATGGATGAATAAGTTTCCTGAACCATTCCGTTCCACCCGTATGGGAAAATAGATAAATAAATAGTGGGTTCATGCCCACAAACGTAGAAAATACTGCCCAGGATCGGATACGTCGAACATCGATGAGCCAATACAGAAAGGCCAGCGTGAGCAGTGCCCAGCCACCTGATGCAAATACAAATGTTGTTGTAGAAATTCGTTTAACGATGGGGGTGACAGAATCAAGTCCATACCCAATAGCCAGCATGGCCAATCCGGCAAAGCCGATAATCTTAAGTTTGCTCTGCCAGTCCCGCTTACTCATTAAAATCATTCCAGCTAGGACACCCCAAATGGTGTGAGCACTTGTGGGAATCGCATTGAAGGCGATCCAGTGACCTGCAGAAACTTTGCCCATAAGTAGCATATCCATCCAGCTCCCAAAGTTGTGTCCGGGAGTAAATGCTTGATCATAACCCGGTACCGACCATGTTCTATACAAAACCTCAGTCAGTAAAAGTAGACCAATAGAAATACCAAACTGGACTGTCATCGATTTACGCATAATGAGAAATGCAATGAGATAGGTAACTGAAAGTTGAGCCAGGACATCCCATAGCTCAAAAGTGATTCTGCCAGGACCAATGCAGTATAGTGCCCAGCCAAGGAACAACAGGATCGCTGATCTCGTTACCGCATGTTTGAAGCTATCTGACCAGCTCTGCCCTTTGGCCCAACGAGCAGCAAAAGAGAAAGGCATAGCGACTCCAACGATGAACATAAAAAAGGGCTGAATTAGATCCCAAAAGCGTAGTCCATTCCAGGGATGATGATGAAATTGCAGGACGAAAGATTGCCAAAGTCCACCCTCAGTACCAAATTGCAACAGGTGCTCATAGAGAAAGGTGGCTTCACCAATCAAAAGGAACATGGTCAAACCCCGAAATACATCTAGGGATAATAAACGTTCGCTAATTGCCAGGTGTTTATTCGAAGTAGTATTATTCATTACATAATCCTCGTTATAAGTTCTTCATATATCAAGTGAAAAGTTGAGTCGGGAATATAGGAGGGAATTTGAAATATGGTATCTAATTAAAATATTTTAAAAAGAAAGTTAGATATATTAAAATATATTATTTATATTCCAGTGCTCTAAAATAACTCATTGGCACTCAATAACATCAAGGAATTCAAATTTCATGAAAACACTTTCCATAAAAAAATTCACTCCAGTTTTTACCGTTGATGGGGTGGAGCATTGCTTCGAAAATTTACCCCTGAAACCGGGTACTGTCACATCAGGCGATATGGTATTAAAATTATGGAAAGATCACAAAGCGATTCGATTCTCTCTAAGCCAAAAAGATGGAAAGACCTATTCTCTTGATAAAGTGCATTACGAATTTAGTGTTCCGCTTAGAAACTTTGGGAAAATACTGATTCCGGATTCAGGTCGTTTCTTTATGGAAAAATTTCTTCCTCGACAAGTTTGGAGCTTCAAGTTCACCTCAACAGGGCGGGCTTTGGCCAATCCCTATTTCTGTCTACTGAATGCGCATGAAAAAGTCGACTTTGGCTTCGGGTTGCTAGGGAAGATTTATGAATCCGAATTTCATTTCCATAGTCCTGGTGCAAATAAGAAAAATAGCCTCACTGTTCATGGTGGCGTGGCCAATGCTAAATTGAGCTGGAGCGTTAAATTTCCCCTGTGGGAAATGCCGATTGGCGAAGTAAGTGTTTTTGAGGATGGGATCTACCAATCTGCTGGCGAAGAAAACTGGTTTGAAAATCTCCGTGAATATGGCCGGATCTATCAGGACTATCATAATCTTAAATATACCATTCAGGATGACGGCTTTCGGCCTGCTCTGTGTACCTGGAGGATTATCAATTCAGATAATATGACCCATGATTGGATTCTCGATACGGCCCGAGGTGCCAAAGAATTAGGCATGAAGGCCTTGATCTTCGATGATGGTTGGTACGGAATTGGTCTGGATGGACAAAGTCTAAAAGGTGACATGGGTGATTGGCCGATTACCATTAAAGGCAAGTTTGATGATATCAGGAAAACCGTCAGGGCTGTCAAAGAAATTGGAATTGCCCCAGTATTGTGGTTCTGCCCCATTGGAATTGGCCCATATGCAAAATCTAAACCCAAAGTGAAGCATTTACTGACCCATGTGAATCAAGAGCTTTACACCTGTAGTGCCCGTTTTCATACCCTCTGTGTGCGAAGCCCTGAAGCCAGGGAAGTCATGGTCGAAAATCTGCTCAAGCTCATTTCCTATGGTGCTGAAGGCATAAAAAGTGACCTGTTTGACTATATGCCTGACGCTGCTTGCGATTCAACAGAACACAGCCACGACTGTGATACGACCAGCGAGGGACTACGCCGAACCTTTAAACTACTATTTGATGAAGCGATGAAAGCCAAACCGAATCTCATTTATAGTGAGAAAAATAACTATGGAAACGTAGAGTTGGCAACAGATGGCAGTCATGTTCGCGGTGGTGATTCACCCTTTGATGAAAATATTAATACTCATCGTAGTATTTATCCCGCGGCCTATATGCCCATTGTCCATAATGACTATCTGGCTTTCTCAAATTTTGAGGAACCTGAAAAATTAGCCATCATGTTGATGAAGCAGATTACAACCGGTGTTCCTAATTTCTCGATTAATGTTCAAAAGATTAGTCTCAGGCATGCTAAGATATTAAAAGCCTGGCTCGGCTTTTTTGATGATCATCTTGACCTGTATAAAAAGGGTGACTTTAAACCTCAGAATTCAGTCATGGATACCTTTCAAAGGGTCAATGACCAAAAGGCTTTTATTAGCGTTTTTGCCACAGGACGCGAGATAAAGTGGGTTGATCGACCCCATGTTTTCGTGCTTAATACCACTGAATATGACGATCTCTATTTGGCGGCCGCTCACGAGGGTACTTATCGAAGGACGCTCTATAACCACCGCTTAGAAGTGACCAGTACCTCAGAAGTGCAGCTCCCTGAAGGTAAGATTAAAGCCCCTTCAGCTGGCCTGGCTCACTATGAAAAGATTGGTGCCTCATCATGAGTAGTAAAACTCTAATTGTGCTTGCCGGTGGCCTTTCTTCGCGGATGAAGTCCAAGCAGGGTGATGATCAAACTGATATTAATGATATTCGTGAAGCAGAGAAAAAAGATAAGGGTGTTATTGGAGTCGGGCCGGCTGGTAGACCATTGCTGGACTATTTACTCTGGAATGCCCGCAAAGCTGGGTTTGAAGAAGTTATTTTGGTAACGCGTTCAGAAAATTCAGGCGTAAAAGCACACTATGGTGAAGCTGATCATAGCAATGATTTTCATGGATTAGATATATCCTATGCCATCCAATACATTCCTGAAGGTCGGGTAAAACCTTTTGGTACTGCTGATGCATTATTGCAGGCCATGGATCAGTATCAGGGCCTTATGGATAAGAAATTTGTGGTCTGTAATTCAGATAATTTATACTCAGCAAAAGCTTTTGAGCAAATTCGGGAATTTCAGAGTTCCAATGCCTGGGTAGATTACAATCGGGATGCGTTAGGCTTTGCCCCGGAACGTATCGCCGGGTTTGCGGTCACCAGTGTTGATTCAGATGACTATTTATTGGATATTATTGAAAAGCCAAACCCTGAGCAAATCGCTAGAGTTAGTGATTCGGCTGGCAGGATTGGTGTCAGTATGAATCTTTGGAAATTATCGGGTTCACAGATCTATTCCTTTCTGAAAGACTGCCCTGTGAGTTTAGAACGAGATGAAAAAGAATTACCCCAGGCTATTTTGGCAATGGCTCGTTCCAATGCAATATCTGTTCAAGCATTAAAAATGGATGAGGTTGTACCTGACTTAACTGAGAAAAAAGATATTGCCCGAGTTCGTGAATTTTTATTCAAGGAATATGGAGAAGAATTATGCTGGTAAGATCAACTGTCAGCTCTCCCAATCACATGTTGCTTATTCTGTTACTGGCTAGTCTGATGCTAGGGTGCAGTAGTCAAGATCAGGATAAACCAGTGGAGCATGTGAATGGTCCCTTGGCTGGATTTACAGCAGAGTCGAGATATTTAGTTTATTATGGCGATTGGTCACCCAAACAAACTCAGTACGCTGAGAAATTTGATCTGGTAATTCTCCATCCAAAATCAAATGTCACTGCAGAAGTTGTCACTGAAATTCAAAATGGAGTTGACGGAATTGCCAATAATGATGATGACTGTATCGTGGTAGGCTATATCTCCATTGGAGAGGAAAACCCAGGACCACTGTCTAAAGGAAATGGACGCGGTCCTGTTAGTTGGGTAGATAGTACACTGGTGTATGGTGAAACAGGAGTTGCCAGCTACTACCTGGATGGCGACAATGATGGTGAAGTCGATTACAATGGCACCTGGGGAAGCCGTTATACCAACGCCGGTGATCCAGCATGGTATAATGAAATTCTAAATAACACCGACGGTTTAAAAACAGTGGTAGACACGCTTGGTTGTGATGGTTTCTTCATGGATACAATTGATTCTGCCTCTCCCTGGCATACCTTTGCCTGGATGATTCCCGGCATGCACAACATTATCGAACAGATCAGGTCAGATTTTCCAAATTCCGTTTTAATTGCCAATCGGGGCTTGTTTTATTTCTATGATACCTTGCCTGATGTTTATGCCTATAATATCCGAGAACTGGTAAATGCCGTGATGTTTGAATCCTATTATACATCTTGGAATTGGGAGACGTCTGAAGGTGATATAAATCCCTGGTTCGCGGAAAGTCATAAAGCTGAAGCAGTTCCTCATGTAAACCGTGAGGCCGCTAAAAAGGATGGTTTTACCGTACTGTGTTTAGATTATCTAAATCCAGAGCAACCCAATTATGAGCAAATGCATAAGGCTCAGGCTGATGAAGTAGCTCTTCAAGTCAATTGGCTTAATAGTGTCACCGATGTTTTGCTAAAATCAGGTAAAGATCTAAGTCAGGA
The DNA here is from genome assembly GCA_029939675.1 of Fidelibacterota bacterium. GTDB lineage: Bacteria > Fidelibacterota > UBA8477 > UBA8477 > JABMPR01 > JABMPR01. The sequence goes on from JAOZSM010000090.1 coordinate 7,551, forward strand.
AATGCCCTGATATTAAATCTTGATGAAACCGCAAGAAGTATAAGAGAGCACATGAAAACATATCTATCAGTAATATACAGAGCTAGTTAAGTTGTGTTACTGTATGTGCAAAAACATCAACCCTTTGCCTGCCTGCGGAGACCGTCTTTGGCATAGGCAGGCGTCTCTGCGTACCTCTGCGAGAGGGGCTTTTTTCGGGACAGTCAATCTTCGTTACCATGATTGTATCGGAGTAATCAATATAATTATAAAGGATGAATCTATAAATGGCTATGCTTGATTGGGGAATTATAGGCGGATATTTACTACTATCGCTAGGTGTAGGACTGTATTTCACTCGAAAAGCTTCCAGCAGTCTGGATGACTATTTTGTGGCGGGTAGAAGTTTGCCCTGGTGGTTAGCTGGAACCAGCATTGTAGCCACTACCTTCAGCTCAGATACGCCGCTCATGGTTGCAGGTATGGTACGTGATAGTGGAATCTATGAGAATTGGTTCTGGTGGTCTGCTGCCTTCGGGAGTTTAATTTCAGTTTACTTTTTCTCGAAATTGTGGAAACGGTCTGGAGTTAGAACTGATATCGAATTTATTGCATTGCGCTATGAAGGAAAGGGTGCTGTTTACCTGAGATATTTCCTGGCTCTGTATAAAGGCATATTCTTTAACATGTTTATCCTGACATCAGTCACACTGGCTGTGGGGAAGCTATTTACTGTCATTCTACACTTGAGTGTAGAACCGCTTTTTACTTTACCTTTGCTTGGCCCCATCACCCCTTCGCTGGCCTTGATCGCCGGTCTCGCATTAATGACTTTTTTCTACACAATCTTATCCGGCCTGTATGGCGTTGTCTATACCGATTTGCTACAGTTTGTACTCGCTATGGTAGGCGCGATCAGTTTGGCCTGGCTGGCCTGGGCTGATGCAGCTTCCACTGGGATCAGTGTTGTGGAACGTTTGTCAGCTAGTCCTGGTTTTAGACCTGAGATGTTAAACTTTTTCCCCAGCTTTGAAAATTTCGACTTAAAAGTGCTCACCTTTGTTGTGTATTTAGGTGTGCTCTGGTGGGGGATGGCCCCTGGTTATGCCTATCAAATTCAGCGTCTTCTGGCCTGCAAAAGTGAAAAAGATGCTTTGTTAGCTAACTTGTGGTATAGCGTGCTGCATTATGCTGTGCGGAGTTGGCCGTGGATCATCGTCGGTGTTCTTAGTATCATCTATTTCCCTGATCTGGTTGATTCTGAGAAGGCCTATCCCATGATGATCGATAAGTTTATGCCGGTTGGCCTAAAAGGGATTATGATAGCCAGTTTATTGGCAGCCTACATGAGTACTATAAATACTCTGCTAAATTGGGGCTCATCTTATGTGATAAATGATTTTATCAGACCTCGAAATCCGGAGTTAACTGAAAAAAAAGCAATTTCCTACAGCCGTATCACCGGTGGCCTTTTAGCTGTCTTAATGCTCTTTTTTGTAACACGCTTGAACAGTATTCTGGGCATCTATAAATACGTCACGCTCATGGAATCGGGTGCTGCAATTATCCTGGTACTGCGTTGGTACTGGTGGAGGGTCAATGCGTGGACAGAAATATCAGCATTGGCTGCATCACTTATTGTCGCAAACTTTCTACAGCTTTGGTCCGTGACTGCACCGCCCCTTGAGGGCTATGATGGGATGTTCCCCGTCCGAATTCTGATCACAACAGTGGCTGCAGCTATCGTGTGGATCAGCGTTATGATTTATACGACAACTGAACCAAGTGCCCATGTTATTGAATTTTATAAAAAACTGCGGATCGGTGGCAATGGCTGGAAACGCGTATTTGAGTCTCTACCTGATTTTCAACCCTATGCTCATAGTTTTAAAAACGATGTGATGGCATATTTTGCTTCACTGATCGTTATTTTTGGGTTCTTGTACGGTGTCGGACAGCTTTTATTTGGCGAAACATGGTCAGGATACGTTGCTCTAGGTTTTGTATTGATAAGTAGTGTGTATTTATGGAAGGCCCTAGATAAGATTACCGTTTCTGCTGACGAGTATTAATAAATTGTAATGGATATGTTTATCCTTTTAAGGGATGGCGTATTGTGTGCATCCAGGGTTTCACAATTTCTTGGCCAGTATGCGTATGGCTTACCACTAAAGACAAGGACTAGATCATGAAACGTTTCCTGAAAGTGCTCCTCAGTGGCTTATTTATGGTTGTCTCAGTTTATGGTGCAAATAGCATGATGACCCTAACGAGCAGGGTTAAACCCAGGTTGACCATTCACTTGGCTGATGGAGTTACCCAAAACATACCTCTAAAACTGTGCAGCTCGCAAGCATTGAATAGGGCAAACCACTTGAGTTACACAACCAATGGGTTTGAACTTGAATTGGTATTCATAGATCAGGGGAGCTATGTGGAATGCAATGGTACTGTATTGTCCACTGATGGGGGAGAGCATTGTGTTACTGTTGACCTAGCCATTCCTGTTGAAAACTTGTTTTCCTATCACTGGGATCAAAATATTGACGATAGTGTGCCTATCACAGCTACTCAAAGTCAGTATTCTGAATATGTTGATATTGCTACCCAGCATCCACCAGATGGTTCATTCAATGCGAATGAGCAATCGAATGGGGGTTACAACGATTTGGTTGGTACTGGACAGATGTCCTATTACCCGCTGGCGTCAATCTCCTCTGATACCCAAGGCTATGCCTGGGCAGTCGACATGGGCTTGCCCTTGGTATATCGGCTTAGTGTGCAAGCTGATCGTGGAGTGGTTGCTGAATTCGATCTGGGAATTAGTCCGGAAACGCAGAAGTTCCCCAATCGAGGTCATTTTAAACTTTATCTATTCGAACACGCATCTCAGTGGGGCTTTCGATCAGCTTTGGCTAACTATTATTCGATTCAAGCAGAATTCTTTAAGAAGCGAGTTGAGCATGAAGGGATCTGGCTGCCATTTACGCCCCTATTTACTATAGAGGGGTGGCAGGATTTTGGCTTTGCCTTCCATGAGACAGGCCATGTTACCAATGACAAAGGAATGGATCCGGCAGTACCAACAATGCTTGCTGACAAACAAGCCCCAGAGGTATACAGCTTTCAATACACCGAGCCCTGGGATGTTCAGATTCCTATTCAAACATTGGGTGCTCCCTACGCCACGGTGATTGGCGCTGAAACAATTCCAGAGGATCACCTGCAATATTTCCCCAGTTCGGTGACCTTGGATAAGCAGGGGCTTTATCAAGCGCGTCGTCTTGAAACCCCTTGGTTCAAAAGTGGTTGGGCGGTAAGCATTACCACCAATGTTGACCCTGAGTTACCCTCACCCAATCGCTTTGAATATGTTTTGCGCACAGAGATTAGTCCTGCATTGGCTTTGGATGCAGATGGTATCTATTTTGATTCTATGGAGTGGAATTGGCACCATGATCTTAACTATGATCAGAACCATTTCAAATATGCTGATTATCCTTTGACCTTCTCCAAGTCAGCAAATCCACCTCGACCAGCAATCTGGAACTACAGCAGTGAATATGAAATGATGAATCAGATTGCTGACGAAATGCATGGAGCTGGAAAGTTGGTCATGGGAAATGGGTTTGGCTGGACTCCCTTCTCTGCTGGGATATTGGATCTCTTTGGAGCTGAGTTCAGTTGGTTCCACGCTGCAGATTATGATAGCAGGATTCTTCAATTTCGGCGTTCTATTGCCTACCAGAAACCGATTGTGGTTCTATTGAATGAAGGTTTTTCAGGTGATGATTTTACCAAAGCCCCTTATGATGGCTATCGGGTGTACTTTGAACGGATGCTGTTTTATGGCTTTTTTCCCTCATTCTTCAGTGCAGATGCTTCAAATGATCCCTACTGGGAAGATTCCAAAAACTACAATATTGGGCGACCATTTTTCAAAAAATATATCCCGCTTATCCAAAGGATCGCTGCAGCTGGATGGGAGCCACTGACCGGGGCAAAAGCAGATCATAAAGATATTCGTTTGGAGCGCTTTGGGAGTACGCAAGAATTGTACTTTACTGTAATGAATACTTCCGAATCTATCGTTAACACAGAAATTACAATTGATTATCGAGCTCTAGGAGTTTCTAAACCTCATTCTATCATGGAATTGATTGCAGGTGAGGGGCTTGGCCGGGTAAAGATCAGCAGGAAGCATGTGCGTTTCCGCTTGACTTTACCCCCGAATAGCACCCGTCTTTTGGAGATAACTGGGTAAATATAAAGGCATTAGCCCTGTAATAATTTAGAGGATTATATGATTCAACGTTCATCTGTTTTCGCATTACTGGTATTTGTATTTGCTTTTTCGGCTAACGGGCAAAATATGACCAAGGGTCCTTATCTAGCAGATCCACAACCCGGCAGTATATCCATTCGCTGGGAGCTTGACCAGGAAAGCACGGGAAAAGTCTATTATGGTCAGAAATCGAAACTGAAGCACAAGGTGAAGGCTCGGTTATTGGGTCAGGTTTCTGATCACTATCTGTATGAGGCAAAGCTCACAAATCTTTTGCTCGGTGGGACCTATAACTATCAAGTAAAAATTGGACGGAAGAAGGGGGACATATATACATTTCAAGCTGCCCCA
>JAOZSM010000091.1 GCA_029939675.1 Fidelibacterota bacterium
ATTTATTTGCGGGAATGTATAGGAGTCGAACCTATCCGCCGGCTTTCCACCGGCACAACAGCTTTGAAGGCTGCAGTGGCCACCGGACCACATACATTCCCAAATTATTCAATGGCTACCGGAAATGATGGAATTCCCAGGGCTGCCTCAAGCATATCTACAGCACTCATTGCAGCAGTCCGATCAGGATAATCACCCACCATGATAAAATATAAATTCTTACCATTACTAATTCGCTCTTTGATCGTAGTTGAATAACCAATGGATTCGATTTGATCTGCCAGGCGCCTGGCATTTCCATACTCACCAAATGCTCCAGCCTGCAGAACATATTGTCCTGTTAGACGGTTGGAAGAACGGGGCACCCCCTCCCCTAACCTTCTCAGAGGAGCAACTACCGGCTCGCTTTCTCTGGTATTTTTAAGCTGGCTTGACCGGGAGGGTATCCGTGTAACATCCAATTCCTCTGGAATATCAAAGGCTTTGCCGGGATATTTTTTTACAATGTAAGCCAGATCAACATAGACACTGTCCAACTGGCGCGAAGCCAGCCCAGCTCTCAGGCTGAGATTAACGGCATTCACAATATCAGAATATTCGGGGTGGAAGCGAATAAGTCGTATAAAGAATTGACGGCTCTGAACATACAAGCCCTGGGCATAGTAATATTCACCCAAATGCATAAGAGAGCCGGCCATGTATTGGCTACGTGAATGATTACGAACTATGTCTTTATAAAGACCTGCAGCAAACAGGGCGTCTTTTTGCATAATTGCGCGTGCGTAACGGACGCCAGGATGTCCCGGATAAGCAAAACTCATTTTTGACAGAACTGCTTCAGCACTATCTGTTTTTCCCTGTTGAAAAAGCGTCAACAAGCCATCGATATCTTGGCTTAAACCGAATTTCGGACTCCCAATGGATAATACCAGAAGGAGTAATGATATTTTTATCAGGTGTGCTTTACCCATCCGCATTTATCACAAATATAGCTAGGCTCATCACTGATGCGACCACACGAGGGACAAGTCAAAATCCGTTTTTGACGATCCGAGTTAATAAAATCATCGATGGTAGATTTGAGTGTATCCTTATGACCCAGTTTATCAAGTAAGTGCAAATGGCCCAGAATAAAGCTCAGGTTATTGTAGTCCGGATTTTTAACTTCATCTAACAGGGTTAAGGCATCCCGGTATTCCCCTTTGCGCTCAAAATAATTAGCCAATCCAATAATAACTTCCAGATTATCCGGCTGCCGTTTATTCAGGCGTTTATAAAATTGTTCTACCTGCTCAAATTGCCCAAGTTCAAAATACATCTTTTCAATTTCGGCAAACACGATACTTCCAGACGTGGGATCCAGCTCAACAAAAGTGGTATAAAAGTCAATTGCGTGTTTATAATTCCCTTCTTCCTGGCGAATTTTACCCAGATGATAATAGGGAGCAGCGCACTTGCTATTTAGTTTTATAGCCTGTTTCAGGAGAGTAATTGCATCCTCCAGTTTACCTGCAGTTCTGGCTTGGATGGCTTCCTGTGTTTTATAGATCGCTGGAAGTAAGGGGTTAGCATTCCCGCCGCCAGCCTGCTCCTTCTGGAAGGATTTGATGGCTGAATTCCAGTTACCACGTTGAACATCATAACGGTGCAAGGCTCTCAATGCCCACAGGTTTTTCTTGTCTATTTTTAACATAGACCCTGCGTGTTTGGCAGCATGATTGAACTGTTTCAAAGCCTCAAAATCAGTAGCCAACCGTTCATGAGTCATGAGACGGATCTCCTGACTGATATTCTGCCGGTCCAGCACCTCTTGATGCACTTTAATGGCCATTTCCGGGTTACCTAAATCACGATATAGGTCTCCAACCTGGATATAAACGCCCAGATTTGAAGTATTCTTATGCCCAATATCTTTGAGTAATTTAAGGGCAGCTTCTTTCTCACCGGCCAGGATAAAATTCAAAGCTTTAATCTCAGAATCATGGGCGTTGATCTTTTTCGGACTACTAAAGAAGAAGAAACGGACCATGACAGCCAAGGCCATGATAAATAAAAGGATAACAGCTAAAGTAATAAGGTCCATGATTTTGCCAGATCCCTATTGGTTATTGGGTTCTAATTCCTCATCCTCTTCGAGGACAGCCTGACGTCGTTTATCAACTTCGCCCTGGAGTTTTTCCCGTTCTTTGTCTATCAGTCTCAAACCTTTACGAAGTTTGATGTTTTGACCAATCGTAATTGAAAAACCAAACAGAATTCCCATGATTACACTTCCCAGAATTACGACATAAAGTGGTATATCGGAATAAACGGCGCCCATGAGTTTTAGTTCGACCGGGGTTGCATTTTGCGTAAAGACCCAGACAATAGTTAGAATTATTGCTACGGTGATAAATACTTTAATTTCTTTCATCTACTCCCTCAAGCTACGATCCGGCCAAACAGAGTGATTCCCTGAGCGTCAACAATTTCAACATTGACAAAATCACCTGGTTGCTCACCGGCTTTATCGAATATAACAATTTTATTGGAACGTGTTCTACCTTGATGCTGTTTTTCGGATTTTTTTGAATCTTTTTCTACCAGAACCTCCAAAGTGTTGCCGATGAGCGCTCTATTCCGATACAGCGTGTGTTCTTTTTGTAAACGAATCATTTGTTCGAGGCGTTTCTGCTTCATATCCTCCGGAACCGAATCCTCGAAATCAGCAGCTTTCGTTCCCGGTCTGGGAGAATACTTGAAGGTAAATGCTGTATCAAATTTCACCTGATTCATCACAGCGATGGTTTCCTGGAAATCTGCTTCGGTCTCACCAGGAAAGCCAACAATCATATCCGTACTTATTGATAATCCAGGAATTTGTTCCCGCATCCTGTGAGCGAGATCTACAAAATGCTGTTTGGTGTAAGTTCGATTCATGCGAGCGAGAACAGAATCACTACCAGCTTGTAACGGGAAATGGATATGGTTGCATACCTTGGGGTTTTGAACATGAATTGCAATTAAATCATCATCAAAATCCTGTGGGTGTGGAGAGGTATAGCGAATCCGCTCTATTCCCTCAATTTTAGCAACTTCCTGAAGGAGTTCGGGAAACCGATGGCCATCGTGGAGGAATGAATTCACATTTTGTCCTAAGAGAGTAACTTCCTTGAATCCGTCATCCCTTACTCGTTGAACTTCTTCAAGAATACTTTCAATTGACCGGCTGCGCTCCCTTCCCCTGGTAAAGGGGACGATACAAAAGGTGCAAAATTTATCACATCCGCGCATAATCGAAATCCAGGCATTGATACCCTCACGTCGCGCAGGAAAAAGGTCATCATAGACTTCCATCCGACTCAATTTAGTATCCACGATATTTTCAATTGACTCAACGGGTTGGGCTAGAAGATCTGGAAGTTTTCGGTAGGAGTCCGGTCCTAATATGATATCCACAAAAGGTTTACTCTTAAGTAGGTCTTCTTTCAGGTTTTGCGCCATGCAACCCAATACGCCAATTTTGACGTCTGCATTACGTTTTTTCATTACCTTCAAATTATTCAGACGAGCATGCACCTTATCTTCAGCATGCTCTCTCACTGAGCAGGTGTTCAGCAGAATAAGTTGAGCTTCTTCCGCTTGCTCTGTACGCTGATAATCTTCTTTTTCCAAAAGACCGGCTACCAATTCTGAATCATATTCATTCATTTGGCAACCATAGGTTTCGATATAATATTTTTTTTGTGTACTAATGATCAAGTCTCTCTTTCAATAACATTGCCCCCTGGCATTACAACGGCGAATATATTTTTAGGGTTTGCGACCTACAAGGCTATTACGAGCAGGAATAGATTCCTTATTCTCCCGGTATCAATTGACCCGTGGTTGAAAAATGGGCACCTGTAGCAGGAAGATCTGCTCGCGAGAGTGAATCTACCAGATGAGAAAAGCGATGTTGTCTGTCCAGCAGAGGGACGCCCCAATATTTTTGCTCGATTGAGATGATCCGGGCTGTCACCAATTTTCCACTTCGGTTGAGTTCCAGATCCAGGATACCACCGAACCGCCGTTCTTCGAGGAGATTAAAGCGGCCATAAGTCGCAAAATTGGCCAAAGAATAAGCAATAAGTTTACCTTGATATAGTTCCATGGCCCGAGCTACATGAGGACCATGCCCCAGGATTAAATCAGCTCCGGCATCGATGACCTGATGGGAAAATTCTCGTAGATGTCCTCTTTGTTCCCCCATATAGAGCTCCATGCTGTCCGGTAAGGACATCGCTGCCAGTCCTTCTGCCCCACCATGCAGTGATACAATTACTAGATCATGATCATCTTTTACCCGGGTGACCATCTCAACAGCAGTTGGTATATCCAAAGAGCTGTTGCAATATCCCCCGCTATGAAAAGCGATGAAGGCGATCCGAATTCCTCGAATGGTCTTACTGGAGAAACTGCCAGGTTGGCCTGACCAGCCAATCCCCAGCGAATCTAGGATGTGCTCTGTTCGCCTGACACAGTCAAATCCAAAATCACCGACATGATTATTGGCGAGTGATAAAAAGTCAAAGCCGGCATCCTTCAGATCATTACCATATTTTTCCGGCATTCGAAAGACATAACAGTCCAATGAATCGGGCTCGCATTTATAGGTTGTACCACTATCGCAGAGGGTCCCTTCCAGGTTACCTATGGTGAGATCAGCATCCTGGAGCAAGGGACTGATATACCTAAGAATACTGCCTTTTCCCACGGGACGGAGAAAGCCATCCGGAGTTGCAGTTCCCAGCATGATGTCACCCACGGCTCGAATACGGACCAGTTCTTCTGCTCCAACACAAAATCCACTGTGCAGGATGAGTAACAAAAAGACTGATCGGGTAAATATTTTTTTTCTCATAAAAAAAAACGTCCGGGCAAACCGGACGTCGTACCTAACACCTGTTAGCTATTTACAGCTCTATTTTATCCGTGAGGAAATAATGACGTGGATTAACCGGTACATTGTTAACCCTTACTTCATAGTGGAGATGAGGTCCAGTACTTCTTCCAGTATTTCCTGAATAAGCAATCAAATCCCCTCGCTCCACGACATCACCAGGTTTAACGTTATATCGACTTAAATGGGCATAAATGGTTTTAATACCATATCCATGATTCAGAATAACTGTTTTTCCGTAACCGGTTTTTCCATTTCTTGATTTCACGACTGCATCAGCTGTTGCATAAACGGGGGTACCAGTTAGCACACCAAAATCCTGGCCATGATGCATCCGGCGCTTGCGAGTGAAAGGATCCGAGCGGACACCAAAACTGGAGGTAAGGTATCCTCGATTGACTGGGGGTATCGAAGGTGTTTTTCGTAGGCGATTTACATCCTGGCTTAACTTGGAGTATATTTGTTCATAGCTATTGAGTTGTAGAGTAATCTCTCGACCAAGACCGGCCAGGTTACCCTCCAGAGAGTTAATATTTAGATCGGTAACAGGCATAAGTTCATTGTAACTCTGAACGAAGTCGTTTACTACTCCACCTGTACCACCTGCTCTAACGTCCTCATCTATAGATGGGAGGTTAGCATAAACTCGTAAGGCTTCATCCTGACCAACCAAACCCGTCAACTTGACCTCGGCATCATCGAGACGGACCTTCATGTCTTCCATGACCCGCACCAATTCTTTATTATGACTCTTCAAGCTTTGGACTTTTAAATCATATTGAGCACTGGACAGACTTGAAAACAGGAAGGCTCCCAGGCCCATAATGACCATCGTACTCGCCACACCAAAACTGTAAACCCATGATTTTGCAAAGAATAGCTCAGAAACACGATTCTTTTTATCATTGATCAGAAAAAAGCGAAATCCATCACCTGTTTTCATGCTGTAATTGATTTTCCTTTGAGTCATCTTCCCTGTACGAATTCCTATCCTCTTAGACTGCGAAGTATACTCTGTGGCATAATTGATAACAAGGCTTTTTGAGCTGAAATCAGGAAATCTTGCCAAGCCATATATCTGCGCATAGACACTATCCTACGCTTTAACCTCAGCCTGGCCCTCTTCAGAAGCTGCGTGATCAGCCTGGGCTTCTTTTTCTTTGATCTCAACATCAAGTTCTTTGATGGTTTTGATCAGAACAATATAATTTTCATGTTTCCCGAGTTTGGCCAATTTTCCCTCTTCACCAAGGTTATACACCAACTCTCCAAGTTCAGCTAACTCTTTTGTGCGGCTTCTGTTTAGCTGGTGTATGTCGAGCTTAATACGACCCAGCTTGGTAAGTTCTTCAGCTTTCTCAGTAGCGATCTTACCGTACTCTTCAGCCTTTTCCATGGCAGCAGTACCAAATTCACGCAAACCCTTGACCATATCGTTCATCAATTTCGCAGCTCGATCAGGTTTTGCTTCGGTTTGCTCTGGTTGTTCTTCCTGTTCCGGTTGTTTTGTCTCTTCAGTCATTTCAGCGCCTCATACTTTAATCTTCGGTAAGATATGGGGATTCTTCAACCCCATGATATATATAAATAAAAATTATCACCCCAGAAAATAACACTCTCTGATAGAAGAAATACTTTTTAATTTTTCTAATAATGCTGCCTCAGGTGCTGAATCACACTTGATTAACGACAGTGCAATATCACCTTCCTGACGGCTCAGTGAGTATTCAGCTATATTAATACCGAAGTTCCCTAATAGGGTTCCGACCTCACCCACAACTCCAGGCACGTCAGAATTCAGGACCAGGATCAGGGGGCCATCCAACAGGACATCAACATGATAATTATTCACTTTGGTCAAACGTTGGCCACCCTGAACATCAGTATAGCCCAACAATTCCCAGACAACACCAGCAGCCGATTCAACAGTTACTGCGACTACATTCTGGACATGGCTCAAGGCTGGGTCATGGAGTGTACTTAATGAAATCCCTTTGGATTGGGCCACGGTCTGCGCATTGATCAGGTTGATCACACCATCATAGCGATCTCTCATGATTCCTTCAAAAGCTGAATAAAGAAGTGGCTGGATCTGGTTTGGATCACCATTATAGCTTAACCGAAAAGATTTTACAGCAGCTGTGTGCAAGGGGTGCTGTAACCGGCCAATTTCCAGAGCCAAGCCCAGTAAATCACCCATGGATTTGAGAATACTCATATCCTTGATTGGTAAATTCAGCGTATTATTCAAGCGATCATGAACCAGATAGTCCTTTATCTGAGTAGCTACCTGTACAGCAACATTTTCACTGGCTTCGCGAGTACTTGCGCCCAGATGAGGTGTCAGAACAATATGCCTGGCATTGATCAATGGATTATCTACTGGTGGTTCTGCTGAATAAACATCAATTGCAGCACCTGCAATAATCCCTTCATTGAGCGCTGCGGCCAAATCTGATTCATTAACCAACCCTCCTCGAGCACAATTGATCAACATGGCAGAGGATTTCATCTTTTTTAACTCAGGGGTACTGATAAGATCTAAGGTATCTTTGTTCCGAGGTAAGTGGAGAGATAGAACATCAGCCTCTTCAATCACCTTTTCAAGATCCTGTACGGTAATATCGTTTACTATGAGTTGGTCCTGGGCAACATAGGGATCGTACCCGATCACCTTCATTTGTAATCCCAGGGCCCGTCGAGCAACTTCTTGACCTATCCGACCTAAGCCCAGAACACCGAGAGTTTTCCCATTTAGCTCAGTACCGACCAGTGATTTGCGATCCCAGGTACCAGCCTTCATGGTAGTATCGCCAGCTGGAATATTGCGGGCCAATGACATCATTAAGGCTATTGTGTGCTCAGCAGCTGAAATAGTATTACCACCGGGAGTGTTCATCACCACCACACCGTGGGAAGTTGCAGCATCAATATCAATATTATCTACACCAACGCCGGCTCGACCAATGGCTTTGAGTCGAGATGCCTGCTGAATCTCATGGGCACCAATGGTGGTCCCACTCCGGATGATCCAGGCATCGATCTCTGGCAGAACGGCACTTATCTTTTCAGAATCACTACCCAGAATTTCGATAACCTCCAGGCCGGCATTAACCAGAACCGCCTTGCCCGAAGGAGCCAAAGCATCAGTGATCAGAATCTTTTTCATAGTTCTTCGATAACCTCATCCATAACATTCAGTACATCTTCAATATCATCCATCTGGAGATCACCCATGTGTGCTAACCTGAAGGTCTGCCCCTTAAGATCTCCATATCCCCCGGAAATTAAGTAATCCCGGGTTTTCATTTTCTCGACCAATGCGATCAAGTCAAGCTGGGCTGCATTCTGGAAACAAGTCAGGGTGGCTGATTCATAACCCGGTTGAGCAAAAAGACCAAAACGGTCATTGCCCCAGTCCCTCACTCTGGTTGCCATTGCCTTATGGCGAGCAAAGCGATTGTCCAGGCCCTCTGCCTTTATTCGATCAAGTTGAGCAGCTAAAGCGTATAGATGAGGAATACTTGGAGTAACTGTAGTCTGCGATTTCTCGCCGGCTTTGTGCATGCGGACAAAATCAAAATAAAACCCCTTTTGTGATTCAGGGATGGAGGCGCTACGTTCCAGAGCTTGATCCGAGAGAGACATCAGGGCAAAGCCAGGCGGTATCCCCCAGGCTTTCTGAACACTGGCAAATACCATATCGATACCCCATTCATCAACTTTGATGGGAGCACCAAGCATGCCGCTTACTGCATCTACCATCAACAGTGTATTGGGATATTGCTTAACAACTTCGCCGATCTCTGCCAGAGGATTCATCACGCCGGTGGAAGTTTCATTAAATACTACCGTCACCAGATCATAATCTCCGGAGGATAAAGCAGCCTCCACTTGTTCTGCTGTCGTTGCCTGACCCCACTCAACCTTAAAAATATCCTGATCTAAACCGCAGATTCGGGTAATGTCTGCTTGTCGTTGGGAAAAAGCGCCACAAACGAAATTTGCCACTTTCTGGTTACTCAAATTGCGTACACCAGCTTCCATAAGCCCGGTAGCTGAGCTGGTGGAAACCAGAACAGATTGGTTCGTATAGAGCAATTCCTGCACGCCAGTTACGACCTTTGACTGCAATTCGCGATAATCTGCAGTTCGGTGCCCAATTGGATATTGAGCCATGGCATCCAGGATCTCCTGATCTACATGGGTTGGCCCCGGAATAAATAATTTTGGTTTCATTGCTAGTTTAATCCTCCAGTTCTCTAAAAACCATGCCGGTGGGCAATTTCGGGAAAAAATAGGTACTCTTCTGAGGCAAGCGCAAACCCCGTCCCCCGATTTCGTATAAAATATTTTTATCGGGATAATTCATGATCCAGCCCACCTGACTTCCGGTTCGCAAAGCCTCCCAAAAGCTATCAACATCCCGATGGTATTCAATATGGTGATGCTGTTTGATATCTTCGTCTGTAAGCTTCAGAATACCTTTCAGAATGATCTCCTCTAAAATAACGGTATCTATCTCTGCCAGGATAGGGTCCTCCAAACGATGCCGCAAATCATTGAAAGCGGAATCTTTCAGTGCTAGCGTGATGGGCTCTCCATCTTCATTAGCCATGATCAAGTGCCGATGATCATGACCCAGTTCCACATCCTCCAAATCCATTTGAAGGATATCAAAATATTCAAATAATTTGTCCATGAGAATTTGATACGAAAAATCAGGCAGGCCACGGAGTGTCCGATGGGTAGGATATATCTTTAGTCCTGTATCCTGAGCACTGGCAAAATAGCCCATGATGTAATTAGCCTCAATCTCTGAGAAACCGGTTTCATTTAAGCGCTGGCCCTGATACAGAGTCAAAGTCTCATAACGATGGTGTCCATCAGCAATAAACACCGGTTTATCTTCCATCAGTTTCTGGACTTCGGTAATGATCTCTTCATCTTCTATGAGGTAACAAATGTTTTCCACACCAGTGTCCTCATTTTTCCCATACAGCTTCACAACTGCTTTTGAAACAGCCTCATCAAGCAACTTGATAACTACATTCTCAGTATCCTGGTAAGTGAAAAATATTTGTGAAAAATTGGTTTTGGTCGTGGCAGTCAGGCGCAGCCTGTCCTTGATGGGTCCCTTGTGAGTTTTTTCATGCGCCCTTACGGTATCAGGACCATAAGGTGCCAGGGGCATTAAGGCGATAAAGCCTTTTCGCAGATGTCGTTCACCATCCGGTCCAGTAAAAAATTGATGGAGAAAAAATATTCCGGGTTGCTCCCGCTTTTCCAAAATGCCTTCTTCATGCCATTTTTTCAGAAGGTCCCGGGCTCCTTTATAGAAATCATCCTCAAAGTAATCACCTTGTTTCTCATCACCCAAAATGAGACGAGCACAGTTATGGCGCGAGCGGGAGAGAAAAAACCGTCTCTCTTCAGGAGATATCACATCATAGGGGGGCGCAATCACATCGGATAGATTGGGAAAATTCTCGGGGTTATAGATCGTTCCACAAAAGGGTTGAATGGACATTGGATCACCTCAGATAAATGTTCGCCGACAACATGGCCGGAAATGTATTATACCGAAGCAGGAAGACAATGAGACAATTGTATTTATTGATAATTATCTGGTGTTTGGTTTTTCTAACTGATGTGATGATCATTCGCCCCCGCCATAAGAGCTGAAAAACTTAAACTTGACCAAAAAATAATGTTAGCCCATGTTCTAATCATAAATATCAAATCATTTCATCAGGGGACCCTCCTGGATATATTCGCGCCATGAATATTGTGGCTATTACTCCCAGAACTCCAGCTGAAGCCATGGGCATTCGGGTTGGGGATGAATTGGTTTCCATAAATAATCGAGCCATCTCAGATATTATTGATTATGAATTTTACGCTGCGGATGAAGAACTCGAAATTATTATTAAAAGAGCCGGTCTTGACCAAACAATAAAGATCATTAAGGGTCTGGATGAAGAGCTTGGGATCATCATTGAACCAATGAAGATTCGATCTTGCGCCAATAACTGCGTTTTTTGTTTTGCTCATCAAAATCCACCAGGGGTGCGTGAAGCTCTAAATTTCAAAGATGGTGATTTCCGTTTCAGCTTCCTCCATGGCCACTATATCACCATGACCAACATGGGGACCAGGCAGTTGGAACGTGTCGTAGAACAACACCTCAGTCCCCTGTACATCAGCGTCCACGTCACAGACCAGGACTTGCGTAAAAAGATGCTGCTCTACCGGAGAGATGATAATTTTCTAGAAAAGTTGAAATTCTTGACTGATCATAACATCGAGCTGCATACGCAGATCGTCTTGTGTCCCGGCTGGAACGATGGCGAGGTATTACTCCAATCCATCCGCGATCTCAAGGAACTGGCTCCTCAAGTACAGTCCGTATCAGTTGTCCCGGTCGGGTTAACCAAATACCGTGACAATCTTCCACATTTGGAATCCTATTCCCCTGAATCTGCTCATGAATTCATCAATTGGTTTAACACTCAAGCCGCTGAATTCAGGGTTCCCGGAATAGAACGTTTTGTTTACCTCAGTGATGAATTCTTCATTCTGGCAGGAAAACCTATCCCTGGCGATGAGTACTATGGTGAATTCTCCATGATTGAGAACGGGGTAGGACAATGTCGCGATTTCGCCAATCGTTTCCAGGCCAGCCTACCCATGCTGCCTCCAAAATTGAAGCAGCCAACCCGCCTGATCTTCCCGACCGGTACTTTGGGCTATCCTTTTCTCAAAGCAACTATCGAAAGCACACTTGATGCAATTATTGACCTGGACTATGAGATCATCCCTATTCGAAATGAATGGCTAGGGGCCGACCTGGTTACAGTAACTGGCCTTGTACCAGCCCGGGATGTGGTTACTCAATTAAAATCAATTGGTCCTGCTGATGCAATCTACCTGTCCTATCGCATGTTCAGTGAAGACGGTGTTACCCTGGATGATCATACCCGTGAAGAAATTGAACAAAAACTGGGTATCCCGGTGTATCTCCATCATGAAGATATGATGGAGATCCTGAAGCCATGGACGTAGGGTTTAGTTAGAAGTTAGAAGTTAGAAGTTAGAAGTTATAAGTTATAAGTTATAAGTTATAAGTTAGAAGTTAGAAGTTTAGAAGTTAGAAGTTAGAAGTTAGAAGTTAGAAGTTAGAAGTTAGAAGTTAGA
>JAOZSM010000312.1 GCA_029939675.1 Fidelibacterota bacterium
CCGTTTTTCTTTCAACTCCCAGGCCAACCAGCCCCAGAGCACCATGGCCCCCTGGGAATGTCCACTGGGAAAGGACCAGTCATCAGCATGGACCAGGTGTTCGATCACATCAGGTCGGGGAACTTCAAAAAGACCCTTGATCACTGCATTGAGCACAAAGGTGAACAACAGGATCATCCCGGTCCGACCCATGACATCCTTGCGCCAGAGCCAATACGCTAGAGGTAAAAAGAGGAGGAAAAATTCTTCATCACCCAGAAAAGTAAAAATTTTCATAATTGGTGTCAGCCACTCAGCTCGAATTGATAAAACCCATTCCATATCACCCTCCAGTTCAGTTTTTGATGGCTATAATATAGTCTTGTAGAGACCCAATGCATTGAGTCTCTACACAATATGAATTGCTACAGGTTCCAGGAAAGGCGCCATTGATAACGCCAGGCCCAGGGCTCTTCGTCCTCCAGGGGATGAGATTGCCAAATCGGAAAATAGAGGCCAACCGTAAAAAGGGATTTATGCTCAAACCCGAAACCAGCAGCATACCGGGGCTTCACCTGGCGTAGCATGACGCCTGTTTCATCATAGAGCATACTGCTTCCAAATATTTTTGCCTGATACCAGGAAAACCAATAACCACCGGATACACTCAAGCCTAGATAATTATTGGGCCGTTGATCTATCTTGGATTGACCACGGAAACTTGGTAAGGCTGCCAAATTATCCTGCCAGGCATAAGTATGGGTAAACTGGTAGGGGCTGGGAGTGGTGTTGCTCTGAAAACCGGAAACGAAATGAACGCCTCCCACCAGCCAATTCCAGAACACACCAGATAAATCAACTTGTGCTTTTGCAATGGAGAAAGAACCCTGAGGTCCCTCACCAATGGCTGATCGCAGATATAGAAAAAGACGGTCACCATAACGAGTTAAAGAGAGTCCGGTATAATCAGCCTTTAGAACCTGGATTGCCTGGGCACACTGCCAGACCTGAGGATCACCATAACTGTCCTGTTCCAGCTGCAGGCTTACCCGCTGATAGAGCAGCCGGGGACCTTCAATCAGAAAGCGTTGTTTTCCGATATATCTGGTTAATCCAATACTGAACCCACTCCAATCGTCATAATCATGGGCTCGCAGGTTTACAAATAAGCGCTTTTGGAGAGAAACAGGATGTCCATAACTAATCCTGGCGCCCCAGTTTTTTGAAGAATCCATGGGTTCATGCGCGTTAAGTTCAAGAGTGGTTCGGTGCCGATAATCACTGGGATAAGCCGGCCACAGATCCAGACCAAAGCCAGAGCTCAGCTTCAGGGCATAGCGCTTATCACCATCCCAATCAGTCCAGGAACCAGGACTCACAACGATGCGGATGGATTCCCAGTCCGGTAGGGCTATAAATGGCTGAATGTAAATATTATCCCTGACCCTGGGCCACTTGTTGTTATAGCGATAGAATTCTGCCAGTTTATGATCCGGATCCAGGATAATCCGATCATAATCCCGGCCTGCTACCCGCAGAGGCTGACCTTGGTCAATCCCGAATGTATAGTAAGTGCTATCGCCTGAAGAGGAGATCATAAGCACATCCAGAGGGAAAGACCACAGACCCTTTTGGTCGATAAAAACTGCGGTTGAATCATTCTTTTTGCGGACTTTACTGATTGCAGCATCCATCCAGCTGCCACTGGATAATGCCAGGTAGAATTGCTGTCCCATTTCTGCGCCACAGTGTTGGCGGACCTGGTCAATAATGATATCCGTCAGCTCCGTTGGGTCTTTGGTGCTGGCCATGGTTGCTTTAACAATGGTGTTAAAAAGTGAATCCCCCACTGTCCCGTTCAGCATGCGCAGATAGCTGAATCCAGCCACCACCTTTATAAACTGCGCTTCTGGCCGGTTTGATTTAAAAGAGGCTTCTTGTGATATTGCCATGAGTTGCTCATGGGACAGGATACCGCCTGCCAGCTCAACCAGATAGCGCGGTGTGAGGTATTTGAAATCTTTCCACAGAGCAGGAACCACAGTTTCAAAACCAGTGAAGGGTTGATCATCACTCTTGCCACTGTTTCTTAGGATTAGCATGGCATAGGACCCGAAAAACCAGGAGTCAGCCGCTGCTCTACCACCTTCCCAGCCACTGAGCGTTAGCCCCATTTCTTCCAGATCACTGAGGTAGTCGCCCAGGGGATTCTCTGAAGCTGATTGGCTGGTCGTCAGACTATCCTGAGCCAGGGCAAAAGGCAGCAGGAATAGCACACTCAACAATAATATGAGGGTTAAGCGAATCATGTTGATTGAGAATCCAAGGGGCTCAATATGCAAACAGATTAAATCTCATAACCTCAAAGTAATCATTGGTTTTGAAGCCAACTGTCATTGGATCAATCTGCACGGCTCCCGGATAAAAGGCGGCCCGATAGGCATCCTGATGTTTTTTAAACTCTATCGAAAACTCCAGGTCCTGGGGAATCTGCAAGATTTCTGAGGTAAGATTACCACTTAAGGCCCTGTTCACACCTTCACGAATCATTTTGATGGAACGGGCGGGATGCTGAGAGATCACGGAATCACCTTCACCCCAGATAGTTGTTACCGTTTCTATGCTGGAATTGAGACCCTGAACTTCACTGCAAATGCCGGCATCGCCAGAGACAAATACAGAGGGGACTCCATAATACGCAGCAGCCAAAGCATGGAGATAAAATTCAGACATATCCTGTTCGTTCAAAGTCATGCGGGCAATCCGACTGGAGCTCATGGTATGAGCCAGCGTATTGGTATTTTGACCTGCTCGGGAATGATAGCCAATGTACATGATGGCATCAAAGCTATCATCCAGCTCCTGGATCATGGAAAGCGGGTGCCCTGCCCAACCCCGTACAACCCTAACCATTTCCGGTAATTCCTGAATATTTAAGTTTCGACCTGAGTCATGAGCATCTTTGATCAGAATCTCAGTAGCACCAGCCTGAATTGCAGCCTCAGCAGCAACAGCCACCTCAGCAGTCATCTGTTTTTGAAACTGAGCATATTCACCTGGGTAAGCCTTGTCCGTTTCGTTCCAATGACCAATTCCAGTGATGCCTTCAATATCGGCGGATATGTAAACCTTCATCTTGATTCCTTGCTTTGCGGGACAGTTAATAATTCGCTACACAACTGAGCACTAATAAACATCTCGAATAGGAAGATTGCATCAAATAATTGTT
>JAOZSM010000313.1 GCA_029939675.1 Fidelibacterota bacterium
ATGGATAGCAAGCCGGCAATGACGAACATGTACAAGAAAAAATACTGCCAGGGTGATAGCTCGCTATGTGCCAGATATGTTGTCTGCAAAAGTCTGGGAAAACCCAAAGTACCAGATAATCTTTATCCGAACCAAATGGATAGAGCAAAACAGCTCATGGCAGCAGGGTAGCGAATCCCGATTAAAATTCGGCCATAAATATTCAAGCTGTAGACACTAGTTCCCCACTAGCGCTCTATCCTATTTTGCCTGGTAGGCGATAGACAATATCGTGCAAACTGAACCACAATTTCAACCAAATAAGACTTTATATTTCCTCAACATTAATTATGTTGTTATAATTGTTTCGATAGGAGGATACAATGGCCAGGACGAAACTGATACTATCAATTGTTGTCGGAATATTCGTCATTATACAGTTAATTCCTGTTAATCAAACCAATCCTCCCATAGTACGGGATGCAGGAGCACCTGAAGAAGTTAGAGACATTCTCTTAACTTCATGTTATGACTGTCATTCCAATGAATCCATCTGGCCCTGGTACAGTCGCATTGCTCCAGGTTCTTTTCTCATAACCAGGGATGTTATTGAGGGCCGAAAACACTTAAATTTTTCTGAGTTTTCCGATTTGAATGAATATGACAGTACCAAGATAGCAGCTGAAATTATTGAAGTGATAAAAGAAGAGCAAATGCCTATTTTACCCTATCTGCTACTCCATCCCAAGGCGAGTCTTCGCGATAGCGAGGCAAAAATACTTATCAATTGGGCCAAAACGCTCTATCCCAAATAAATTGAATACAGCTTTTAATAGAAAGGTATAACAGGGGAATATATGGATATTGCAACCATTGTTGGTCTTGCATTCGGTTTGGGCCTGGTCTTTTTCGGTATGTCAGAGCCAGGCAGTTTTACACCTCCAGAAACATTTTTTAATCTCCGAGGTCTAGCTATCGTCCTGGGTGGAACATTGGCTGCTACCCTGGTCAATTATCCTTTAAAAAATGTAGTTGGCCTGCTTAAAGTTTCCCTTCAGGCATTTTTTAATAAGGGAAATAACAATCCCATGGATATTATTTCCGAATTGGGGACCCTTTCTGAACAAGCCCGAAAAAAAGGACTCCCCTCCCTGGAAAATATGCTTGATGGTGTTGATAATCATTATTTGCAGGTAGGTCTTGAAAATGCCATTCTTGAGCGAGATTCAAAGAAACTGGAAACCTTTCTGGATAATGAGCTTAACTCCATGATTGACAGGCATACCAATGGTCAGGAAATTTTTTACAACATGGGCTCTTATGCCCCTGCTTTTGGTCTACTGGGAACCGTAATGGGTCTCATATTGATGATGACCCGACAAGCTACAACTTCCACAGTTGACAGTTTTGCAGCAGGTGCTCAAGACTCCATGTCTGCACTCTTAGGGGGTATGGGAATCGCTTTGGTTACCACCTTTTATGGAGTCCTCCTGGCAAACTTGCTGTTTATCCCCATTGCAGGCAAATTAAAGACCCGCACCGATGAAGAAGTGCACAGCTTAAAAATTATCAGAGCTGGCATCATTAGTATCCACTCCAAGGAACATCCTCTTATCATGCGTGAGAAACTGCTTACCTTTGTGGATAAAGACACCAAAAGAGCAGCGAGACAAACCGAGAAATAGCCCGATATGTCCAATAATTCCCGCGTTGCAGAGAGAGCTTCAAATGGCTGGAAAGTTACCTACAGCAGTTTTCTTACAGGATTATTAGCTTTCTTCCTCCTCCTCATCTTTAAAGCTGAGCATGAGAGTGAGTCTACTTTCAAATTTGCAGATCAGATGAAAGAAGTTGTCTACAAACAAGTGTTAAGGGAAAAGCAAAAACGAAATATTGATTGGTTGTATGTGGAACATGCCGGTTCAAAAGGGATCAAACTGCTCATTCCTTCTGAGATCGGAAATAAAACATTTTTTCAATCCGGTGATGATCAAATAGTAGCTAATTTTAACAACTATTTACAAATAGTTGCTGATATCATGAGTGGTTTAGAATTAGAAAAGATTCCTACAAACTATGCCAGCGTCTACAAAAAGCTTGAAGCCACTGGAAAGACCATCAAAATCAATGTACGCATTGAAGGACATTCCGATGCTGTTCCCCTGGGGCGATCTTCAAAATTCAGAGACAACTGGAATCTTTCTACAGCCCGGGCTCACCAGGTAATGCAATTCTTTATGTCTGAAACCAATTTACCTAAATCATATTATTCTGTTTCAGGTTATGGTCCATTTCACCCGCTGGTTGATGTAAATCGGCATGACGAAAACCGTCGGGTAGAGATTTACCTGGATATTCAAATGATTGAGTTGGAGAACGGGATCCATGCCTAAAGACCTCCATAGGATAGTAAACCAGGCCAGATCGAGCTGGGTCCTTTCTTACGGGGATATGGTTACCCTGCTTATCACATTTTTTATTATGATGATCTCAGTCAATGCCGGCCAGATTAATAAGATTCATGGCTGGGTGAATGATCGCCTGGATGAAGCCGCCATCGAAGTACAGGACGTGATGAATGCCTCAGGTATTGAAGAAATTTCCGTAAGCAGAAACTCCAAAGGTGTTCAGATCACATTAAGGGATCCGCGTCTCTTCGAAGTTGCTTCAGCTCAACCTCGTCAGAGCCATACTTATCAACTGGATGCAGTATCAGCGTCAATTAGAAACCTGAATATCTTCAACCTCAAAAACACAAGCCATGCAGGTTTCCTCCGGGAATTGGAATCATCAGGCTTACAATGGCTGGTTGAGATTCGTATCGAAGGTCACACTGATAACATGCCCCTGACCCGGAATGCAGAGTACCGGGACAACTGGGAGCTGAGTGCCGCCAGAGCACAGTCTATTATGATTCAACTGCAGGAACGAACCAACCTGGCACCTTCAATTTTTGCCATTGGTGGATTTGGTGAATTTCAGCCTATTGGGGACAATACAACTCAAGCTGGCAGGGAGATCAACCGCCGGGTTGAAATCTATATTGGCGCTTCTCTGGTTAAGACCCTTTAATACTGATTAGTGTATGTCCTTAATGTCTGAAAACAAACCGTTGAAACGGTTCTTCTTATAATGGCTGAATCAGAAACCCACGACTTAAGTCGTGGGCTACTATGCACTTAAGGATGATTGTAACCATTTCAATGGTTTCCTATATTTTTGGAAA
>JAOZSM010000314.1 GCA_029939675.1 Fidelibacterota bacterium
ACGAATGCCACTTTTTTGGGAAGCTTGAAATAATTTATTTTGCAGGCAAGCTGGCCCTCTGTTGGATTATAGATCCGGATTATCATATCCTTTTTCTCTTCTGACTGCTTTACAGCGCTTAAAATTAGTTCAACAGGTTCAATCTTCATGAAGCTGAACTCTGGTGGTAAATCACCCTTATTTTTACCAGTTTGAATCGGAATCAATGGCACAGAAAGTTGCTCAGCAACTTGAGCTACAGATCCGCTGACCCAGTCTCCCTTATGAGGGTAGATCAAATAGTCAAATTCCTGTCTTCCAGGACATTGAGAAAGTTCCATTTCCGGATGTGATTCCCAGCGCCAGCTCACTGTGGTTAGATTGATTTCATAGGCTCTCAATAATGTCAATGCAATTGTACGCGTTTTGTCATCTTGAACCTGGTATTCACGGAGACCGTTATTGATAACTGCCAAACCGGACTTCTGATCACTGACATCCACAAAACGCTGCATGGGAAATGTAGCATTTTCTCCACCATACCACGGGCTCTCAGGGGTGAATTCAATCTCTCTTTCCACCACATCAAAGGCAGTTTCTGCATGACAGGTCTTGGCTTTGCTCAAATGACTGGGAAACATGACCCGCAAGCGGTGGTTTGGGGCTGGATTATCAAAAACTGTTTTGACCCGAATGTACGGGCTGTCCTTTGTTAAGGTTAGAGTTGAAGTAATGCTTAACTCTGTCTGTTGGTCGTTTCTCTTGGAAGAACCGTCTGAACCATCCAGTCTCAGCCATTTGTCACCACCATTCTCATCCAGTCCGGTGGGGATATCCAGTAAATATTTAATACGATATCTGGCCTGCAGGAATCCATCTTCGATTAATGCTATGGATGCAGGACGTCCCCGGGATGTAATAATTTTATCAATTGCAGGTTCAATGTGCATCCAGGCATGCCCCGCTTCCCCACTGTCCTCAAAATAATGCAATCCATCATAGATCTGATTGGTCTGTTTGTGCTTTATGGTTAGGGTACCATCGGTTTGAATCTGGATATGCAGATAGTCATTTTCCATGGCATTTTTACCACAGACCAGACTTTCCCCATTAATATTAGCATTTTGCTTCAACTCATACGAAGCATAACCCAATGCTGGTATATCCGCCGCCTCAAAATGGAAAACAGTCTGTTCGCTTGCCATCATCAGGGTCGCTTCACCAGGTTGATTGATTACAGAATGATGTTGATTCCTGGAGACTATTTGTACTGGAAATGATCTGATATTATCAGGTTTAGTCAAAGAATAGTGCTGAGAAACTTGATTTAGGGGAATATCCAATACAACACTGATCACTTCAGATCTTTCGTAAGGGGATGGATTGTGAACAGTTATGATAACTGCATCATTGGGAACCCCGGATGTATCGATTTGCCCCTGGATATTTTCCAAACTGCGTCTGGTCAAACTGTCACAGATATTATTAACCTGCTGCAACCGAACCAGCATATCCCGTTCAATATCATCAACACCACTACCGGCCAGGCTATCATGAGCATGGCATTTCAACAGCGTTTTCCAGGCTGCTTGCAGCTGCATTTCAGGATATTCATTCCCCAGTAGCCAACTGATCGTGGAATAGGGTTCAGCTACTCGTTGCAGTTTATACTCAGCCCGGGCATTTTGAATTTTCATTTGGATTCTGCTGGAAAGGACGTCACTGTACAGATGGACTCTGCCATTCATCAGCTTGGGAGTACGCCGTTCTCCTTTTAAAATAGTTAGATCTTTAGCCTCTGCTTTGATCTTTTGCATTAACTCCGGCAAAGAACTGTGGAAAATATCGACATCATTCAAATACGCTTTTGCAGCTTCAATAATTTTTAATTCTACTTCATCCGCCACGCTGCTATCATGACCACTCATGAAAGTTAAGTATTTTGTAGTGGCGACTGCTTGCTCTTCCTCAAATAGATTGTTAATGGATTCTTTGAGGGCGTTTTCGTCAAATTGAGTTTCCGGGTTTAAGAGACTGTGGTGTGCCCGGGCATTTTCCAGTGACGCTGGGTGAAAGGGCACCCCTCCCTCCTGCCAGTTGTAGGTCCGTTCTTTAATACCTTTGCCTTTTACGGTTAAGCGGTAAACATTGTGATAAAAATTATAACGGGCACCAGAGCTCATCTGTGAGCCAAGTACTTGCGAGCCATCCGCGCCTTCAAAAAGAAACTCATTCTTTACTTCGTCATGGGAGACACCGTGGTAGAATAGCATGGTATCAATCCCAAAATTCCGATACAACTGGGGCATTTGCGAATTCTGACCATACCCAAAGGGAGTATATCCAACTTTCATGACCTTGCCAAAGGATTTAGCCACCCGATGCCCCATGAGCAGGTTCCGGGCTAATGATTCTCCATTTACTGAAAAACTTTCCGGATCTGTATACCAGGGACCTATGAGCAAGCGTCCATCTCGCACATGTTTCTTGATGCGCTCAATATTCTGAGGGCGAATTTCCAGATAGTCTTCCAGTGGAACTGTCTGCGAATCCAGCACAAATGATTTATAATTTTGATTATTATCTAAAATGTCTAATAAACCGTCCAGCATATCAACCAGCATCAGACGGGTTTCCTGAAAATTATACAGCCACTCACGATCCCAATGAGTATTGGATATTACGTGTATTTCGTATTTATTGGACATTAACTCTGCCTGTTTTTCCAGTCATCTTTAATCAACCATAAACTCATAATCATTTTAGATCAAAGCGCTCTTTTATTCGAATATCAGCAGATGATGCCCCGATAAGGATATCAAATGACCCAGTTTCTGCCAGCCATTGCTTTGATTTTACATCATAAAAAGAAAATGCTCTTCTATCCAATTCAATGGTTACACTTTTTGTTTCACCTGCCTCGAGTTGAACTTTCTTAAAGCCCTTTAATTCCTTACTGGGTCGGTCTACGCTGGACTTGACATCGTGGACATAGAGTTGGACAACTTCACTTCCAGCTACAAGCCCGGAATTCTTAACTGAAAATTTCACTTCAAGAATGTCATCATCATTTTGGTTTAACTCTAACTCACTATACTCATAAGTTGTATAAGACAAGCCATATCCAAAGGGGAATAGCGTTTTGAGGTTGTGCGTGTCATAATAGCGGTAGCCCACATAGATCCCTTCTCCCAACACGACTTTGTCT
>JAOZSM010000315.1 GCA_029939675.1 Fidelibacterota bacterium
CACCCCATTCGCTATAGAACTCACCCTTATCGAGATAAGACATGGGGTGCCAGCCTTTGAGGTCGTACACAGCTGGTTTGGGATACCACTGGGTTATCTCATAATGATGACCAAAATGGCCGAGACGAGAAAGAACATTGGGCACCCCTACAGTAAAATCAAGATCAATGACCAGGGTATCACCGGAGGCCAGGGCTTCATCCAGGATAAATTTTGCCACATCAAGTGTGTCTGTTGATCGATATTCCCATTTCAGCTTCTCTCCGGCTGCTTTGACATTACTGATGTCGATCCATCCGAAGGCTGAGTCAGGCAGAAAATGCATTTTCGTTGAAAAACTATTGAATTTTTGTTTGGCCAGGGCACTTTCAGTGTTCTTGTAGGCATTGGGCCAGAGGTGCATCCAAATAAAACTCAGATCATCAGGAGAGTTATTGATATAGGTGATCGTTTCATGACCCGCTACTTGATGCAGGGAATCAATAAGCGTGACATCCAGGTCATAGATTACTTTCTGTTGCCAGTAATCGGCCAGTAACAGTCCGGGTAGCAGGATCAGATAAAATGATAAGTTATAAAAGTTTAGTTTCATGAGTGTTCCAATGTATAATGATCAGCCAAAGACAAGACCCACGCCATAAGCTTTGCTGGAAAGTTTTTAATTATCGGTTCCTCCGATGGTGGCTGATCTCTTTGACGATTTCAGCATGGATATGTGGATTGGCAGCGATGATATGTCCTTGGTTCAAATCCAGGGGTGCTCCAGATGGATTGGAAACAATACCACCAGCCTCTGTTACCAGTAAAGCTCCGGCAGCCATATCCCAGGGTTTTAAACCGAATTCCCAAAATCCATCCAGTCGGCCGCAGGCCAGCCAGGCCAGATCAAGGGCTGCTGACCCAGCTCGTCTCAAACCCTGGGTCTTGCTATAAATAGAGGTCCATAAATCCATATTAAGTTTGAAGTAATCATCCTCAATATAGGAGAAACCGGTAGCTAGAAGCGAACCGCCCAGCTCTTCATTTGTACTAATATTTATGATATCACCATTTAAAAGAGCGCCCATATGCTTCCCGGCAACGAACAATTCATCCCGGTTTGGGTCATAAACAGCCGCCGCAGTAAGATTACCCTGGTACTCAACCGCGATGGAAACGGCATATACTGGAAATCCATGGACAAAGTTGGTGGTTCCATCCAGCGGATCAATAATCCACCGATAATCAGAGTCACCGTTTGTTATTTTGCCACTTTCTTCTGCTAAAATGTTATGCTTTGGATAACACTTGTGAATGGCAGAGATGATGTATTCTTCAGCTGCTTTATCCACCTCAGTCACCATGTCACGCGTACTTTTATAGGAAATTATGCGCTGTTGTACACTTAATCTATTGATAATAATTCCAGCACCTTTAGCAATATTGCCTGCATCAATTATCAGTTGGGCCAGGGGTTGTTCCATAGGTGCCTCGAAATTAGGTGATTACTGTGACAACCCAGGCGGTAATTCAATCACCGCCTGAATCTCAATACTCGGTGTCACTGTGGGTTGAGGTGCTCAATAACCTGTGTCATCATTTGTAGGGTACATGCTCCTCAGCAAAGTATTCATTTGTCATAGTCTTAAGCTTACGGGACAAGAGGATAATCGCCAATAGATTGGGTAGAGTCATGAAGCCCAGGGCTGCATCACCAAATTTCCAGACCGCTTCCAGACCGGCAATTCCACCCAGGAAAACAAAGAATACATAGACATATCGGTAGGGCATGATCGCTTTGGGTCCAAATAGATACTCAGTGGAACGATCGCCATAAAAAGACCAGCTGATAGCAGTTGATAAAGCAAATAGAAGAATAGACATGGTGATGATCTTATCGCCCCAGGTGATCATCCAACTCAATCCTTCTTTGAAGGCGAAGGAAGTCAATAAGCTGCTGTTCATCAGGACCTTACCATCAAAAATACCAGCAGCAATAATTGAATCTGCCACGTTTGCATCCTGGACGCTGATCCGGACAAAGAATTCGGTATGTTCCCAGGCACCGGTAGAGATAATTGCCAGACCGGTAAGGGTACAGATCAGGATGGTGTCAATAAAGGGTCCCAGCATAGCCACGGCACCCTCCCGAACAGGGTGGTTGGTTTTGGCCGTTGAATGGGCGATGGCAGCGCTTCCCTGACCAGCCTCATTTGAATAGAGCCCCCGTTTGATTCCATGGAGCATAACCAGCAGAACACCACCACCAATTCCACCGGCCATGGCTGGTGGATTAATGGCCATTTGAAAGATTAGGCCAAATGAATAACCCAGTTTGTCAAAATTAGCTATGAGAATCAGCAAAGCGGATAAGACATAGATGCCGGCCATAATGGGAGCCAGGTAACCGGTGACTTTTCCGATTCGTTTGATGCCACCAATGATAACCATACCTACCAGGAAGGCCATGATCAGTCCATTCATAACTTGTTGAACTGAAACTGAAAATCCTTCAAAGATTACATGCTTGAGGGTCAGCCAGTGGGTGGTACCCACTACTTGGGATACTTCAGAGTAGATCTGATCTGAAACAGTAAAAGATTGGATGGCATTACCGGTTGCCATGGAACAGATCACTGTAAAAGCAGCAAAAGCAACAGCCAGCCAGCGCCAATTGTTGCCCAGACCATTTTCAATGGTGTACATGGGACCACCTGCAGTATCACCGTTTACATCTATTTCCCGATATTTCAGGGCGAGGGTACTCTCAGCAAATTTGAGTGTGGTACCAAAGAAAGCGGTAATCCACATCCAGAGTAAAGCGCCGGGACCGCCATAGTATAGTGCGATACCAACTCCGGCAATATTTCCGATTCCAACGGTGGCTGAGAGTGCCGTGGTCAAGGCTCGGAAATGGTTAAGATCACCCTCATCTTCAGGATTATCGTAGATACCCATGGTAACCTTAACACCATGCCAGAAGCGTTTGACCTGAGGGAATCCCAGGTAGATGCTGATGTAGATACCGGTTCCCACCAGAGCCAGCACCATAAATGGAACTGCTCGTTGGGCAGGGAAGGACCAGATTGCGTCAAAGAATTCAATTCCAAATGCGTAGAGTGCAAAACCAATAAGTGCAAATGCCAGCAAACCGGCCGTAGATCGTTTCATAAATAAACCCTTCTCTGTAGAACTAGT
>JAOZSM010000092.1 GCA_029939675.1 Fidelibacterota bacterium
GACCGCATGGGCCTGCTCAAAGATACTTTCTGCGGTTTCATCAAATTTGGAACTGTTTGGACACGCAAGACACTAATTTTTACGCATGGTCACGAAGCCTCTTAAGCTCCTACAAGTTGTGGCAATAAGCTCTCGGAATTACGCCCTGACAAGCTTTTAGACTTTCGACTTTCAACTTTTCGACTTTGGTCGATTCAGGATAAAAAGTTTGCCATGATTTCAGACCCCGGTTAACTTCGCGCCACTTAAGAAAGAGAGTTGGTAATCAAATATGGGTAGTACATCAGATATTAAAAACAATTTTGTCATGGAGCTCAACGGAAATCTTTGGAAAGTAGTTGAATTCCTTCATGTTAAACCCGGCAAGGGTAATGCTTTTGTCAGAACAAAACTTAAAAAGATTCCCGGAGGGCAGGTCGTTGAACAGACCTTCCGTTCTGGGGAGAAAATTAACGATGTAAAATTAATGGCCAACGAAATGACCTATCTTTATTCAGATGAAAGTCATTATCACGTAATGGACAATGAGACTTATGAGCAAATTCCCATTGCAGTGGAGCTAATGGCCTCTGTCAAAGATTTTCTAAAGGAAAATGATACGGTTAAGGTCTTATTCCGTGACTCAACTCCAGTTGATGTTGAGATTGCAGCTCACGTGATTCTTGAGATCACTGAAACGGATCCAGGTTTACGAGGAGATACTGCTACCGGTGGTTCCAAGCCGGCATTTCTGGAAACTGGCCTCAAAGTAACTGTGCCCCTGTTTCTCAATATTGGGGATAAGGTCAAAGTGGATACCCGTACGGGTGTTTACCTGGAACGTGTTCGGGCATAGGAGATTATTTAATTTTGAATACCAAAGATATTGAACAATTGATCGAATTGCTGGAAAAGTCCAGCATTTCTGAGATCGAATTTGCGACATGGGGCAAAAAGATTCGCGTTTCACGCCATGCTGGAAATGTGGTTGCCCAGGGCTCGGCAGTCAATTCGACTGGTCCCGCTGCGCCTGAAGCTCTTCCGGCAGCTGATAATTCAGGTGAAACTGAAAGCTCACTTCAGGGAATTGCAGTAAAATCTCCCATGGTGGGGACATTTTACCGATCTCCCTCGCCCGAGGTAGATCCCTTCATCAAAGTTGGAGATCATGTGAGAAAAGGTGATACACTTTGTATCATCGAAGCAATGAAGATTATGAATGAGGTTGAAGCAGAGATGTCCGGCGTTATTCTGGATATTCAGATCGAGAATGCTCAGCCAGTTGAATATGGCCAAACCCTTTTTCTCATTGAACCATGATAGTCCATGTTTAAAAAAATTCTAATTGCCAATCGTGGTGAAATAGCTCTTCGAGTCATTCGCGCCTGCCGTGAAATGGGCATCAAAAGTGTGGCAGTTTATTCCGAAGCTGATGAACTTTCTCTACATACCAAATTTGCTGACGAAGCTGTCTGTATTGGTCCTGGTCCTTCAGCTCAGAGCTACCTGAATACTCAGGCAATTCTCACAGCTGCAGAAGTCACCAATGCCGATGCTATTCATCCAGGTTATGGGTTTCTGGCTGAAAGTGCCGATTTCGCCAACATGTGTAAAAAGCACAACATTGATTTTATTGGTCCAGATGGTGATATGATTAACGCCATGGGTGATAAGGCTTCAGCTAAAGAAACGATGAAAGCAGCTGGCGTACCGGTCATTCCTGGTAGTAAGGGCATTCTCAATTCCGCTGATGAGGCTC
The DNA here is from genome assembly GCA_029939675.1 of Fidelibacterota bacterium. GTDB lineage: Bacteria > Fidelibacterota > UBA8477 > UBA8477 > JABMPR01 > JABMPR01. Next base: position 1,739 of record JAOZSM010000092.1, read on the forward strand.
GGATCATGGCTGACGAGATGGGCTATCCGGTTATTCTCAAAGCAACTGCTGGTGGCGGTGGCCGAGGAATGCGCGTTGTTTACCGTTCAGAAGATGTTGCCATGTTCTATGGTATGGCTCAGGCTGAATCCGGTACAGCCTTTGGTAATGATGACCTATATCTGGAAAAATATATTGAGAATCCCCGCCATATTGAGGTTCAGCTAATTGCTGATTCTTTTGGAAATATCTATTCTCTGGGCGAACGGGAATGCTCCATCCAGCGTCGTCATCAGAAATTGATGGAAGAATCACCTTCAGTTGTTGTATCAGAAGAATTGCGCCATAAGATGGGTGAAGCTGCGGTCGCTGGTGCCAAACGGGTCAACTACGTGGGTGCTGGTACCATTGAGTTTCTATTAGACAAACATGGCAAGTTCTACTTCATGGAAATGAATACTAGAATTCAGGTAGAGCATACAGTTTCCGAAGAAGTAACTGGCGTTGATATACTCAAAGAACAAATTCGTTGTCATGCCGGTGAAAAATTACCTGATTGGTTGGAGAATATTCGTCTACGTGGTCATTCTATTGAATGTCGTATTAATGCAGAAGATCCAGCTAAGAATTTTCGACCTTCCCCCTTATTTATTGAGAGCGTTCATTTTCCAGGTGGAAAAGGAATTCGAGTTGATAGTCATATCTATGGCGGATATCAGATTCCACCTCACTATGATTCCATGTTGGCTAAATTGGTGGTGCATGCTTCAGATCGTAAAGAAGCAATCCAACGTATGCTGGGAGCCCTGAAAGAATTTATAATTGAAGGCCCCAAGACCACAATCCCATTCCATATTCAGTTGTTAGAGAATGAAAAGGTTCAAAGTGGGAATTTTGACACCCATTTTCTGGAATCTTTTAAATATGATCCCAGTCGTGAATAAGAACGGTGATTCATGGACAGTTTTGTTAAACTTTGTCCCGTTTTGAGTCATTGATTCGGCGGGATTTTTGCTATTTTGGAACGTAGAATAGTTTTGGACTTTAGAAAGATTAAATCCGATATGGAGGAGAATCAAACATGAACGTACCTGCAGATCTTAAATACACAAGTGACCATGAGTGGCTTCGTATTGAGGGAGATATGGTTACTATTGGAATCACTGAATATGCTCAGGGTGAATTGGGAGATGTAGTTTTTGTTGAATTGCCAGGGGTAGGTGAAGAATTTGCTAAAGGTGATGTAGTAGCTACAATTGAAGCTGTTAAAACGGTAGCCGATGTTTTTCTACCGCTGAGTGGTACCATCGAAGCTGTGAATGAAGTGTTGGATGATACGGCTGAATTGATCAATCAGGATGCTTTTGGCAAGGGTTGGATTTTAAAAATGAAACTTAGTGAGCCTTCCGAACTGGACGAACTCATGAGTGCTGAGGATTACACTACCAGCATTTCTTGACGGGAGTAACATGCATCAGTACATACCAAATACCGAAGACGAACAGCTCAAGATGCTGAATGAGGTGGGCATTGCCTCATTTGAGGAACTCCTGGCCAGTATTCCTGAAGGATTACGCTATGCAGGTGATTTACCTTTGCCCCAGGCTAAATCTGAAATAGAACACAAGCGGGATATCCAACGGATCATCTCTGGGGATGCCAGTACAAATTCACATGTCTCCTTTTTAGGCGCAGGCAGCTATGATCATTTCATCCCGCATGTTGTGGATGTGCTCATCAGTCGTTCAGAGTTCTATACTGCCTATACACCGTATCAGGCTGAAGTCTCTCAGGGAACACTCCAGGCCATGTATGAATATCAGTCAATGATCTGTGAGTTGACTGGTATGGATCTGGCAAATTCGTCCATGTATGATGGTGCCAGTGCCATGGCAGAAGCCTGTTTACTGGCAGTTCGTCACACCCGTCGGAAAAAGATTCTGATCTCGAGCAGTGTTAATCCGGTTTATACAGATGTTGCCATCACTTATGCCCATCATCAGGGGCTCGAATTCGAGTTTATTGATGTTGCTGAAGGGATCACCAGTCTGGATTCACTGGCAGACAAGCTTGACGCCACCGTTGCTGGTGTTGTGATTCAGAATCCTAACTTTTTTGGGGGTCTGGAAGATTTACTAGAGATCAAAGCTCGTATCACTGATCCAAAGATCCAGCTTATTGCAGTAGTGAATCCCATTAGCCTAAATCTTTTGGAAGCCCCTGGTAAACAGGGCGTGGATATTGTGGTAGGTGAAGGTCAATCTCTGGGAAATCATTTGAGTTTCGGAGGTCCTTATCTGGGATTTATGGCAGTCAAAGAGCCGCTGATCCGCAAAGTTCCCGGTCGAATTGCTGGTGAAAGTATTGACGCCAATGGTGAACGGGCTTTTGTCATGGTTTTACGGACGCGGGAACAGGATATTCGCCGGGAGCGGGCGACCTCAAATATTTGTACTAATCAGGGTCTGAATGCCCTGGCCGCCTGTGTCTATATGTCATCTCTGGGCAAGAATGGCTTACGGAAGGTAGCTGAGCTCTGCACCCAAAAAGCGCATTATTTAGCTGACTCTATCAATGCTATCGATGGATATTCTGTAGAAACCCAATATTTTTTCAACGAATTTTTAGTTGAAGTACCCGGTTCTGCCAAGGCTCTGGTTGCCAAAGCTGCCCAGTCAGGGTTCTTTATTGGCGTGGCATTAAGTCAATTTGATTCAAATCAAAACAACAAATTACTGATTGCAGTCACTGAAAAACGAAGCAAATTGGAGCTGGATAGTTTGGTTGAATTTTTAGAAGGGTGTTCCATTTGAGTGTTTACCAAAAACTGCTGGATGTAAAAGCCGCTAAAGGAGCTGGTTATTTCATTCTAGTTGATCCAGATCGCTGGGATTATGATCAGGTTGAAAACTTTATCAAGCAGATCAACACCTCTGGTGCCGATGCTATAATGGTGGGTAGTTCACTCATTATTGGAGATGGTGCTCACCAAAAAATACAACGCATTCGGGAAATAGCGACGCTTCCGGTAATCTTGTTTCCTGGTAACGTGAACCATCTGACTCCTCATGTTGATGCAGTCTTTTTTCTTTCGGTCATAAGTGGCCGTAATCCGCAATATCTGATTAGTGATCAGGTGCAAGCTGCACCAATTATTCGTGAACTGGGAATAGAGCCTATTTCTACTGCTTATATGCTCATCGAGAGTGGCCGGGTTACAACAGCAGAATTCATGAGCGGCTCAACACCAATACCCAGAGAAAAGGCAGAAATTGCAGTGGCTCATGCCCTGGCAGCTGAATATCTAGGCTTCAAATTTATCTATCTGGAAGCTGGCAGCGGTGCCAAATACTCAGTGTCTCCAGAAATGGTAAGGGCTGTATGCAACTACACCAGTGTGCCGGTGATTGTAGGTGGTGGCATTCACTCACCTGAAACCGCAAAGGACCTGGTAGTCGCAGGAGCATCATTTATTGTTACCGGAAATATCCTGGAAGATGTCTCAAAATCACACCTCATGGAGCAATTCGCTACCGCTATTCACCACTGATCAATTCCATTTTTACACAGCCTCTTCAGTCTGGGGATTAGATAAACATAATAATATACGGGCTTTAGCCCAACTATGTGCCAATACATCTTGGGCTAAAGCCCTATTCCCTTGGAGATTCAGAATCCCCACGCTGAAGCGTGGGGCGATTGATAAGTTATTGTTATTCATGGTATTGCACAAGCTCCATAGGTCACATCACACCTTATAATATTATTTCTCAATACTTTATAAATGTGATTGGAAAACTTCCGTCAATTATATTCCCGCATGCCTCGAGCCGAAAATTATTTCCAGGACTTCCTTAATTATTTACGGGTTGAACGTAATCTGGCAAAAAATACCCAACAGGCCTATATGGATGATCTGGATGATTTCTGGAAATTTCTGTTCTCACGGGACATCAATGAACCCGGGAAAGTGGATCATCAGACCTTAACTCAATATGCCCAGGACCTAAAGCAACGCCACATGGCTGAAACTAGCGTGGCCCGCCATTTTTCATCACTACGCGCTTATTACAAATTTTTAGTTATGGAAGGGTATCTGGAAAAGGATCCCACTCAATTCCTTGATTCTCCCCGGTTGCCAGCCAGCTTACCCAAGATACTGAATATTGAGGATATTGAAATGCTATTGGAGGCTGTGGATACAGAATCACCACTGGGGTTGCGTGATCGAGCTCTTTTCGAACTGATGTATGCTGGTGGAATGCGGGTTTCGGAAGTTTGTGATCTAACCATGGAACAAGTGCTCATGGATGAAGATCTGGTTCTGGTACGTGGAAAGGGCAATAAGGAACGGGTTGTGCCCCTGGGTGGTGAGGCCAAGAAATGGTTAATTGAATATTTTGAACATGGCCGACCCTCATTACAAAAAAGGCATTTCAATGAGGGGATTATTTTTTTGAATAACCGGGGGAAACCGCTCCAGCGCAAAGGTATTTGGTTTATTTTGAAAAAACTTGCTAAAAAAGCAGGATTAAAAAAACCAGTCAGTCCCCATACCTTTCGACATTCCTTCGCTACCCATCTGCTTGAAGGAGGTGCTGATCTCCGCATGGTTCAGGAAATGCTGGGACATGTAGATATTTCCACTACCCAGATATACACCCATTTGGATAGCACCTACTTGAAGGAAGTACACAGCAGTTTTCACCCCAGAGCGAGGAAACGCTAAACTGCTATTTCTCCTCTTGCTGAGCCAGCCTGTCTGAGCAGTCACACTGAGCGGCTTGTGGGGGCGTAGCCGATTTATTGCGGCAGAGCTGAAAGCAACGCTGGATATGTGTAGACCCAAGTCGAAGTGCGAAGGTTAGCATGACACTTTGTCAGTATGTGACTTATTTCACCTTATCAGAAAATAATTATGTAACACAGTTAGGTGGTTTGATAATTGCAGCTTATTATGGTCAAATAAATTGGAAAAGGGGTAAAAAATGTATCTAAGGAAATCGACGTTATTATCATTCACTTTAATATTGTTTGCAAGCTTACTGGCTGGGGAAACCATCGTCCAGACCGATTGGTCAGGTGGTGCCGGATCGAATGATTTTACTAGCGAAACCAGTACCATGTTCGATATGTCATTGGGCGCGGACTTTGTAAATGTTCCCGGTGACCTGAGTGTGGATCCGTCCTATCAACCCTATACTGAAAATACACTGGTCTTTCAAAATAAATTATATGTGCCCATGAGCCACAACAGCACCTTCGTACTGGATGCCAATGATACAAATACACCAACACTAGCCTGGGGAAACCTGAGTTGGCGTTACGGAGCCGTCACAGATGATGCCATCGTAGTGTCCGATGGTGTCAATATCATGCGTTATGATGGCAGCGAAAATGATTATGGCTTCAGGTACCCCGGATGGTCACTTGTAACAAAAGCAGGACTTTCAGATGATTTTAGCCCGCGTGCTATCGAGTATTTGAACGGTACTTTGTATATATCAGGGACCATCTGGACCGGTAGTAGCTCCGGTGGTCAAATATATGAATATACTGGTACGGCCTGGACTCAAGTTGCCTCGAACATTGAACAAGCGATTACTTCAATAGCTTATTATGGTAGTGAACTTTATATCGGAACCCACTGGAGTGGTGATATTTACCGCCTGGTTGGGGGCTCATGGTCTGCTATTGGTGTTTCTGGTATGACTATTGTGCGCATGATTGAATATGCCGGTGAGCTTTATATCGGTTCACAAAATTCAAACTATGACAGTGGGACTCTCTCTAAATGGGATGGTACAACATTTAACACTCTGTTTTCAGGAGGTGGGGTCAGTGATATTCTTGCTGATGATACCTATCTCTATTATGGCTCCAGACCTTCTGGAACCGTTTACCGTTATGATGGCAGTTCCTGGATCGCTTATTTTAATCTTCCAACGGGTGAAACTAATCCGGATGGTTTTTCCCTTTACAACGGGCACCTCTATTGTTCCACGAATTATAATCAAGCAGGTGATTCCAGAGCTGCCTGGCTTTATGAAGATGGTGTCCGCATTGCCCAACTACGCGCCGGATTTCTCCGTTCTTCTGATTTCAATCTTGGACTACAGAGCGGCTGGACAAATTTTGATTGGCAGACCCAGATTCCAACTGGAACCGGAATCGAAATCTTTGGCCAGAGCAGAGCTGATGAGGATGAATGGTCAGCAGACAGCTTGTGGCACTATTTAGAGCCTGAAGAGCTGCTGTTTATCCAAGAAAACCACATTCGCTACCAGGCACACCTTTGGAGTGTCGTTCCAGATGTATTCCCGACGCTTACAGAGATTTCAATCAACTACGATCTGGTTGAGCCAGTGGACCTCATGGTAGAGAATGTTCACGTATTTACTATTGATCTGGAAACGGTTGAGATCACCTGGGAGACCAGTCTGCCGGCCACAGGGATGGCTTTTCTGGGAACTGAACATGAGAATTATCCCATTGAAGCGTTTGAGAATGGTGATTATGTAACGCAGCATTCAGTCACTGTATCCGGCTTGGATGCTGACACTGAGTACTACTTTATCATTGATCAGACGACTGCGGATGGTGAATATGTTCGTGCTGGAGAATTCTCATTTACCCTGGAGCTCTATTTCGGTGATGTTGCCATAACTGCTGTTATGGATGTCCCGGAAGATCAGGGTGGTTGGGTCTATTTAAGTTGGAATGCAGATTCTTATGATCAAATGGGAATGATCACCTCCTATGGGGTCTGGGAGTTGAATCCTGATTCTGTCTGGATCTCTCTGGGGAGTGTCCCAGCAGTTCAGGATAGTGCCTACATTTTTCTGGCGCATACCTTTGTGGATTCTGCAGATGGGGAAGATTACTGGAGTACTTTTGTCGTAACTGCCCATACAATTGATCCTACCGAATTCTTTGTTTCCGACCTTTTCTCCGGCTACTCAATTGACAATATCAGCCCACCTGGTGTTCAGGGGCTTGTGGCTGAGTACACAGCTGGTACTGGCGTAACAATGCAATGGGGCATAGTAGCTGAAGAAGACCTCAGTCACTATTCTGTATATCGGGGAACAGCAGCGGATTTTGAAGCTATTCAACCAATCGGCACAACAGACCAGCCGGTGTTTATCGATGCCAGTGTTGATGGATCGACGGTCTTCTTCTATCGGGTAACAGCCGTGGATATTCATGATAATGAGAGTGATCCGTCAATAGCTATCAGCCCCGATTATCTGGATACTGATTCCCCCAATAGCCTCCCTGTTGAGTATCGTTTGGTTGGCAGCTATCCCAACCCCTTCAATCCAGAGACGACTATCCAATTTGAACTTCCTGAAGCTTCTGATGTCGTAGTAAATATCTATGATGTTAATGGTCGTTTGGTAAATAAGCTGGTAGAATCGAGATTGGATGGAGGCTATCATTCAGTCAGATGGGTTGCTGAAGACCACCACGGTCGAGCTTTGGAAGCCGGCGTGTATCTGGTAATATTTCAGGCTGGGTCGGTTCAACAGAGTGCCAAGGTTCTTTTACTGAAATAGTACGCAAGGTTTAAAGATGGCCACCCCTGCAAGCACGTTAGGGGTGGCCATGTCATTTTCCGACTTATTCTAATCCATTGTCAGCTGATAGATTCTTGGCTAAGTTGCCCCAATGAATTTTAAAAATACATTCTACACTGACTGGGACTTCGAAACTCTGGGGGAGCGACACCTTACTGAAAATGAATATCGCAGTCCGTTTGAGATTGATCGCGATCGCGTCATTCATTCAACAGCTTTCCGTCGTTTACAGGGAAAAACTCAGGTTTATGTCACAGGTCAATCAGATCAGTACCGAACCCGCTTGACGCATTCCATCGAGGTGGCCCAGGTTGGTCGCTCCCTGGTCAACTATCTTAATCGAACTTCAGAATTGCTTAACCCAAATTACCAGATTGATGATGCATTGGTGGAGGCAGCCTGTCTGGCACATGATCTGGGTAATCCACCTATTGGGCATAAAGGTGAATCCCGGTTGAATGAACTCATGGATCCCTGGGGCGGATTTGAGGGGAACGCCCAATCGCTGCGCATTCTGACTGATATTGTTCGGGGAGATCGTCGAGGAATTGGTAAGGGGGGCATGCAACCTACGCGAGCCCTGCTGGATAGTATCCTGAAATATAAGATCGTTGGGAAATCAAATACGAAAAATGGGGCTAAGTTTCTTTATCCAGAGCAGACAGAAACACGATCCTGGGTCCATATGAACAATGACCTGGATCAATCAAGCCAGACAGGTGTTCAGATCAGGTCCATTGAATGTGCCATCATGGATCTGGCCGATGACATTGCCTACACAACCTCTGATCTGTTTGATGGTGTCAAACAGAGCGTTTTAAGTCCGGAACAGGTACAGGAGTTTTGGACGATTAAATTTCCAGCCGTTAGTGATAGCTTGAAAAATGATCTGGATCTGGTACTCAAGGGACAGTTCCCCATGTCACGTTTTATAGCAGGAGTCATTGGGCGTTGGATTACTTCGGTAACACTGGTTCCTGTGGAACACCCCTATCTCAATATTCCGCGTTATTCCTTGACCTTGGATCTGGCAGAACCAGCAAAGGCTGAGCTTCAAGCATTGCGAGCTTTGAATTATGCCCTGATCTATAATTCGGATTATGTGAAGATTCCAGAAACTGCAGGCGTGGCTATATTGGGAGCGCTTTTTATTTACTATCGAGATGTTGTTTTAGGTAAGAGACCAGTACATGCGGCTTTGGCACTACCTCGTGGCGTGGTTGAAGAAAGGGATGAAACGATCCAGATGCGCCATGTCTGTGACTGGGTTGCCGGGATGACAGATAAGTTCGCCCTACAGCTACATGCTCTGCTCAAAGCTTAAGTTTCTCATAGAGCATATCGACCTGCACCAGTAATTCACTTAAACTTCCATTGTTGTAAATTACATAATCAGCACGATTGATCTTATCCTCAATCGATAATTGTAGACCATCTCGCCGTTGGAAATCTTCAGCGCTGATCTGACTACGTTTCTTAATGCGATCCTGACGGTAAACATTATCTGCAGTGACCACAAGCACCTTATCGGTAATCTGGTCAACCCCGGCTTCAAACAATAGAGGCGCATCAATGATAAACAGTAGTTCGTTTGACTGCCTGGCAGTTTCCATCCGGGCTAGAGTTGCCTTTCTAACTTGTGGGTGAATAAGCTGATTGAGAAATTGTTGATCTTCACGAGTAGCAAAAGCTTTTTCGGCGAGGATATGACGCTGGAGTTGGCCAGCTTCATCCAGGATAGTTGAGCCAAAACGTTGGGCTAGTTGCCTGAGAATTCCCGCATCGTTTTGGAGAATCTCTTTTGCCAAGTCATCTGAGTGAGAGACAGTGGCTCCCAACTCGGCAAGTCGGTTGCTAACGGTACTTTTACCAGAGCCTATATTGCCGGTAATACCGAGGACAAGCATTTTATTTTACGGCATTTAGGATACGCTGATAAATTTCCGCTACGCCACCTGTTCCATCAATGTGTCTTACCAATCCCTGAGGCTCATAGTGATTCACCAATGGCTTGGTTAATTCTTGATAAACTTTAAGGCGGTTTAGAACTGTGGCTTCTGTGTCATCTGATCGATGGATTAATTCTATTCCATCATGATCGCAAATACCGGCAGTCTTGGGTGGATTAAAGATCAGGTTATAGATGTGTCCACATTCAGGGCAGCTCCGGCGAGCTGTTAAACGACGGATCAGTTCTGAATCGGGCACTTCCAATACGAGAACATGATCCAGCTTTTGGTTGGTATTCTGCAGCAGTTGGTCAAGTCCTTCAGCCTGGGGACAGGTCCGAGGGAATCCATCAAGGATATAACCGGGCGCCAAATCAGGCTTATTGAATTCTTCGCCCACCATTCCCAAAATAACTGAGTCTGGAACCAGGTTACCCGCATCCATGTAGGTCTGAGCTTTTGAGCCCAACTCAGTTCCCAGTTTTCGGTGCTCACGTAACAGATCACCTGTGGATAATTGACGGATGTGATAATCTTTAACAATCAGTTTGGCTTGAGTTCCTTTTCCTGCTCCGGGAGGTCCTAAAAAGATGATACGCATATTATTATTTCTCCAAATATTTTATAATAAACTATAACAAATTTTGTGCCGAACAAATTATTCAGCTCTATCATCCATTAAAGCATAAT
>JAOZSM010000316.1 GCA_029939675.1 Fidelibacterota bacterium
ACCAATAACTGGTTGCTTAAAATAACCCCGGATCATTGGGATCAAGATCGACGCTTTATGCTCATGGGTAAACCAGCCAAGGAATGGATCAGCCAGGAATTTGGACGTCTCCGCGATTTTATGGCCTTTACCAATCACAAATACAGCTCCGATTTACAACCTGTTCTGCTACAGGATGGTGGAGAAATTGATAATCAGCTACTATCAAATTTATCTGCCGATATCTGGATAGAATTTCAGGTGGAGTTTATTGACGCTGTAAAAGTCAGCTAAAATATGCATATATCCCCTCCAAGCCTTATCCGGTTTTGGAGGGGAGCATTATTATGCATCTAATTTCCTCATGTTACTAAATAATCAGCGGGTGTTACATGGGATCAAAAGCTCAAAAATGTATCTGGATGGAGGCTGGTGCAGTTGAATATCAACTCTGCCCGCTCAATCTAAATTGCGAGAAATGCGATTTTTACCTACAAATGACACAGGGGTGCCACCAACCCCGTGAATCAGCCGACTATCCAAAGTATATCACCTTCCAAAAACCAAAAATTGAGAAAGTAACTTTTCAACCAGGCTATCAATATTTGCCTGGGCATTTTTGGTTTAAACACATTTCAAAGAATCAGATGTTGGTGGGCATGGACGATCTCCTCTGGAAAATGGTTTGCCCCCCCAAGGGAATTATCTTAACAGATCCAGGAACTCATTTACAAAGAGGCAGTTGTTTCGCCTGGATTATTATACCGAATGGTATTGTCTACCTGAAAATGCCACTGGAGGGTCGCGTCATAAAACATAACCCTAATTTGGATGATAAACGACTTATCCTAAGTGAACTACGCGAGATTCCGGCTGAAGACAAATGGTTTCTAGCGTTGGAGGTTAATCAGGATGATCTTAAATCTATCGAGTCATTGACCAAACATGAATACACTAATCATGTACGGCAAGACTGTGATAAAATATATCAAATGGTCAATTCAGGTTATTCAAAACACTCCTCCTCTCCATCCAGTATGCTGGAATATGGAGAACCTGAGGCAGAACGGTTGATCCTGGAAAAACAAACTTTCATCGCACTGTTAAATAATCTTACAGTAAATTTAGTCACAATTCATTAGCTGGCATATTGTGTGCACATTACACAGCCATAACTTTACGGGGCTGTACAGTTATCTTTTGCAGGTTCATGCAAAGGTTGCTTTCAGTGTCTTTGCATGAGTAAGAGAGGTCAATAATGGTATCCAGGATTCGACAAATATTTTCACAGCCCCCATTATTGTACAACCGTATCGTTTTGTTGATATTATCAAGTTCTTTAATATTCTTTTTATTTTTAGCCCTCCTCATATTTTCGGTTTCCAACAATTATCTGGAAAAAGTAACCTCACGTTGTGGTGAACGGGTCGCCCACCTGGTGGATAGAACCTTAAAAAATACGATGATGACCGATGACCACGCCGAATTGGAGCACACCATTGACTATTTGAGTGAAGGCCCTGGTATTGAAAATATCAGCGTCTATGATGCTGATGGTCAGGTACGGCATGATGCCAGCCGCAGTATAGATCACCCGGGATATAACAAGCCCAATGAATTTGTTTGTACTACCTGTCATTCAGCTGTTGATACTAGCTTCTGGATCGAAAAAGGCGCTTGTATTTTTGATAGAAAGATCGAGAACGGCCGAGAACTGGTGATCTTAACACCCATCCAGAATTCGGGAGGTTGTTCAACTGGAAGTTGCCATAACAGTGAATCTGAACAGCGTCTGCTGGGATTTGTGGCTATCGAACTTCCGTTGGCGGAAATGGACTCAGCCCTCAATCGAACCATTATAAATTATTTTATTACTGTTATTATCTTCTTTATTCTCTTTACGATAGTTTTGCTGGTTTTTGCCCACCGTCAAATTCATATACCCTTAAGCCGTATTGTGGAAGCAAGCAAAGAAGTTAGACAGGGGAATATGAACTTGCGATTGGATGTAGCTTCTTCAGACTTATGGGATATCAGACAAGTGGAACATGCTTTTAATAAAATGCTGGAGTCCATTGCCAACAGCAACCGGGAACTTCAAAAATGGTCAAATGATCTGGAGAGGAAGGTTCTCGAGAAAACTGAAGATCTTGAACGCACCCAAAGTGAAATTTATCAGATCGAGCGTCTGGCCTCTCTGGGAAGACTTTCATCATCCGTCGCCCATGAGATCAACAATCCTCTGGCAGGTGTGCTGACTTATGCCAAGCTGGTCTCCCGTATGCTTAAAGCCCCAGACATTACAGAAGAAAAGCGGGCAAACATTCTGAAACACCTGGATATGATTCAATCAGAGACAACCCGGTGCGGTAACATCGTTAAAGGTTTACTGAATTTCTCAAGAGACCGCAGTCCTAAGTTTGAGTTACTGCACTTAAACTCAGTGCTCGCCGAGACAGAACATCTGATCCAACATAAATTTCATATTTCAAATGTTCCTCTGGTTGCAAATTTCTCAGCTACTCATGATCAGATCCTAGCCAACGGCAATCAAATTATTCAGGCTTGTCTTGCAGTTCTGACCAATGCGCTGGAAGCCAGCTTTGGAGACGGGGAGAACCAGGTTAGCTATCGAAGTTATAATCCCGATAGTGAGCATATTGCTATTGAAATCAAGGATAGCGGGATAGGCATCCCAGCAGAAGACCTGGATCATATTTTTGAACCCTTCTTTTCACGGAAAAAGGAAATGTCTGGAATTGGTTTGGGACTTGCTGTTACTTATGGTATTCTAGAGCAACATGGTGCAAAAGTCTTTGTTGACTCTGTTCAGGGCTTGGGAACAACTATTAAATTTGTATTTGAAATCACAGACAGGATGGCGATAGATGAATAAGAATCTCTCAATTTTAATCGTTGATGATGAACTCTCCGTACGGGACTCACTATCTAACTGGTTCATTGAGGATGGCTACTCTGTTGACACCGCTGAGGATGCTAAGATAGCCCTAAAGAAAATTGAAGCTTTCGAATTTCATATTATTCTGGTGGATATCAAACTACCTGGTATGGATGGTCTTGAATTAAACCGTCGTATTAAAGCCATAAATGAAGAAACTATCGTGATTGTAATGACTGCTTTTGCCTCCGTTGACTCGGC
>JAOZSM010000317.1 GCA_029939675.1 Fidelibacterota bacterium
AAGGGCATTCCATCAATCATGTGGTTGGATGACAATGGGATCACCTATAAAGAAGAAACGATCATGGGTATGACCATGGAACGAACTACGCCGGAATTAGCTTTAGCCAGGACTGAATCAGCCGAGGTTGATCTGTTAAACGGATTTGCAATTATTCCAAGCCATCCCATCTACAAGCCCCAAAAATTGTCTGAAATAATTCTGGAAATCAGCGGCATTCCAGCTGAAGGACTATTAGAGTTAGCGTCTGAACGGCAAAAGACTTTAAATATGGATCCTTTTCGGCTTCAATTGACGCAGGCTCCTACATCGGTTGATTCCGAAACAATGGAACAGCATTTGAAGCCCTCTGATATGATTCAAAGTGAGCACCAGCGAATCCGGGATCAGGCTCAAAAGATCCTGAAAAATGAGACTGACCCCAGCCAGGTTAGCCAGACGCTTACCAGATGGGTTTTTGAATATCTGGAAAAACGACCGGTGGCCAGTATTTCCGGAGCAGTTGATATTTTAAATACAGGAGTTGGTGATTGCACAGAACACACAACCCTTTACACCGCCCTAAGTCGTGCGGCTGGTATTCCAACGAAAGTGCATATTGGCTTGGTCTACCTCCATGGACGCTTTTTATTCCACGCCTGGCCTGTGGTGGCTATTAATGGTACCTGGGTTGATGTCGATCCCAGTTTAAATCAGTTTCCGGCAGATGTAACTCATATTGCTTTGCTGGAAGGTGATTTTGAAAATCTGACAAACCTGATTCCAGTCCTGGGAAACATTGAGATCAATGTTCTTGAGCAAAGCTATTGAGGGCAAAAATTTTTAATGCACTAAAACGAAAAAATCCCCGGTGAATTTTCACCAGGGATTTCCAAAGACACGCTTGTGAAAAATGTGTTTTCTTAGATCAGCGCTAAAGCCTGTTCCAGGTCAGCTTGAAGATCTTCTACATCCTCGGTGCCAACAGACAGACGCATGAGTCCATCGGTAATACCGGCTTCAATACGTTCTGCCTCAGGGATATTATGATGGGTCATAGAGGCGGGATGTTGAATTAATGACTCATAGCCACCCAGCGAAACAGCCAGCTGGGGGATTTTAACATTATTCAGCACAGTTTTTCCACTTTCGACACCGCCAACAACGCCAAAACTGATCATGGAGCCAAAACCCTTCATCTGGCGCTTTGCCAGGTCATGCTGTGGGTGTGACTGCAAACCGGGATAGCGTACCCATTCAATTTTTGAGTGAGCTTCCAGGTATTCAGCCAGTTTTTGAGCATTCTCTTCACCCCGCTGAACGCGTAAGGATAAGGTTCTCATCCCTCGTAGTACCAGCCAGCTTTGGTGAGGATCCATGGTGCCGCCAGTATTGTTGATCACTGCTTTCAGACGATTAAACTCTTCCTCGGTTTTTGCGATAAGAACACCACCAACAACGTCAGTATGTCCATTGATAAATTTTGTGATACTGTGAAGAACTATATCGGCACCCAGCGTCAGCGGATTTTGCAGGATGGGACTCATGAAGGTATTATCAACCACCAGGACGGCACCATGTTCGTGGGCGATCTCAGCGCAGGCTGCTATATCAGTCAGTTTAATGGTGGGATTTGCCGGTGTCTCAATGTAGAGCAGTTTTGTGTTTGGACGCATGGCTTTACGGACTTCATCAAGGTTGGCCGTATCCACAAATGAATACTCCGCACCAAAGCGACTGAAATCGTTTTCCATAACCATCCTGGAAGAACCATAAACGGCATCTGTTCCCACCATGTGCGAACCGGCACCTAGATAGGTCATGTAAGCCGCTGTTACAGCGGCCATTCCAGAGGCTGTTGCGATACCACCAAACCCATGTTCTAGTTCGGTAACTGCTTCTTCAAAAGTGTTAATAGTGGGGTTGCCGATGCGGGTGTAAATATAGCCTTTTTCATCCCCACTAAAGCAACGTGCACCGTGATCCGCATCACGGAACTTGAATGTGGAAGTCTGGTAAATTGGTACACCAACACTGCCGTGAACAGAATCAGGATTCTCTCCTGCATGGGTAACGCGTGTATTGATGCCTTTGCCTTTTAAATCTAAACTCATGATAAAACCCCTTTATTAATTGTTAAAAGATCTGATAAAATTGAATAACCGGTTTCTATGCTGCCTGCGCCGGGACCCATGATGGTCACATCGCCAAGCAGATCCGTGGAAAAAGTTATGGCGTTGTCAGTTCCCATGACTTGCGACAATCTCAAAATCGAAGGCCTGTTGTTCCAGTAGTTCGGTTCGTTTCTCGTGAAGAATATGACATAAGCCCTGGGCTACTGTTCCAAATCCAATCAGGGCTATCCGGTGTTTAATCATCGTCAAAGAATAGCTCTAATTGTTTCCGGATGTCTTGCTGGTGAGCATTGGGAGACAGGTCTCATGCTTCAGGGTTGAAAGTACCACCATAGTTTTTAGATGCTGCACTTCAGGTAAAGCGGTCAGTTTATGCAATACAAAATTTTCATAATCCGGTATATCTCGACTGGCCACCTTCAGGAGGAAATCAGCCCCGCCGGTAATATGGTGACACTCCATAACCTCATCCAGTTTGGTAATGGCGTTCATGAAACGTTCGACACCTTCGCGACCATGTCGCACCAGCGTAACCTCAACGTAAGTGAAGCAAGTCAGGCCAAGCTCTGTTGGATTAACCAGGGCGACATAATTCTGAATGACGCCATTGCGTTCCAGCTTTTTAACGCGTTCCAGGGTTGGTGGCGGCGATAGATTGATCTGCCGAGCTAATTCTGCGTTTGAGAGTCGACCCGTCTTTTGAAGAATGGATAGAATTTTTTCATCTGTTTTGTCAATATTCATAAATGCCTTAGATTCACTATGTCAATTTACCATAAGCATTGTAAATATAATGAAATATTGGAGGTGTCCAATTGAATTAGACTGTTGTTCGTGTAGGGTTCAGCTGAGTTTGTTTGAAAGAGCAACTGCCATTAAGTTTGAGTACCATAAAATATTTTTAGGGTTGATCGTGATAATTAGTGTCTGTCCATAAAGTTGCTGTTTCCAAAAATATAGGAAACCATTGAAATGGTTACAATCATCCTTAAGTGCATAGCAGTCCACGACTT
>JAOZSM010000093.1:0-3440 GCA_029939675.1 Fidelibacterota bacterium
TGCGGGTTATTATTACTCAATTATGACGATCCCGCAAAAAGTCCCTCTCGCAGAGGCAAAGTATTCTTAAATAAAGACATAGCCCGTATTGATGTGTGTGGTTGTTTTTAATGGTGTTGTGGCGTATTCCATTATTTCTCCAATACTTTTAGCGGCTTCGTCAATATTCAGGTTATACAGTACCTGGCTAGTCAACTCTAAAATCATGGAGAATATTGTATGAACTTCACTTGGTTGGATTTTTTGACCGGCCTTTTTTTTATGAATGCCATGCCCCATCTGCTCTTTGGAATAATAAGATTGCGCTTTTTAAGTGCCTTCGGTTTTAGTGCAGTCGGAAACTTGGTCTATGCCCTGCTCAACCTCATTATCGCAGGCGGGCTGTATCACTATCAGTATGGTATAGAATCCATCATCAATGACGGCATTGTGGTGGGATCTCTAACTATCCTGGTCATTTATCTTTTTATAGGACGAATCCTTATCAATCTTTTCCAGGAAAAGTAGTGTTTCGTGCTCAAAATATTATCCCTTTGAATGATTCAAAGAAGCCTGGGGAAATTAACTTCCTCCAAAATGAGGAAACTTAGTATGTATACTCGATTCGCCCTTTTATTCATATTGTTAGCCATTAATCTACCTGCCCAAACTGAAGTTAGCGGTTCTGTCAATGGGTTTTGGAGTTCAAGAGATAGCCCGTATCAACTTACCGCAGATGTTCTGGTGGCAAGTGGTGACACCCTCATTATCCAATCAAATGTTGTAGTAGATCTGGGTTCTCAATATACACTTCGGGTTGAAGGGCTTATGACAGCGACTGATGCATCTATGGAAAACGGTGGCGGTTTGTTTGCGGCTGGAGGACGTCTTGTGCTTTCAGGTTGTGATTTTTATGGTCTTACCAGCGGCTTGAAGGTCTTTGGCGGAACGGCCGAGATCGATGACTGTTTAATTGACAGCACCGCTGAAACCGGTGTGACCTTTAACGGAGCTGATTCATCCTTTTTGCATAACAGTCTGATCATGAACAGTGGTGACTACGGTGTTAAGATTAGAGCCACCGATAACGTGGAAATTATTGGAAATACCTTTACTGGTAATTCTACAAACGATGTCAATCACCCCGCTCTATTTATCGATTCTGCTTCACCTGAAATTATTGAGAATAATATAATTGAAGATAATCATGCTCAGGGTCTGGGAGTCTGGTCATTGAGCTCCACGGCCTTTCCAATTATTCGGTATAATATTATCCGGAGAAATTTTACTGGAATTACTTTGGTAAATTCTCCTGCTATCATCGAGGGCAATATCATTGTCGCCAATTTTGTGGAAAATAATACGAACTCCGGTGCTGGTATCTATGCTGGATTTGAAAATTCTACCCCGATTATTATCAATAACTATATAGCTGGGAATTATTACGGCGTTTCCAATATTAATGCCGCTAATTGCAATTTAGGAAATCCAATAAATTTCGATCATGAAGACGATGGGCTAAATGTTTTCTTCAACAATACTGTCGATGGCCAAACCTGGAATATCTGGAATAGTACCACCAACCAGTTAACAGCCCAGAATAACTACTGGCCCGGCTTGAATTTAAATGACATTGACGCGACTCTCTGGGATAACGAGGAGGGTGGTGGACTGATTCTCTTTGAGCCTGTTGCTACCCCAGTTCTACCTGATGCCGGGGATCTAAATGATGATTCTTTAGTAAATATCCTTGATATCGTCCTGGTCGTTGAAGGCATCCTGGCTAATGATGTACCAGATGCAGTGTTCTTCTATCTTGCTGATTTGAATACAGATTACAGTGTGGATGTAAATGATGTAGTGATGATTCTTGAAATGGTCGTTGGACAATAGAAAAGACGTTCGATCTTACTTTTTTTAGCTAATTGCGATGGTTACCATCTTTAGAGAGTTGGGATGATAATTCCAGCAGTCGTTCTTTTTCCTGATTACTGAGTTGTTCGTAACCTACACGAGTGATCTTATCCAGTAGAGTATCCATTTCATGACGTAAGTCGGCTTCATTTTTCACGCGATGCCAGCCACCTTTTCGTGGAGGCACTGAAGAAGTTTTGGTGCGTGGTGGACTATCATCCTTAACAATTTTGATCTTATTAAATTTACTTAACCACTGGCGCCAGGGAATATTCAAACCGCGGTATCGTCCATTTCTACGTAGATAGAACCAGCCTACTACCAGCCCACCTAAATGGGTGATATGGCTGATACCGTCACCATTTCCAATAGAGGAAAAGGTCATGAAACCCATGAAAAGCATGAGATATTTCACTTTTACAGGCATAATCATATACACCAGCACTTTGCGATCCGGGTAGGTGACCGCGTAGGCTAGTAAAATTGCATAGACAGCACCACTGGCCCCAATAATGGATGGAATAGCACCACGGTAACCAGAGACAACACCCAAAAAGTAAGGCACCAAAGAAAAGACACCTGCTCCAGCGCCTGAAACCAGATAGAATCTGAGGAACTCTTTACGCCCCCAGAGCTTTTCCAGTTCTGAACCAAACATCCACAGCATGAGCATATTGATTCCGATATGCCAAATGCCGGCATGGAGAAACATGTAAGTAAATGGTTGCCAAACTCGTAAGCCAAAAATCACATTGTGGGGATTTAAACCAAACCACTCAGCCCAAAATCCCATACCGCTAATCTGCGTAAGGACGAAAACAGCAACGTTGACAATGAGTAACTGTTTGACACCATCACCCATTTTTTGGGGACCGAAACGCATTCTTGGCACGCCTTGATTAAAATTCCACTGATTCATGATTTAGTATAAGAATATTCTATCGATTTAAAAGACAGGTGTGCTTGTGCACTGATTATTTATTGACTCGGAATTTCAACTGAATGACACCGGGTTTATAGAACTGTCTTTTTCTTTGCAGCCTTTGTAAATAGCATGTTTAAGATTCGTTGTTACTCGAATTCAAGACTGACTGAATCTCTTCATCGGACAGGGTGAATTCACGAGCTTCTTTTCTAAGATGTATCCATAAGACCGGCAATCCAATAACCAGTAGGCCGAGAATAATAAGGAAGGGTAGTTGTTTCATAAAGAATAAACCAGAGATCCCAATAAATCCGGCAACAACGGTAGTTAGCTTTCCATCTCGATCCATGATCCGTCGTCTTTCAGTTAGCGCGGTCTGTATTTTGTCTACATCCTGTAAACGTCGATCGTTCTCATTTAATTGTCCCAAAATGGGATGTTTATCCATGGTACTCATATTGTCTTCCTATTCTTCGAAATAAACTGAGGTGTAGCGGTTCGCGTTGGGCATGAGGTGAGGAACATAACCCTTGAGATTTGGCTGAACCACAGTATATGATGTCGGATACCACATAAAAGCGTAAGGCGCTTCTTCGATGAGAATATCATCTATTTTTTTGGC
>JAOZSM010000093.1:3540-10447 GCA_029939675.1 Fidelibacterota bacterium
AAAACCAGCCTCTGTCAGATAATGCTGAATTGCTTCCAGTGTTTGAGATATGGCGGCCCCGGGGTCCACCCAAAGATCAAATTCACAACCATCAGTGTAGCCTGCCTCTTTAAGCAGGTTTCTGGCCTTTTCCGGGCTGTACGGAATGTGCACCCTGGAACTATCAAAGCCCGCCAAGCCAGGTGGAATAGCGCCTGTAGCCAATGATGCACTATTGTGCATGATGCGTTTTATGATCTTTTCTCGATCGATAGCCAGTGTCACAGCCTGTCTGACCCGCTGATCATTGAAGGGATTTCGGTCTACATTCATGGCCAAATAGTACAAGCCCAGCTCTTCCAGGGTGTGAACGTATGGTTTCCATACTGAACTGTGGGTCCAATACTTGAATTCTGAGTTTGGAATAGCCATTACATCAAGATTTCCGGCTTCAAATTCCAGTGCAGCAGTTAGAATTTCTGGCATGTTATTTAAAATTAAACCGTCAAGTTTTGCTGGCCCTTTGAAGTAGTTTTCGTTTTTCTTAAATCTTATCTGGCGATCTGCCTGCCACGCTTCAAAGATCCATGGTCCTGACCCCAGGGGCGCTTCCCTAAAGTTTATTTTTTCATCGTCTGTTTTCGGTTGAGGTAAAATTGCCGTTGCCGGAGCGCCTAAAAACCCCAAGAAAGGTGCAAAGGGTGTATCGAGATTTAGCTTAATTATTGTAGCAGATACTATACTTATACCACTCACATTAACTGCATTACCCTGCATATATTCATTTGACCCTTGAATTGGCGCTAACAGCCAGGTCTGAGGAGAACGCGTCTCCTGGTTAAGTAAACGCTCAAATGAGAATTGTACATCTGCGCTTGTAAGGGGTTGGCCATTCCAAAACTTAACATCTGATCTCAAGTTGAATGTATAAACTCGACCATCTTCAGAGACGGTCCATGATTCAGCCAGCCCGGGCAGAATTTCACTGCCAAGCCCAAACTGAACCAGATTATCATACATGAGGGCAGTTATAATTCCAGTTGTAATATCGGTTGACAGGGCTGGGTCTAAAGACTTTGGCTCGGTGGTGATGATCAGGTTAAGGTAGTTTTTGTAAGGGTCTTCGGGACAACAGGACAGCAAGCCAATCAGAATAAGACTGGATAGTCCAAGGGTGATCACAATTTTGGGTTTGTTTTTGATAGAGCTGATCTTCTTTTTTCCTTAAGTTTTTCTTATGGCTAGCAACGCAAGTAACGGCTATCCAGTAATGGAATCAAGGTATTCTTATTTTTGAGGTTGGGGCAAGAAACATAACGGGAAAATAAAAAAATTCTTGGCTGACCGACTGTTCGGTCATATATTGCCACCATTAACCTATAAAAGGAAGCTCCTTATGACTCCCCTACAAAAAGATCCTGCCAAAGCGGACGCCATTATCAGAGCGGCCATTCAGATATTTGCTCGAGATGGTCTGGAAAAAGGTAAAATAGCCGACATTGCCGTAGAAGCTGGTATTGGCAAAGGTACTGTATATGAATACTTTAGCAGTAAGGATGAAATTTTTCACGCTATTACAGAAACAATCATGGGCGACATGATAGATGCCTCGGAAAAGCTCTATTCTATGCAACTCGGACCCTATGATAAACTCCGAACCCTGATTCGGATGAACACCGAGCTGGTTTTTGAAATGGGTGATTCAGTCCTAATCATGACCGAGATTTGGGCACAAGGTGCCCGGGCCATTCGACGAGGAGAGCACACCTCCGTGCCCCTCTCAACTGGCGTTAACAGAATCCGCGACCTAGTTATTAACATTTTGAAGGCCGGTGTTATGGCCCATGAATTTCGCGAAATGAACTATGATGGTGTTGCAACACTGTGCCTCGCCTTTGTAGATGGTTTCGTTTTTCAATTTATGCTAAATGATGATAAGGAAGCCTTCGATCTCGCATTAATCGAAGGTATTCAAAGTTTTATGAAAGGATTAGAACCATGAAAACTAAATTAATTATTGTTTTTATTCTGATCTTTAGCTTTGCACAAGCTCAAGATCAACTTGCAATCAAAATCATTAGAGCAGTAACCGATCTCATGTCCCCTGAGAACATGAAAAGTACTGGCACACAGACTATTGTCACCAGTTCAGGCAAAACACGAACTTTCGAATTCGAATCCTATATGGGCGGCAAGGGAAAATCCTCTCTTACACGCTATACTAAACCTGCCGCCATTCGGGGCCAGGCCTTTTTGACCCTGAACAATGCCGACGACATTTGGACTTACTTCCCTAGAACCAAACGGGTTCGCAAGCTCGCCTCCCACGCTAAAAAACAGAAAGTTCAGGGCTCAGACTTTACCTATGAAGACATGGGCGGGGGTGATGTTTTTCTCACCAAATTCATACCAAAATATCTGGGGGACGAATCAATTGATGGAGAGACCTGTTGGAAGATCGAACTGATTGGTATTCCTGAACAGGACCCACCTTATCCAAAAATTGTGTTGTGGTCCCGCAAATCAGATTACTCACCCGTTAAACTCGACTACTTCGATGAACATGAGTATAACTCAAAGACCCTCCTTTTAAGTGATATCCAAAACATAGAGGGCTTCCCCACAGCCCTGAAAATGGTCATGATTGATCATAAAGAACGCTCCAGGACCAAAATGGAAACCCTGGAAGTCACCTACAAATGGACTCCACCGAAAAACTTTTTCAGCGAACGGAGTCTCAAAAAATGAGACTGGCTGCTTTAATACTGACTCTGCCCCTGCTTTTATGGGCTGAACCAGAATTCTACGGTTATTTCGAGTCTGAAGCTGATGTTATGCAGGTTGCCAGCACCAATTACAATTTTGGATATAATAAATTTCGCCTGGATGTACAGGCTCGACCAAACGCTAACGTTTTAATTGGTGCCAACCTTAACATTCAACAATACTGGGGGCAAACTACCTGGAATATGCTGGACTTTCTTCCGGAAAACATCTGGAAACCTATCTTTCAGCCCGCTTTTCTTCCAGACAGTTTATGGGTCTCTGAAATGCCTTACATTATCCCGGATACCCTGCTCCTGGATAATGCTTACATGAGAGCCAGTTTTCCATTTCTTGATTTAACTCTAGGGCGACAACAAATCTCCCCCGGTGTCGGGTATGCCTGGAATCCCATTGATATTTTCAATACGAAGACCTTAATGGATCCCAGTTATGAGCAAACCGGTGTGAGTGCTATTCGAGCCGAATTACCCCTGGCTTCGCGGCTAACCCTGACCACAGTTCTACTACCTAAAAACTCCTGGGATAACAGCACCAAACAAATCTTTCTAAAGACCGGGTTGGGCAGTTATGATGTTGAACTGACAGCTGCCGAATACTTCTGGGAACGAACATCATTCACGGGTGTAGATATTCAGCTCGCTGAGACAAAAAGAAACCTTTTAGGGGGTAGTCTTGTCGGCGAGTTGTTCGAATGGGGCCTCTGGGCTGAAGGTGCCCATAATGAGCTCGATGGAGATGATAGTTTTTTTGAAATCATCGTCGGGGCAGATCACACTTTTGATAATTCGGTTTATTTATTACTGGAAGTACTACATAATGAAAATGGGATTGCTAAACAGGAGGACCTGACCTTTGATGCTTTCCTGCAAGGATTGGGAGGGGAAACCCACAGCCTCATGCAGGACTATGCCTTTGCCTATCTCATGCACCAAACTTTTGATTTTGTCAGTTTAAGCACTATTGCCATTGCCAACTTTAATGATGGAAGCGGCACTCTGGGTCCCCAACTAGATTGGAACATCTTTGAGGACACAAACATTTCATTCCAGGGCACATATTCCTGGGGCGCTGATGATACAGAGTTTGGACTCCAGGACTGGGGTCTCAGATTTCGACTATTGAGTAACTTTTAATGACCCTTCCGATTCCTGCTTTCTCGGGGCATGCAAAGGCGCCAGCCTATACCAAAGTATGTTTTTCTACTGCCAAAATAACCTCTGGGTTCAATCCCAACACACTGTCTTTGTTAAAAGTATTCTTTGCGTCTGCGACCCCTGCGAGAGTGCTTTTTTTTATTGTAATGACTTTTCCCCATTTCCAAGAAAGGATCTAAAATGAGAGATCGTTTGATCAAAACACTGGCCGACTGGGCTGTAAATAAAAGCAAATTAATGCTTTGGGCCATCGGTTTAATTACTGTGATAACCCTGGTGCTTTCGGCCGGAATGTCCATGACCCCAAAATGGTCAGACATGCTTCCCAAGGGTGATCCAAGAACAATTGAATTTGATCGTATTCTGGAGGAGTTTCAATCTGCTTCCAGTATTGTGGTGGTTGTGCAGGGGCTTGAATCTGATATAAAGGCTTTCGCCGAAGATCTGGCCCCCCGTTTATTAAAACCGCTGCCCATACCGGGAAAAGATACCGATCCTGTGGTCTATGTACGCAGGATTGACTATAAAGCCGATCTGGCATTCATGCACGAGCACGGTTTTATGCTCATGAAGGAAGATGACCTGAAAAACATGAAGGATATCTTTCAAGAACCAGGGTTGACCGGTCTTCTCACCAACATGAACAACTCCTTCGAAAAGGAATTTATCCAACCGGAAGAATCCCTCTCTTCCCGGGAGGAAGAAGATGGTGCTCTGGTTTTCTTAAATGGCATTAATGGATGGCTTGGTGAAATGGAGCAGACCCTTGAGACGGGCACCATAGAACCTGCCGCTGCGGAAGCTGCGGTGGATAAACTGTTACTGGGTGAACCATATTTTCTCTCATACGACCGACAGGCCCTGATCATGAATCTGGTGCCCACCTTTAGCATGGTGGATGCCTTCATGATTGTAGATGGAACAGACGCTGTTCAAGCAGCCCTGATTGAGGTCCTGGCCGCCCACCCCAATGTACAGGCCGGTCTTACGGGTGCCATTGCTGTTGGCCGAGATGAAATGTACTACAGCACGCAAGGACTTGAACTTTCAATGCTGCTCTCCATGTTTGCCATTGGTGCCCTGTTGTACATGGCTTTCAGAATGGCTTTAGCCCCCGTCCTGGCTCTAGTAAATCTGATTATAGGCTTAATCTGGGCGGCAGGCATAGTTGCCGTTGTTGTTCCAGTATTAAATATTATGACGGCCATGTTCATGATCATATTAATCGGGCTAGGTATAGATTTTTCCATTCACGTCATCTCAACTTTTACTGAAATGCGAGCCAAAGGACTTTCCCTTGAAGAGGCCACCCTGGCCGGCCTGCAAAAGAGTGGTAAGGGCGTCTCTACTGGAGCATTAACTACCGCTGTCGCCTTTCTGGCACTGATGATCGGGGATAGCCGGGCTATGAGTGAACTCGGCCTGGTTACAGCAATCGGCCTCCTGGCTGTTATGGTGTCAACTTTTGTGCTCTTGCCTACCTTTCTGGTTGTAAGAGAACGTCGCCAAGAACGCCAAAGGGTAAAAAAAGGACTTTCTCAAAAAACTCAGCCAAAAGACCTGTCCTTCACCTCCATGGGAAAAGCAGGTACTTTGATACAGAACAATCCCTGGATCAGCCTGGTAACAGTCCTGATTATTACCATCCTGCTAGCCTTCTCTGGTAAGAAAATCACTTTTAACCACAACATGATGGATATGGAAGCCGAAGGTTTGCCCAGTATTATGTTACAGGATACTATTCAGGACAAGTTTGACTTGAGCATGGATCTCGCTTATCTAGTCTCAGAAAGTATTGAGGAATCACGGGCGGTAACAGCGCAAGCGAAAGACTTACCTTCGGTGGCTTCCGTAGATGATATTTCAACATTTCTACCATCAGCTGAACAACAAGCAAGCAGAATTCCATACATCCTTGAGATTAAAAACCTCATGTCTAAGGCTCAGGCAGAACCCTTGACCAATGAGGATCTGGCAATTGTTCGGCAGGAAATCGAACGTTTGGAAATGAATTTGATGGAATTCCAATCCATGGCTTTTCTAGGTGGACAAGATAAAGTTTTTAACCGCTGCACAGATATCGTTGGAAGTATCGAAGCCCCTCCAACGAATACCATTTTCACCCGGCTTTACGACCTGCTGACCCAAGAAGAAGCCCTGTTGATAGAGCGCTTCAACATCTTTCAGGATAGTTATGCCGACTATTTCACAGCAAGTGTTTTAAAAATGACCAACACGACTCCCCTTACTCTGGAAACGCTACCGGTGTCTATTGTGGATCGCTACGCGAGTAAAGATAGGTCACTTTTTCTTACTACTGTATTGCCCTCTGGTAATATTTGGCAAAATCGACTATTTCTGGACCAGTTCGGTGGTGAATTAGAGACTGTGAGTAAACGAACGACAGGTATGCCCGTGATTATGCGAGCACTCTTTGAAATTATTGCTCGTGACGGACGCAATGCTGCAATCCTGACGTTGGTGCTGGTGTACCTTATTCTTCTTATAGATTTCAGAAGCTTTCGAGATGCTCTATTTGCCATGTTACCCTTGGCTGTAGGAGCTATTTGGATGATCGGGCTGATGCAGCTCTTTGGTTTCCAGTTGGACATGATGAATGTGATGGCCTTACCATTAATTCTAGGAATTGGTATAGATGACGGTGTACACGTAATTCATCGATGGCGCCAGGAGGGTCCACGTTCTGCTAACATTGTGCTTTCCAGCACAGGAAAAGCCGTGCTGCTAACGTCTCTAACCACCATGCTGGCTTTTGGCTCAATGATGTTTTCACCCTTTCGGGGATATGCAAGCTTATCCTTTGCGCTCATCTTTGGTGTTGGAGCATGTTTCTTTACCACAGTTATCATCATACCCGCCATAATGGGCCTGGTTGACCGCAAAAAAACCATGTAGCGCTTCTACATTGCGCGAGATGTGTGTCACCCCCTCGAGAGCCTCAGAAAGACGCTAAAGAGTGTCTTCCT
>JAOZSM010000093.1:10547-11806 GCA_029939675.1 Fidelibacterota bacterium
CTCTCGAAGGATAATGATACCCAAACTTTAAAAGGGGCACCTGGAACTGAACATGGTATTATTCGGTTGAGTTCACAATTACCCTGCATATTTTGTCCTCGTAAAACAAATTATTTAACCACTAAAGGAAGCGAACAACATGTCACAACAATGGAATGCCCCACCTGAACTACAGATCGACCCCGATAAAGCTTATTCTGCAGAGATCATCACCAATAAAGGCAGCATGGTACTGGAGTTCTCTGCCAATCATGCCCCGAAAACAGTAAATAATTTTGTCTTCCTGGCCCGGGAGGGCTATTACGATGGTGTAAAATTTCATCGGGTAATTGATAATTTCATGATTCAGGGCGGCGATCCTACCGGTACAGGCATGGGCGGCCCCGGTTATCAATTTGATGATGAATTTGACAATAATCCCTTACGTCATATCGACAATGTTATCTCCATGGCCAATGCGGGACCTGGCACCAATGGCAGCCAATTCTTTATTACCCACGGCTCCACGCCCCACCTGGATGGTCGTCACACCGTTTTTGGCAAACTTACTGAAGGCCTGGATGTGTTAAATAGTATTCGCCAGGATGATGTCATGGAAAAAGTGATTATCACAGAAGCTTAGTTTCTGCTATTAAACTGAAGCACGCAATGCGTCGACAGGATCGGGGAATTTCTTTAGAAGCCAGCATGGCCCTGCTTGAGGATGGAGAATACGGCATAATCTCTTCCGTTGGAGAAGATGGCCAGCCCTATGGTGTTCCAGTAAGCCATATTCTACATGAAGGGTGTGTTGACTTTCATTCTGCCACTGAGGGACACAAGCTTGTTAATTTTGAGAATTGTAATCAGGTCTCTTTTTGTGTTGTCGGTAAAACGAAGATCCTGCCGGATAAATTTTCCACCGAATATGAAAGTGTAATTGTCTCTGGTCGTATTACAGAACGATTGGGGCCTGAAAAATTCAGATCACTGCAAGCCCTGGTTGCAAAATATTCACCTGAACATCTTGAAATCGGAGACACCTACATCGAAGCAAACCAGGATCACACACGGGTGTTTTCCATTTCCATTGATCACATCACTGGGAAAGCCCGGAAATAATACTACGTGTGATGGTATATTACCAATTAGTGTCTGTCCTTAATGTCTGAAAATAAACCGTTGAAACGGTTCTTCTTAAAATAACTGAACCAGAAACCCACGACTTAAGTCGTGGGCTGCTATGCACTTAAGAATGATTATAACCATTTCAATGGTTT
>JAOZSM010000094.1 GCA_029939675.1 Fidelibacterota bacterium
AAGAGAAAACTTAGCATCGTTTGAATAAGCTCAATACACCGTTCTGCTTTCTCTGCTGGAGGACTACTTTGAGAATATCAAGAAGAGATAGGAGACATTATGTCCGGTCATAGTAAATGGTCAACCATCAAGAGAAAAAAAGCGGTTGTTGATGCTGCACGCGGCAGAGTTTTTACCCGTGTTGCCAAAGAATTAACTATTGCGGCTCGCACCGGAGGTGGAGATGAAGCTGCCAACCCGCGACTCCGTACAGCTATGGCTACTGCTCGCGGTGCCAATATGCCCATGGCCAATGTTGAAAGAGCCATTAAAAAGGGAACTGGTGAGCTGGAGGGAGTCGTCATAGAAGAGATTGTCTATGAAGGCTATGCCCCCGGAGGAGTTGCTTTATTTATGGAAGTTGCCACAGATAATCGCAATCGTACGGTTTCTGAGATCAGACATTTGCTCAGCAAGCATGGTGGTAATTTAGCCAATGCCGGTGCTGTTGCCTGGATGTTTGATACCAAGGGCGTTATTCAGGTGCAAAGTGAGGGTGTTGATGAAGATGAATTGATGATGGCAGCCCTTGAGGGCGGTGCAGAGGACTTGATCAACGAAGGCGATTACTTCGAAATCATTACAGCTCCCACTGATCTCAATACCGTAAATGAAACAGTTGCTGAGGCAGGTTATAGTATTACAGCTGCCGAAATTCAGCACATCCCCAATAATTTTACCGATGTAAGTCCAGAGGACCTACCCAAGGTCGTGACCCTCATGGAAATTCTTGATGATCATGAAGATATGCAGAAACTGTCAGCCAGTGTCAATTTTACTGATGAAATGCTGGCCGGACTGGAGTAGACCCTGAGGATCATTGGCATTGACCCGGGGCTCCGTATTCTGGGTATCGGCGTGATCGACTATGATGGGAATCGATTTATGCCAATATATTCTGGTGTAGTAAAAACTAAAAACAGCGATACGCTTTCTGATAAACTTGCTCAGTTATACAAGGGTATTACGGAAACAATAAAATCGTATCAACCGGATGTATTGTCAATCGAAGAAGCTTTCTATGGTAAAAACGCCAGGACCGCTCTGCTAATGGGACATGTTCGTGGTGTTGCCATGGTGGCTGGTCGTCATGCAAAGCTGGATGTCCATGAATATGCTGCCCGTAAGGTGAAATCGTCTGTCACGGGTAATGGTGCAGCTGATAAGCAGCAAGTCCTCTTCATGGTGAAACGTTTACTGAAACTCAAGGAAGATCCAGTGACTATGGATGCTTCAGACGCCTTGGCCATCGCCATCTGTCATGGTTTAAACTATAAATTAGCCCAATTGGGGATTTGATGTACGAATTCATTTCCGGTATACTTGTCAGCAAACAACCCGACCACATTGTTATTGAAACAGGTGGTATAGGGTATCGACTCAAGGTTTCCTTTAGCACCTTTGAACAATTACCGGCAGCGGGCAAAGCGGTCAAGGTTTATACCTATCTGCATGTCCGGGAAGACATTTTTGACCTGTTCGGCTTTGCTCAAAAAGCGGAACGTGAATTTTACTACAACCTAATAGCTATCTCTAAGATTGGACCAAAAGCAGCCCTGGCAATTCTCTCTGGTGGTTCTCCAGCTGATATCAGTAACTGGATTCTGGCCGAAGATGCCAAAACTATTGCCAAAACACCCGGAATTGGCCCCACCACCGCCAAACGGATCATCTTGGAATTAAAGCCCAAAATTGAGAAAGGGTTGGGAAGTGATGAACCCGGCAATCTCACGACAATATTGGGAACCAGCAGCGTTGAAGATGAAGCTATTATGGCGTTGGAAGCATTGGGCTACGCCCGTTCTGAAGTCTATTCCAAAATTCGCCAGATCGTCAAGGACTCTGATTCAACCTTAACAACTGAACAATTGATCAAGAAAACCCTAAAAAAATAATTATTTTTTTTTGTGAGGTTGGGGTGGAGACAAGGCGTGCCTTGGCTCAACAATCCTGATTGAGGTTTACAAATATAAAATCTGCCTTGGCTCAGCAGATAATCATAGCACACAATTTGCATGTTTACGATTCCTATGATCTATGACAAAATAATTATTGGTGGGGGATTGGTAGGGCTGGCCACAGCCCTGGCGCTTAAGGAACAAGATCCTGATTGTCGCCTAGCTGTATTGGAGAAGGAAGCTGATTGGGCTTCCCATCAATCCGGCCGAAACAGTGGTGTGATTCACGCTGGCGTCTATTACAAGCCCGGTAGTAAAAAGGCTCAGTTTGCCTTGGCGGGAAATAGCTCCATGTATGAGTTCTGCGAGAAACATTCAATTCCCTGCGACAGGTGCGGCAAACTGATCGTTGCAACCGCCAGTGACCAGCTTCCCGGACTGGAAACATTACATCAGCGAGCACAGGCTAATGGGCTGGATATCAGTCGGTTAGATACTGATGAAGCACACGAGATAGAGCCTCATGTCAATTGTATTGCCGCATTAAAAGTTCCCTCAACCGGGATTGTTGATTTTAAGGTCGTAGCTCAGAAATATGCGGAAATACTTGAAACACAGGGAGTTGATCTCATCCTGGATTGTCAGGTTAGTGGAATAAAAGAGCTTGAACAGGGATATGCATTAGCAACCAAACAGGGTAGCTATGAAACAAAGTATCTAATCGCTTCAGTCGGACTTTATGCAGACCGTATAACGGATGTAGCTGGGATTGATCCGGAAATGAAAATTGTACCCTTTCGGGGTGAATACTGGCATGTAAAAGCTGAAAAACGCCATCTGGTTAAGAATCTCATCTATCCCGTCCCCAATCCCAAATTTCCTTTTCTAGGTGTCCACATGACCCGTCTCATCGATGGCAGCGTGCATGCTGGTCCCAATGCTGTTCTGGCCTTTAGTAGGGAAGGTTATAATTGGGGAACTGTTAACGGACGTGATCTATTCGAGACTTTGACTTTCCCCGGTTTTTGGAAGCTGGCTGCTAACTATCTGGGTGAAGGCAGCAAAGAAATGTATCGTTCCCTTGTGAAAGCGGCCTTTTTAAAAAGTGTCCAGGCACTGATCCCAGAAATTCAGTCAGAAGATTTAGTCAGGGGAGCAGCTGGTGTTCGTGCTCAGGCTTTGCGTACGGATGGCAGCCTGATAGATGATTTTCATCTTCTGGAAAGAAAAAATGCAATATTTGTGCTGAACGCCCCCTCACCAGCCGCCACCGCCAGTTTGGAGATTGGCAAATATATCGCTGCTAGATGTAAGATCTAAAGTGGACGCCAACCCAAAAAGTTCCTCTCGCAGAGATCGCAGAGACGCAGGGTATTGATATTTATGAGTTTAGATATGTTTGTGATATGTGGTTGTGTTTAACGTACTTATGGTAAATCCTATGGTTTCTCAAATACTTTTTGCAGTTTCATCAAAGTTTGCTTCTGAACGTAAAGACGTTGCATGCAACGGCTACGTCTGCGCGGCTTTAAAACCTCAATAAACTTACCTTGCCATCCGCTGCTGTAGTTAAAACCATATTTCCGTCAATAGGGGTTACCGTATTTACCAGACCATCACTAATCCGATAGCTCCATAGAACAGCTCCCGTTGAACTATCCAAGCTATAGATCCAACCATCTTTTGTGCCAAAATACACACATTCATCTTTCTCAATCATGGCCCCAGCATTGAAGTCATAGCCGAAACCAACGTGTTTATTCCACTTCAATTGAAATTCATTAGCAGCGCTATTGATTGCAAACACACTGTCCTGCATGGTTCGGGCAAAGATTGTCTCACCATCCTCAGCAATTCCGATCATCTCCCTAACCTTGTGACCTGTCTTACGCCAGACTGTTTTCCCATCAGCGATACTGATAGCTGTTATGGCTCGATCAGGTGCTACAACAAAGACCTTCCCGTGGGCTGTAACTGGCCAGCAGGCAGCAGGAGAATACAAGAGGCCAGATCTACCGTCAGACCATTTCCAAAGTAATTCTCCGGTTTTAGCATGAAGTGCATAAAAGGCTCCGTCCCAGGCGCCAAACATGATTTTGCCATGGGCAATGATTGGTCGGGTTTCGATATATCCTTCGATCTGAGAATAAGACCATTTAAGTTTGCCGCTTCGCAGATACAGACTGCGAAAAACACCATCACCACTGCCGATGTAAACCAGAGTTTTGTGAATGAGCGGTGATCCCAGGACTGGTCCCGACGTTTTTACCTGCCATTTCAGCTTTCCATCTTTAGTTGATAAACAGGTAATGGTCGAATCAACCGAACCAACGACCAGTCGGTTACATTTAATTGCTGGTGTAGAATGAATTGCTCCCTCACCTTGCCAATTCCAACTTTCCTGACCAGATACAAGTTCCAAAGCCCGGATAGTTCCCCCGGTAGTGCTCACATAAACCTTATCTTTAAACAGGACCGGGGCTGAAGTGATGAGTGATCCCGTTGGCACCTGCCAGACCAGCGATGCCTTACTCATACCATTTCCAGAATAATCAGGAAGGGGCAAGCGAATAGAATCTCTAGTATCCAGATCACCCAGAGGTAGTGAATGCCATAGATTTAAACTGTCTGCCTCTGGAATTCGCTCATAAAAATCAGCTCGGTTTGAATAAAGTTGAACCTGGGTATAACCCTGGGGCTGCGCACCTCTACTCAGATTGGACCTGCTCATAATTCCCGGTATACCTTCATAAGAACTCACACGATTGGCGTGTCCATGTCCGTGAAGTACAGCCTGGATGTTGAATGGCTTGATTACATCCATAAGGGCATACCAATTGTCAACGGATGGATCCAGAGGATAGTGCGTCACTATGAATATCTTTTGGCGGGGATTGGGCAGGGATTGGAGAATGTTTTTCACCCAGGTAATGTCGTCAGGGTCGATATAACCGTCTCCCATTCGCAGGACAGGACCTTGATGAACCCCGATAAAACGGTATTCACCAACTTTAAAGTTAAATCGATCAGCTCCCCATAAATGCTCAAACAAGGCGCCACCGGATGATGACCACTTTGTATCATGATTTCCGGGAATGATGTGGTAGGGGATCTCCATGCTGTCCAGCAGGGCTTTGGCTCGGATCAGATTCTGACCGGTATCCAATTCAGTGATGTCACCAGATACAATTGCAAAAGAGAGGAGATCTGATTGTCGAATATCATGAACCGTTGCTCGAAGATCTGGCTCTCCGCGGGTGGTCCCAACATGAATATCTGTCAGCCAGGCAAAACTAAGTGCAGTGGAGTCAACAGATTGTGACCAAATACAAGAAGTGGTCATTATGATACTGAGGATGATTCGAATGTGAAGGTTCATAATTGGTCTTTTTTTTTCAATATAGCAGAGTTAATCTATGAAAGAAGGTCAAAACATGTCTTGTAGGGGGATGATTGCCGGTCAGCTATAATAATGCCTATGGCATTGATCAGATTAGAGTGATTAACCCGCAAAACTATTTGGAAACATTTACTTAAATGTAAGCTCGTAATGTCATTTTCAATTTTGACCGCTCCTTATCCCCATTAGATTCAAAGCTGAATATTTTGAGTAAAGGTGTAACCTATATGAAACCAACTGCCTTCAATGCTATCCACAAAGCTCTAAACGCTAAAATGGTACCCTTCGCCGGGTATGAGATGCCCATCCAGTATGAGGGCATTATGGCTGAACATGAACGTGTCCGAAATCAGGCCGGTCTTTTTGATGTTTCCCACATGGGTGAATTCTGGGTAACCGGTTCCCAGGCATTGGATTTTGTGGAATATGCAACCATGAATAATGTTGCCTCACTGGAAACTGGTCAGATTCAATATTCCAGCATGTGTCTGGAAACTGGCGGCATTGTTGATGACCTGCTGATCTATCGGTTTGCTGATCGCTTTATGCTGGTTGTGAATGCCTCCAATCTTGAAAAAGATTTTAAGCATCTTTCCGGAATTGCCAAAAACTTTGATGTTGAATTACAAAACGGTTCTGACGGGATGGCATTGTTAGCCCTGCAAGGACCGCAATCAAAAAATATTCTGCAGAAACTCACCGTGGCAAAACTGGATAATCTAGCTTTCTATCATTTTGGTATAGGACAGGTAGATGGACTTGAAATGATCATTTCTCGAACAGGCTACACCGGTGAATTAGGCTATGAACTGTACCACGATCCGGCAGGTTCTGAACAGCTTTGGAAAGCCCTCATGGCAGCAGGTGAAGAATATGATCTGGGACCAATTGGTTTAGGCGCCCGGGATACCTTGCGTCTGGAAATGAAATACTGTTTGTATGGCAATGATATTGATGAAACAACCACACCCCTGGAAGCCCGTTTGAGTTGGGCCATGGACCTTAACCATGGTGACTTTCTGGGTCGTGACGCACTACTCCAACAAAAGGAAACAGGGGTCAAGCGCTTTCTGGTCGCTTTTGAAATGCAGGATCGCGGCTTGCCACGCAAAGGGTACGAAATTTATTCCGACACTGAGAAAGTTGGCGTGGTCACCAGCGGTGGGCAGAGTCCAACTTTAAAAAAAGGGATTGGGCTAGCTTATATTGACAAGCCTTATCAAAAAATAAATACGGAGCTGCAAATTGATATTCGGGGTAGACGACTTCCGGTCAAAATAGTTAAACCTCCCTTCATCTCGAAAAAGACCAGCTAGATTATGACAACCAAGAAAAAAGGGATTGGGCTGGAAGAAAAAAGCCGGGAGATCGTTGGTATCCTTACCATGGTGGTCGGTCTATTTGTGCTGCTTAGTCTGGTAAGTCATGAACCAACGGAAGAATTAAGCATCATGCCAGGTGTCCACTTTCATAACTGGATGGGCTATATCGGCATTTTTATATCCTACGTTCTCTTTAAAATGTTCATTGGCTGGGGGTCTCTGGTTATTGCGATCCTTATCGCTGTTTGGGGTTACACGATCTTTGCTGAAAAAGAATTTCAACCCGTATTCAGGTTCACTGGTTATAGCTTAAGTATCTCCCTGGTGCTGATCACCCTTTTTAGTCTTATTGCTGGTCGAAGCGGCTTGGCCGTCGAAGATATCTATCGCCACGCAGGGTATCTCTCAGTTAATGTGGCCCGGTTGCTGAATGACTTTTTAGGATTTCCAGGAGCTTTACTGATTTTGTTTGCTCTTGGTCTGGTTATGGTACAGGCCTGGCGAGGATTATCCTTCCGGAAACTCAATGAGTGGATCGAAGACCAGCTTTCAGAGGTAAGGAATAAGTTTCATAAATCATCCAAGCTTCGGGCCAAGGCAAAAGATCTCAAAGCCCGCGCCCAAGCCCCCATCCAGCGCGAAGAAGCTTCAGCTTTCCCAAAAGCACCCACGCCACATACGCCACCTAAACCGGAGAAAAAGCCTGATTCACCACCGATTCAACATGAAGAGACTTTGCCAAAAAATCTTGGGAAGGCTGAACAGACCGTTCTAAGACCCAACGAGATTGAGATTGAAGCTGCCATCGTAGAAGATGAAGTTGATTATGATGAGACACTGGAGCGAGTAACTAAACGGGAATATAAGCTGCCTTCAGTCGATCTTCTCATGGAACCACCTCCAATCTCAGCTGGCCAATCGAAAGAAATATTGCTGCATAAAGCAGAGTTGTTGATCCAGACCCTGGAGACCTTTGGGGTAGATGGCCGGGTCACCAATATTGCTCCTGGTCCCGTGATCACGCGTTATGAGGTTGAACCAGGTCCCGGTATTAGGGTTGCCAAAATCGCAAATCTTTCAGATGATATTGCCCGGGTTATGGAAGCTCAGAGTGTGCGTATCATTGCTCCAATACCTGGAAAGAATTCGGTTGGAATCGAATTACCCAATGATGAGCCTGAGATCGTGTACTTCAAAAGTGGTATCAATTCTCCAAAATTCTCAGAAGCAGCCTCAGTTCTCACCATTGCGTTGGGCAAAACCACTGCTGGTGAGATATTTGTTGCTGACCTGGCTAAAATGCCGCACTTGCTGGTTGCTGGTGCTACCGGATCCGGTAAATCTGTATGTATTAACACTATCATCTCCTCCATCCTGTATCGGGCCAGACCAGATCAGGTCAAATTTATTATGATTGACCCCAAGAAGCTGGAATTATCTACCTATAAACGGCTTCAGGGTTACCATCTCATTACCAGTGAATCAATTGATGAATATGTTATTACAACGCCTAAAAATGCCATCCATGCTTTGCGTTCAGCTGAGTTGGAGATGGAAAAGCGCTATAACCTTTTATCAAAACAGACCGTTCGTAATATCGATCAGTACAATGAAAGGGCGGACAGGGAAGGCTACGACCCATTGCCTTTTATTGTTGTCCTGGTAGATGAGCTTGCTGACCTGATGATCACTGCTGGTAAAGAGATTGAAGAGCCCATTGCGCGTCTGGCACAAATGGCCCGTGCTGTTGGTATTCATCTGGTGATTGCCACCCAGCGACCTTCAGTAGATGTCATCACAGGTGTTATTAAAGCCAATTTTCCAACCCGAATAGCTTTTAAAGTAGCTCAGAAGAATGATTCTCGAACTATTCTGGATCAGAACGGCGCTGAAAAATTACTGGGAAGGGGAGATATGTTATTCCTGGCACCAGGTGCACCAGCCCCAGTTCGCCTGCACAATGCATTTGTCACTTTAGAGGAGATAGAGGAAGTCCTGGATCATATTGTTGAACAACCAAAACCGGAAGAAGAACTACTTCCCGGAATTGTTGATGAAACAGATCCAACCATCGCTGGCAGTTCAGCAGATAGTGAACGGGATGTCCTTTTTGATGAAGCCTATCGTCTGGTGGTCCTCCATCAACAGGGTTCTGTAAGTATGATTCAACGCCGCTTGAGGGTTGGTTATGCCAGAGCAGGTAGGCTGATTGATGAACTTGAACGTGCTGGTGTTGTCGGTCCTAACACAGGCAGCAAGGCACGTGAGGTCTTGATTGGTCCAGAGGTCCTGGATAATCCCTCATTTGATGAAGACCTCCTTGATGACTAAGACAATAGTGCCGAATATATATCAAAAAGACACCCTGCATTTGCAGCAGAATCAGCAAAGACATGCACTAAGTCCCCTCCTGGGGGGACAGGGGTGGGTTCATTAACCACGAAGTTTAAGTGTGACGGCTTCAAAAAAAATATATGACAGAACATGAAAAACATCCTAACGTCAATAAATATAGTCATTTACGTAAACACGGGCTATGCTCATAATTATCAACACTTTGCGTCTCTGCGTTCTCTGCGAGAGAGACTATTTACGGGATTGTCAAATGTATTTAGGATGACTTTTAAACAGAAACATATTTCAATAATGCGATATTTATTTCAGATAGGTTTTGCTGGTCTATTGCTTGTAAGCCAGGTTTTGGCTGCCACACCGCCAAAACAGCTGACCCAAGTCATTGATCATTTTATGAATATGGAAGCTACCAGTCTTGAGATAACCCAGGTTATCGATTGGCGCTTTTCCAGTAAAAATGATTCAATCACTCTCAAAATGGATATCAAAGGTGGACATAATTTTCGAGTTGATCTGTCTGATTTTGGACTTGAGATATTTGTCACAGAGAGTGAGATGGTTACCATCAACCATTTCCGACAGCAGATTTTGTATGAGAATGCTACTCCTGATGCATTATTGAGACAGCTTTTTGTGGGCGGTGATTTAAGCAATGCTCGTTTTAAAGGAGAGCAAGCTATTGCTGGTGGCCTGAGAGAACTTAATTTTCGATTTGCTGGTGATTTCTCTGATTGGGAGAGTCTCACAGTTATGCTTGATGATAGTGATGATCTAAAAAGAATGATTCTGATTGACTACGATGGCAATCAGTATCTGATATCACTAAGATATCAACCACACTTTTATGATTTTGGGGTTCCGAATATCCAACAGGACTTTCTGCACTACCAGATTGCAGACCTGAGGAAATAATTATGCGTATTGTTGATTTGGTGAAAGAACACCCCTTAAAATTTATTATCTCATTTGCAGTTAGTCTGGGATTGGTTTATTACTCATTCAAAGATCTGGAATGGGACTCATTTTGGATTGCCTTGAAACAGATCAATTATTGGATATTGGCCGGTGGCGCAGCAATTCTGGTTTTCAGTAATGTTATCCGCGCTGCCCGCTGGAGAATATTATTGCTTCCCCAAAAAACATTAAAACGAATTTACCTGTTTGAAGCAACCATGATGGGCTATATGGGGAATAACATATTACCCTTCAAGCTTGGTGAAGTTCTCCGGGCTGTGGTTGTCTCAAAACGGCATGGTATGAAAGTCAGCGGGGTAGGAGCCTCCATAGTTGTAGAGCGCGGCTTGGATATGTTTTCCTTTCTCATTCTGGCTGGGCTATATGGATTGCTGGTACCGACATTTGAAACTGCAAAATTACTTTCAGCTCTGGGATTGGGTGCCATAGTGATTGTCATTTCTTTTGGCTTTTGGGTGAATAAAAACCATGACCGGTTCTTGCGACGTGTTGAAAGATGGTCTCAAAAGATGTCAGATGATGGTCACCCAAAGCGTGCTGAGCATTTGTTCTCTCTCTTTAAAGGACTGGAAACCATTTGGCGCATGCCTCAGCCCCTCCATGTGATAGCACAGACCATGCTGCTCTGGTTTCTCTATTTATTGGTTACAATTCTGGGATTGGCCGCTTTCAATTTTGATCTGACTATGGCACAGCTATGGGACGTTTCATTTGTGCTGCTGATATTTACCACTTTATCATTGTCAATTCCGGCTGCACCGGGCTATGTCGGTACTTATCATGGTGCTGTTCTGGCTGCGCTTATGTTGTTTGATATTGATAATGATGCCGCTCGTGCTTTTGCCATCGTATTGCACCTGTTGAATTATCTGATCTATACGCCCTCGGGTGCCTGGTATCTGATGAAAGCTGGTCTTAGCCTGGACTTGGCAACTGAGACTGCAAGCAATGAGTAGCCTAAAGAAAAAATGGATCCTTATCAATACTTGACAGCAAGCACCTTGTGCATTAGCATTAAAGGCTAAAATATTAAAATAGGCTCATTGTGAATCCAGGGGATGTATCCAGACCACTCAGTTTGGGAGAAGTGGGTTCAGGGGGAATGAAAAATTCAGACTAAGGAGCAAAGCATGAATGAATTAAATCTTACAGCAAATCTAATACTTCGTAAGCATAAAGAGCAAAGTGCCCTACCTGTGCGTGAGCGTGACTGGGAAAAGATAGAGGAGATGGTTAATAGTATTAACACACTCAATACTACTTTTCAAATTCTAGCCTCACTGGTATTCGGTCTTTCCTTTTCCATTGGAACCCTTTTGATACTCATTATGGTCGGCGGATCTCAATTCGAAACTGTGGGGATGGTCGGTGGGAATTTTGTAGTTTCTGTAATCGTTGGAATTGCCATGGCCCTATTCATCTTTGCCAGACAACAACGTGCTAACGTGGCTACGGCTGTTGATAGGGTTCTAAATGAAATGGATTTGGTCCAGAAGGAATTTAGCCCCGTGAATATGGCCACCCAGGTAACTGAAAATGTATCTGAAGATAGTGTTTCAGTGGCAGATCAGTTCCTGAAATAGGTGTCTCGTTAAGCCCTTTATTTCCTTAGAAAAGAATGTAAAAATAGCTGGGAAATCTGCTTGCTCACGCATAGGTGGGCAGTTACTTTCGCACGCTTTTTCGCATCGTAAAGATGGGTTTGGGCGTTTGTGTGTTTCTTGATTGGAATATACAAGCAGTGGGGCGATTAGCTCAGGTGGTTAGAGTACTTGCTTGACATGCAAGGAGTCACTGGT
>JAOZSM010000003.1:0-29118 GCA_029939675.1 Fidelibacterota bacterium
GTATTTTCACACAGCCTCTGAAGTCGTGGGCTGCTGATTATTTCCCTGATATTATACCATGCAATCGCTGGTCTCTATAAGTAATCAATTCTACATCAACGATTTGATTTATTAGTTCTGGCGGCCCTTCAGGAAGATAAACTTTTAAATAATTCTCAGTCATTCCTGTGAGTTGACCATTTTGAAGCGTCTCAATCAGAACCTTTTGGGTTCGATTCAATTGTTTTAGCGAAAATGACTGTGTCATGTTTTTTGATAAATCAGACAAAATGCGATTTCGCCTTTTACGCTCAGGTAGTTCAACTTTCCCCGGGAAATTGATGGCAGGTGTACCAGGTCGCTCTGAATAAGTAAATACATGTAAATAACTGATGTCAAGGGCAGCCAACAGTGCCTTAGTTTGATCAAATTCTGCAGGTCCTTCACCTGGGAAACCGACGATCACGTCAACTCCGATTCCTGCATTAGGCATGGCAGCCCGCACAGCCCTGACCCGATCTTGAAACAGGGCAGCTCCGTAACGCCGTTTCATCAGACTCAGGACTTTGTCTGAACCGGATTGCAGAGGGATATGAAAATGAGGTAAAACACTGGTTGATTGACTTACGAATTGAACTATTTCATTTGTAAGCAAATTCGGTTCGATAGAAGAGATCCGGATGCGTTCAATACCCTGTACATCATCAAGTCTTTTAATAAGATCCAGCAGCACGTTGTCTTTACCATAGCGATAATCACCGACATTGACACCAGTGAGCACGATTTCCTTAACTCCTTTGGAAGCAATCTGCCGGGCTTGATTAACCAATATTTCAGGGTCGAGACTCCGACTTTTGCCCCTGGCCATTGGAATGGTACAGTAGGTACAGGGATAATCACAACCATCCTGAATCTTCAGAAAAGAGCGGGTACGATCGCCGATTGAATAAGCTGGAACACATCCGTGAATCTCATCAATTTGAGCGTCCTGAATGACCAGCGGGCTGCCCCCCTCCTCTTCGAATTGAATATGATCCAGCAAATTGAATTTTTCGCGAGCCCCCAAAACCAGATCAACTGCAGAGGATTCTACAATTGCTTCAGGTCTGAGTTGAGCGTAACAGCCTATCACTGCGATCTTTGAATTTGGAGCCTGGCGTTTAGCCCGATTGACTATTTTCCTGAATTCACGATCAGCATTCTCTGTTACCGAACAGGTATTGATCACGTAAAGATCCGCTGATTCACGAAAATCAATTTTCTCATAACCAGCACTCTCAAATTGTCTCGCTATGGTAGACGTCTCTGCATAATTGAGTTTACAACCCAGAGTATGAAAGGCGACCTTTTTCCTTGTCTTTTGCATCGTGCTATTATAGACGGGTCTACTCCATGACAAAGAATAATTGTGGTGTAGTGCTCTTTGTAGGTAGATTATCCTGGATCTCTGAAACGGAATCTCATCGAGGTACATAAGGCAACTCCATTTGACTGTAATTACTATCAGAATAGAGCGATTCTGTTATCATTGTATGCTTTCATAAAGCCTATTTTGGATATGGATCTTTTAATCGGTAGAATCGAGGTAAGGTTATGTCTTTTGAACCGAATTCTGTTTGATTGCTTGGTACTTAAATTATTTTGTTTTACCAATATACTAAGGAGAAATTATGGACTTATTTTCACATTCCTGGCTTCCTTTCATTTACCTATACGGACTTGGAGGAATCTTATTTGTCGCAGGAATATTTATAACATTAAAGGCCGGCTCATTTGACCTGAAGCGCAGTTCACATAAAAAATGGATGTGGATCTTAATGTTTGGATTTGTTTGGTACTTAACCATGCACGCGCTAATGACCTGGGCAGCTCTTGGAATCATATCTCCCTATGTCGTGCTGTATACCTTACTGATTTTGGTTGTAATTTTTATCATAGTTACCTTGAATTTTAAAAAGATTGTGAGGGCATAAATGCAGACCTTCCATAGTATTGGAACGACCACAGACTGGATTGTGATGGTGGTCTACTTTATAGCTATCATGCTTTTTGGTAGCTATTTCAGTCGTTATACAAAAAATACCTCCGATTTTTTCTTTGGTGGGCGTCGCTTCTCCTGGTGGTTGATCACCATGTCCATCGTTGCCACTGGAGTTGGTAGTCATAGTTTTGTAAAATACTCTGCCAAAGGATTTGAGCATGGTATTTCATCAACCATGACTTATCTGAATGATTGGTTCTTTATTGCCTTCTTCATGTTTGGGTGGCTGCCAATCATCGTATATTCAAAAGTACGTTCAATCCCTGAGTATTTCGAAAAAAGGTTTAGTCCTTCTTCAAGATTTCTGGCCACCATACTATTACTATTATATATGATCGGCTATATCGGTATTGGATTCCTTACGCTTGGAAAAGCTGTTATACCTATGTTGCCACCTGAATTTGTACTATTTGGCATGACCATTCCCATTACACTCATGGGTGCCATTATTGTCATCGCCATTATTACAGGTATCTACATCACCTATGGTGGTCAAACTGCTGTTATTTTTACCGACCTAATACAGGGCTTTATTTTGCTATTTGCAGGTCTGTTGCTTTTCTTTTTTGGGATCACATATCTGGGGGGATTTGATGTCTTTTGGAATTTGCTTCCCACAGCCTGGAAATTGCCAATGGCAGATTTCAATCAACCATCCAATTTCAATTTTGTGGGAATATTCTGGCAGGATGCCATCGCTGGCTCTATCGGGTTTCTGTTCATGAACCAGGGACTAATTATGCGCTTCATGGCCTGTAAGAATGTCAATGAAGGTCGTAAAGCCGCCGCAATTAATATCCTGTTCGTACTGCCTATCTCGGCCATCGTAGTTGGTAATGCTGGCTGGATTGGAAAAGCCATATCCATAACCAGTCCCGAGGTTATCAGCCCTTCAGTTTCGCCTGATCAAATCTTTGTTGTAGTGGCAAATATTATTGCCAGCCCTGGTATGTTTGGCTTTATCATGGCTGCATTGACTGCCGCCCTGATGAGTACGGTTGATACTTTAATTAATGCGACTGCTGCTATTTACATCAATGATGTCCATCGTCCCATCAGGCACTTTCTCAAGAAAACATCAAGTTCAGTTCGAGAAAATGACCGCAATGAGTTACTCGCTGCCCGTTATGCTTCTATTGCTGTAACCATTCTTGGCGTTTTAGCTGTGCTGGCTTTCAAAAACTTTCCCACAGTTTACGAGGCACATGGATATTTCCATTCCACTCTGACTCCCCCACTTGTTGTAGGAATTTTCCTGGGTGTTTTTTGGAAGAGATTTACGGCTTCAGCAGTCATCACTACTTTTGTTGGTGGCGTTGCGCTCATGATCCTGGGTGCCAGATATCCCGGAATTCTGATTGCCCCATTTGATCATGGTATCGAGATGAATGTTGACCATCCATATTCCTACATTCGCGCATTATACAACACTCTGGTTTGTTCAGGTGTTGCCGTAGCTGCTGCATTGACTACCCGTTTGCAGTTGAATTTTGTTTCAAAGATCAGAAGCAATCCTAACGGCAAGATGATCATGAATGGATTACTTGCTGCCACAATATTACTTTTTGCTGTTGTCTTATTCGGAATTATGGGAATAACACTTCAAGTTGTTGCTGCTATTGGCGTGATCATTCTGATACCCCTTACCGTTACTTATTTTGTCCGTTATGACGAAGAAACGAATACTTTAGGTCTTACTGCTGGTACTATCAAAATTGCTCGTTTGCAATTCAAGGGCAGTGAGCCCAATGATGCCGAAGGCAATACTGTCCTGGTAAATTGGAAACTGGTTGAGAATGATGAGAACATGATGCGATTCTCCACAACAGATATGGCTGAGATGAAAGCCAATGTGGGTGATCTGGTTTATATTTCAGATAAACGCAAGTGGTTTGGGGGCCTGAAATCAGCCCACTCTGTCTATGGTGAGCCTCATCAAGAAGAAGGCATTGTCTATTTGACAGCTGATCTTGTAGAAGCCGGTTTATTTGCAAAGGATAAATTATTACGGGCAGAAAAAGAAATGTAATGTTCTCTATGCGTGCTTTACTAATTTTAGTTATTCTGGTCAGTGGTATTTCCAATGCCATTGGCCAGAATTCTTTTCAAGTCGGTTTTTGGAATATTGAGAACCTGTTTGATACAACCAATGCACTCGGTATTAACGATGATGATTTTACCCCAGCTGGT
Source organism: Fidelibacterota bacterium (assembly GCA_029939675.1). GTDB lineage: Bacteria > Fidelibacterota > UBA8477 > UBA8477 > JABMPR01 > JABMPR01. The sequence continues at coordinate 4,211 of JAOZSM010000003.1, forward strand.
CGTTATGCATGGACAGACCAGCGCCTGAATAAAAAATTCCATGATCTGGCTAAGGTAATTCATGATATAAATGAGAATAACGACCTGGCCCTGCTGGGGTTGGCAGAAATCGAGAACTTAACTGTCTTACGGCGTTTGAACCGGGACTTTATCAAGCAAGGTTTCAAGATCATTCACCAGGAGTCACCCGATGAGCGGGGTATTGATTGTGGTCTTCTTTATGATCCTCAAAAACTGGTGCTGCTTGAAACGAATTTCATTCCCATCTTTCTGGCTGGTAATGAAAAAACCCGTGATATCATCGAAGCCAAATTTAGCATTCCAGGCTCAGGAAAGCAGAAACCACTCTATGTATTTATCAATCACTGGCCCTCACGATGGGGTGGCCAGGAGCAAACGGATCCCTTGAGACGGAGTGCTGCCAGCACTTTGCGCATCCGGATTGATGAAATTCTGACAAAGGATCCAAAATCTGATATTGTCATCCTGGGAGATTTTAACGATTATCCTGATGATCCTTCCCTCCGGCAGGTCCTTAGAGCGGGGCCTTTCACCCCAAACCCATTTCCTGGTGATCTTATCAACACAACCTGGAAACTCCATGAGGACCCGCATGCAGGCACAATGATGTATAAAGGGACCTGGGGTGTACTGGACCAGATAATTATTTCTTATGGAATGATGGATAGATCACGTTTTAAATGGAATTTGAATAGCAGTGGCACACTGCAACGGGACTATCTTATCGAAAAAGAAGGGAAATATGCCGGGTGGCCTTATCGAATGCATCGCAAGGGAAAATACCAGGGTGGTTACTCTGATCATCTGCCAATTCTCTGCGGCGTGAGCTATACCGATAACTAGGATTTATGTTTCCAATGATTATAAGTAGGCCAAGGGACATCTTCTGGATGCTATTAAACCGGCCAAGGTTATCCGTAATGTTAGTTTTTTCTATATCCCTTATACAAGCCTTTTGTCCCTCGACTCCGCTGGGGATGACGAACATAGATTCTTACGGTCATCTAAAGCCGGTTTAATAGTAATGCTAAAGACCTGATATTTTATGAAAGTTCTATTTGTCTCAGCAGAAGTTACGCCCTTTTCCAAAGCTGGTGGATTAGCTGATGTTGCCGGTAGCCTACCCCCAGCCCTTACCCCTTACGTTTCTTCAATGCAGATTATCACCCCACTTTATAGTCAAATTGATCTCAAACAGTTTGGTATTATTGCAGCCGGTGTGACAGGAACCATTAAGCTGGGTGATGAGATATTACCCTATTCACTTTTCAAGTTAGAAAATCCTTTAAATGACGTTCAGGTCTGGTTCATCGAAAGTGACCAATTCTTCGGACGCATGGGAATTTATACCAAACCAGACGGTGAAGGATTTGAAGATAATAATCTGAGATACTTTTTCTTTCAGCTGGTGATCCTTGATCTATTGCAACAAAAGCATTTCAATATTGATATTCTGCACTGTAATGATCATCATTCCGGATTATTACCCATCCTGGTCAAAGCATTCGATTTAACCATTCGGACCATCTATACCATTCATAATTTTTTGTATCATGGACACTTTTCAAAGGCTGAGCTGGAACTATTGCCTAAACCGATAAGAAACCAGCTTTCGCCAACCCAATGGGGAAATTTCAGTGCCCTCCTGGAAGGGCTAGATCATGCCGATTTCCTCACAACAGTCAGCCCGGGCTATGCGCACGAATTGATTGCAGGAGTCGACCTCGATGAAAACAGCCATAAACATATTAGGGCTGCTCAAACAAAATTGACCGGGATTGTGAATGGAATTGATACAGAATACTGGAATCCGGAGGCTGATAGCTACACACCCTTCCATTTCTCCATTAATGCTCTGGAAGGAAAACAGCAGAATAAACTTGAGTTGCTAAAGCAAAGCCATTTAGATGATGATCTTGAGGCACCTCTGTTGGGGTCCATCTCTCGTTTAGTAGAGAATAAAGGCTTTCCCCTGATTATCGAGCTATTAGATGAATTTGTAGCTGCTGGAGCCAAGTTCATATTTTTAGGATCAGGCGACCCGCTGATTGCTGATCAGTTACGACAGGCCAGCCAGCGTCATCCAGGCAGAATAGCCTTTGATGATGGCTTCAATGAACCATTGGCTCATTTGATCGAAGCCGGATCTGATATATTTCTTATGCCCAGTCGTTTTGAGCCCTGTGGTTTAAACCAACTTTACAGTCTGCGTTATGGAACGATTCCCATTGTTCATAAAACCGGTGGACTGGGAGATACAGTTACAAATTACCAGGCTGGGCAAGGAACTGGTTTTGTGTTTCAGCCTTATCAGCTTGATCCTCTTCGAGAAGCGATCCAGCGAACACTAACAGTTTTCCAAATGAAACAGGAATGGTCAGAATTAATGCAAAGAGCCATGGATCAGGACTTTTCATGGAATCGCTCTGCGCTGGAATATTATCGAATTTATAAAACGTGAAAGTGAGACCAAGATGAAACCACCCAAAGTAAGATTAGGCGCGATTATCCTCGGTGGAGGTCGTGGCGAAAGGCTATCCCCACTCACTGATTATCGGGCAAAACCTGCTGTACATATTGGTGGTAAGTATCGTTTAATTGATGTTCCCATTAGTAATTGTATCAATTCAGGTATTAATTTGATTCACATTCTAACCCAATTTAATACCACATCACTCCACCGCCATATCCATCGCACTTACAAATTTGACATATATTCCCGTGGTGATATTGAGATCCTGGCAGCTCAGCAGACAGCGGCCAACAAAGATTGGTTCCAGGGCACTGCTGATGCCGTTCGTTCCTATTGGGATCGCTTCGAACAGATGAGCGCTACTCATTACATCATTTTAGCAGGCGATCATTTATATAAAATGGACTATTCTGAATTCTTTCAGCATCATCTGGATACTGGTGCAGATGTTTCAGTGGCAGTGCGTCCCATGCCCATTTCCACTGCACCTGAATTGGGGGTCTTAAAAGCTGGAGATGATGATTCTATTACCCGTTTTGTGGAAAAACCGCAAACTCCTGAGCTCATTGATGAATTATCAGAAGAGATCGATGGTGAAGAAAAAGTGTTGGCGTCCATGGGGATTTACATTTTCAGGAAGGATATTCTGCAGGAGGTTTTGAAGATCAAAGGTGATGATTTCGGTAAAAATATCATCCCTCACTCCATTGAGACATATAAAACAACTGCCTTTCGCTTTCAAGGGTATTGGGAAGATATAGGGACCATTAAAACTTTTTTTGATGCTAATATTGCCCTTACTGAAGAAAAGTTCAAATTTACTTTTTACAATGAGAACTACCCAATCTACACCCGCCAACGTTTTTTACCCGGCAGTGAAATTCGCGGCGCTAAAATTGATCATTCCATCATTTCTGAAGGTTGTAAAATTGGAAATGCTGAGATTACTGATTCTATTATTGGGATTCGCAGTGTCATTGGTGATGGGGTTATCTTCAATCGGGTCTTCTGTATGGGAGCGGACTATTTTGAGCATATTTCAAAAGCTGATATTCCCATTGGAGTTGGTGAAAACAGCATCATGAAAAATGTGATTATTGATAAAAATGTTCGCATCGGTAAAAATGTTAAACTGATCAATGCAGCCGGTTTGAATAATTACAAGAGCGAGACTGTGACTATCAAGGATGGGATCATTATCATTCCCAAGAATGCTACTATTCCTGACAATTATGAAATTTGAGCTTCACTCCAAAATGGAGAGCTGAGTCGAGACTTCTATTTTTTAATAGAAGTCTCTTTTACGGATTTTGTAGAGCTATTCTTAGCTGGAGCATTAGTCTTTTTAGCGCTTATTTTTTCTTTCGGTTTAGGGGATCCATTTTTCCCTTTTACATAATCAGTTTCGTAGAAGCCTGAACCCTTAAAGATCAGACCACTTCCACCACTTACTATCCGGCGGACCCTTCCCTGACATTCAATACATTTTTCCAGGTGGGCATCTGACATCTTCTGGAATATGTCAAAATGTGCCCCACAATTGAGGCACTCATATTCATAAGTTGGCATTACTTATCCTTTACTCATCATCTGTAATATGAAACTTTTCATGAAGAACTTTTGCAACATAGGGAGTCACAAAAGCACTGATATCACCGTTAAAACTTGAAACTTCTCTGACAATAGTTGAATTTAAATGGGTGTAAGCTTCGTGCGGCATGAGAAATACTTGTACCAATTCTGGATGAAGGGTTCTATTTACAAGAGCCATCTGAAATTCAAATTCAAAATCAGACATGGCTCGCAAGCCCCGAATCATTGCTTTGGCATTCAGTTTACGGGCATAATCCACAATTAATCCATCGAAATAAGTGACCCTGACATTCCCAAGGTGAGCTGTAGTTTTTATAATCATCTCGATGCGTTCTTCGACTGAAAACAGGGGTTGTTTTCCAATATTTCGCCCAACAGCCACCACAACTTCATCAAAGATGGAGACAGACCGCTCAATAATGTCCAAATGCCCCAGGGTAATTGGATCAAAAGTTCCAGGATAAATAGCTAATCGATTGCTCATATTCCGAGTGCCTTATATATTTGAATTCTAGTTTCTGCAACCACTTTTTCTTTCTCAAGCTTAAACACCGATGACTCAAGTATAACATCATCTCTACGGGATCTCTCATAGACAAAAAATGCACCAGGTGCAGCATATTTCTCGATCAATCTTAGGACTGGAGCTGTAAGGCCTGTAGCGTACGGTGGATCCGCCAGAATCAGGTCAAAAGTATTTTCGAGCTTCTTTAACATCCTCTCCACATCCCCGATATAGGATTGGAAGGGCTTATCGTGCTTTTTAACCCACGATATTTGTTGTTTGATATAATTCCGGTCAATATCAATAGATACCAGGGATTGAGCGCCACGACTCAGGGCTTCAAATCCCAGAGCACCGGTACCACTATAAAGATCCAGAACCCGAAAGTTCTGGACATTTCGTAAGGTATCAAAAAGGATTGTTCGTGCACGATCAGTGGTAGGCCTGACAGATCCCTTTGTCAGTTTGGGCAGAGGGTGACCTCTCCATTCCCCGGCTATGATGCGTGTCATGGTGTATAGGTAAAGAAAATGACGTCGAAGGATAGAACCAGTTGTTCAGATTCATATTTGAGATCAACTGATCTGAGTAGATAATTACTACGAGTCTCAGCCCATGAGGACAATATATACTGCATTTCCTGGGGGGTGCCGGCAAAGGTAAATTTAGCCGGGTTATTATCTACTCCCCGGGCAAGGTCAATGACAATCTGCTGGAGATATTCATTGAAGGGATGGGCCAATACATCCAGGAGTCGCATCTCATCCATAATCTGAGCCTCAAAGTCCTGCTCAGCATTAATTATGATCTCGTATTTACTGGATATCTTGGCATTGCCTTCGCTGAAATCCTCATTAAAGGTGCCCAAAACAAACTTATCGAGTGTAGATTTCATCTGAGAAACCCAGGACCCGGAGCGCGGAGCAGTAAATCTAAGGGCATCTCGTTTTAGAAACAGATGCGCATCTTCAAGGTCTGGGGGAACAAGACCGATAATCTCTGTGAGCATAAGTAGGATTGAACGATTATTGATAATCTTAATATCATCATCTGAAAGCTGAATTGGTTCTTCAGCTACTTTTAAATACCCCTGTGCAGAATCTCTTAAGTCTTCATAGGGATCGTATGATAGGGAATCCGGATGAATAGTTGCAATAGAATCAGCTAAGGCAGCAATATCTTCGGTAACTGGCATGAGGGCATTAAACAGGTCATCTGATAGAACACCTTCAACGACCAGAGTATCGTCTACATCGATAGCAAAAGAAGTATCCTGATCTGGGACGATTCCAACTACTTTAAGCCAATAATCCTCGATGATATGCTGATAAGGCTCTAAAACACCCTTATCATGCAAATAGTAGCCGATAGCAGCCAACATGGCAATCAATAATAAAAGTTCCCTGAAGGGGCTTCGCTTCGATTTGCTTGTTGAACTAATTGAGGGAATATCAGCTGTCTTTTCAGACGCAGTTTCTGTTTCAGGGCTATGATGGCGACGCCGCAATGTCTCTGCAATGAGTTCATCATCAGAGAGATCAGCCTTCTTTGATACTCGGGCTGAAAATTTAACAGATCCGAGAATACCTTTATCATTTCTCAGGTCAATCTTCATTAAACCGCTCCTGTATCTCTACGCTTAAAGCACCAAGTACAGCAGCATACTCATCGATGTTCTCAAAATCCGGATCTCTGAAATTAAAATGGTTCACCAGATTAAGGCTCTGGCAGCTATGTTCATACTTTTCCAAATTGCTAAGCACGGCTGGATCACCGGTTGAACTGAAATAATAGAGATTGGTAAGGACATTTTCAGGATCATGTTGACCCTTAATCGCTTTTTCAATTGCATCCTTGACCTGATTTACCAATTGAAGATTGCCCCGGACATGATCCAGTGTAATCTTATAATCCCAATTTAGTGAGGCGTGGAAAAGACCGCTAAACTCCTGGTCTGAATAGATGTGACAATAAATATTATCTTCCTGATTTTCCAGAACGACCTGGATACCCCCTTCAGAATCCAGCAAACCGCTTGCTGTAAGCATATCTCCAATGGCCTGAATCTCCAGAAGCACGTTCTTAACCTTCAACTCTGAGGGTGCAAAAACCTTTTCTAACCAGTCATCAAAGGACAACGGAATCCCAACTGACAGGAATTCGACTTCTTTTTCTGGTGATTCGTTTAATTTCTGATGGACCAGACTATACTGTGAAACAGCATTCTCGAGCATCTCGTCGATACGCCATTTCAGGAATTTATCACGATCTACTCCGGTTAAAGCTTCATCAACCTGGTGAATTACCAGGGGAAACCAATCACTGTCAATCACAATGTGAGTTTTATTATCTGGAAATTCGGCCGCATTCCTGATATTGGCAATTTGTTCTGCCAGCGCTCGAATTACTTCTGCATTGGTAGTATCCGGGATTTGCAAGCCATCCTTAATGCTCACCTTTCCCAGACTTTCAATAAAAGGAGTCCCTTTGAAATTTACTAACTGAGCATATTTCAAAGTGTCGTGCGAAATGTGGATTGCCAGCATAAAGCCTCAGATTACTCTATTTTGCCCAGCTTTCTTCACCATCCTCGATTTTGCCATGACTGGAATCAAGTTGCGTAAAGAAAAGGTAGCGGCTGGTCTCAATGGGTTTTACTATGGGCGATTCAACAGCCAGATTTACATTATTGCGCACGGTTATGCGATAAGGTAAACCTGTGACAGGACATCGAGTATGGTCTGTGGTCAGCAAATAATGAGCATAAAGTTCCTTCTTCACATATTTTTTGCTGATCAAAGTATCTTGCCAACCACCAAAGGAATCTTTAGCCATGAATAAGTCTTTTTCCTGAGCACCCGCCACAAATTCATCCGAGACAACGCTGAGGGTATCAATCTGGATCGAATCAAAAGCTGAGAATTCGTTGGTAATACGGAAAAGGTTCTCCATCAAGCTATCTTCTTTGAATATCATGACAAATCTATCCATCCCATAGTAAATCTGCTCAACCCGGGCTGTATCACTTTTTTCTATTACATTCATGGATCTGACACTGTCAGTGCCACCAAAGTCATAACGAAAATTTGAATTAGCCATGGGAATCAGGAAGTCAAGTGAATCCAATTCATAATCCTGAGTAACACCAATCTTAAGACGATTCCAAACACCAATAAAGGTGCTATCATCCACCTGAACAACTGTATCACGGGCGATTACGAATGTATTATCATATTCTTCCAGATATGTGGGGAATACTTCAACAAGAATGGTATCCGGTGCAATATTTATCACTTGCGCACCACTCCAATCAAGGGTGTCAACGCCTGCAAAATGTTCAGCTGAACTTACAATCGTATAGGCATGATCAGTGACATTACTGAATTGTCCTGTAAGCTTCTTGTACAATTTCAGGTTCATGTCATCATATTTACGCAGAAATTCGTCAAACACATTGATATAAAAGGTGTCCGTTGCTGCTTCAACAACCTGCCAATTTTTATAATCAGATTTACTTTGCAGCGTAGCAGCAACATATTCCACAACCTCATTTGCAGCTACATTCCAATCAAGATCACTCAAATTAACAGAGGTGTTATAATAGGCCTGATCAAGGCTAACAGTGTTAAAGTACTTCATGATATTATTGTGAATGTTGATGTTAAATATTACATCAGTCAAATCAATATCAAGATGAATTGAATCAATTCCTACATTTGGAGACAGTAGCGAATCCAAAGCTACATCTATGACCTGATTTGCAATAAATTCATTGGGCTCAGCATAACCGGTCAACATGGTGTAAAGAGTATTCCGGCGTTTTGCCAAAGCGATCTCCATGTCCTCAACCTTGACCTCAACAGGAATTTCTATGAGATCACTGGTATCAGCATACATTAGCAACAATGCTTCAGGCATGAACTCCAGTGTATCGTTTTGGATCATAAACTCAGCCAAAGCCATATCATAAAGCGTATCGCCATAAGTGGCAGAATCATAAGAGTCGATCACAAACTGCTTCTTAAGGGCCAGCTTGGTTTTCTCCAGGTTAGCTGCAAACTTCATTGGGATAATAAAGTCAACTCTTACCGAACCATCATAGATTCCAGCGAAATCTACTCGTCCGTTGAGTTCCGGATTTTTTTTGATGCTATCCATTACCGCATTTACAAGTGGATTTGAAAAATTTGGATATTTTGTATAGCTGCGAGTAAGCGCATTGAACATGGATGTTTCGATGTTCTGATAGAGGATATCGTATTTATCGGAAACATTAAAACTGAGGGAGACACTATCTATTTCCAGGGACTGTTCACCAACATAGTTTCCGGCATCAAAAAGAGTTTTAACTGAGTCAAGCAACAGATTAATCGATTCGGAATCCATAAAATGGTTGGGTTGCAAGAGCTTAAATAGACCGAGGTGAAGTTCATCATAATATTTTCGATACTCATCTGAATAATTCACAGATATGTCTTTGCCTGGTAGAGCAATTCTTTGCTCTCCATAAAAACTGTAATTAGTATCATTTTCAGCGGCAATCAGACTATCCCGGACTGAATTTACTACAGCAAGCAATTGTTCGGGATCAACAGTATAGGATTTCGCTAATTGGTAATGAAGCTTTTCTGCAAGACTAACTGTATTCATCCGAAAACGTGCCTGGTCACGCAATTCATCCTCATAATCCCAGATTGTTTTGGGAAGATAGATAACACCGATAAACAATATGATCAGGATAACAATGACTATTGTGTTGATTCTGTGGTTGCCGAAAACGTCTTTATTCACGAGTCCTCCTCGGTTACTCTGTTGTAACTAAACCCTCAATACGGGCATATAATTTTTCACCAATCCCCTTAACGAGGACAATTTGTGATTTATTCTTAAAAGGACCATTCTGATCCGTATAAGCTCTAATGCGTTTTGCTAATGCTGGTCCAATCCCAGGCAGCTTAGTAAGCGTTTCAACTTCAGCAGAATTGAGGTTGATCAGCTTTGATCCATTCTCCAAGCCAGCTGCAGATGAGACCTCGGCTTCCCTTTTTGAGAGAGCCTTATCGCTTGAACTTTCAATAGAAAGCAATTCGTTCGAATTGATCTGGGCTGAGATCTCTTTGAATTCTTGCTCTTCCTCATAAAACCGCGTTGGTATCATTTGTTCTTCCAAGTGCTGATTCCTGACCATTTTTAGAATGGCCCCAACACCTAGAGTTACAATTAAAAAATAAATAACTACACGTTCTTGGCGGGTGAAATTTAGCAAGTTTCCTGTCTCATCATAGTAAGGATTTTATTTTTCTACAGATACTATTATCACTGCGGTTACTGCCATAATAGTCAGCAAGTCTTTGATAGATCTCCCGCTCCTGTTTGCTGGGTTTACTTGGTGTTTCAATCTGAATTTTCACCATCTGATCACCAACCAGATGACTATTCAGCCGTGGAATTCCCTTGCCCCTTAAGCGAAGCAATTTTCCTGATTGAGAACCGGAGGGAATTTTAAGATTCACTTTACCCGTAAGGGTTGGAATCTCCAGGTCAGTACCCATGACCGCCTGGGCCATATTGATAACGATCTCGAGATAAATATTATCTTCGTCGCGAATAAATAGATCATGATCTCTTTCGTCAATAAGGATGATTAAATCACCTTTTTGACCACCCCGCCTTGCGTGATTACCCTCACCTCGTAAGGTCATATAGTTGCCGGCATGCACGCCAGCAGGAATCTTGGCTGAAACCACAGATTCCTTCCGCACACGTCCATCTCCGCGACAGGTCCGACAGGGATGTGCAATCACTTCACCGGTACCATCACAATTACTACAAGGTTGAATATTTACAAATTGGCCAAACATCGAACGAGAAACCTGTTGAACTTCTCCCCGCCCATGGCAGACTGAACAGTTTGATTTACCCGTACCTTCCCGGGCACCAGACCCGCCACAGTCTGAACAAGTCTCGTAACGTTTAACTTTTAATTTTTTTGTCACACCAGTGGCAATCTCTTCCAGAGTCAAAGCCAGCTTTACTTTAAGGTCAGCTCCCCTGGCCCGTCCGCGACCGCGTGAACCACCCCCGAATAAATCTCCAAAACCGCCGCCACCAGTACCGCCACCAAATCCATCCATAAATATGCGTAACGCGTCAGAGAGGTCGACACCAAAACCACCCCCGGAAAAGCCATCAAATGGATTGCCTCCCATGCCACCCTCAGGTGCATGTCCAAACTGATCATAATGAGCTTTTTTCTGTTCATCACTCAGCACAGAATAGGCTTCTGCAGCTTCTTTAAATTTGGTCTCTGCTTCAGTATCACCTGGATTTTTGTCGGGGTGATATTTCATGGCTATCTTGCGATAAGATTTTTTTATTTCAGCTTTATCAGCACCTTTTGCTAAACCCAGGACTTCGTAATAATCTCTTTTTGCCATAATTATTGACTCACTACAACTTTCGCGGCACGCAGAACCCGGTCCCCGGATCGATAACCTTTTTCAAACACTTCAATAATGATCCCTGATTCTTTTCCCTCAGCTGGCTGCATAGCCATAGCCTCATGCCATTCAGGATCAAAGATTTCACCAATAGGATCAAAGCTCTCGACATTGTTAGTATCATTTAGATACTTATTAATCTGATCCAATACCAATTTTACACCATGAGACTTGGCATTCTCGGACTGATGTTCTTGTTCATATTTTGCAGATCGTTCCAAGTTATCAATTATGGGAAAAAGACCAGTAAGAACTCTGTCTTTAGCGAATGTCAATGAACGTTCCTTTTCTCGTTCTACCCGCTTCTTGCCATTTTCATATTCAGCTACAACCCGCAGCATCTTCTCTTCGGCAGCTAAAACACGTTCCTGCTGATCATCCATGTCGGACTCGAGCTGTTCAATTTTCTCTTCCAATTCGGCAATAGTACTTGTTAATAGTTTTTCTTTTGCACTTAATTTTGGTTTTGCTGTCCGTTTGCGTACGGCAGCTTTCTTAGTAGTATTTTTTTTTGTAGTTTTAGTTGTCATATCACTTTGTGTATTTTGTGTTAATTAATGTTTCCATTTTTCCTGCGGTAAACTCTGCCAACCCAATAACTTGCTCATACGCCATTCTGGTTGGACCCAAAATATGAATCTCGCCTGTACAATTGCTTCCATTATAGGCAATCGATACAAGGGACATATCCTTAAAGATTGTGTGTCCCAATTCGCCACCGATAAAGATACTGGGCTTACCCGTCCTAAGCGGTGTTGGTAAATAGCGTTGCAAACTGTCCGTTTCAATGGCTTCAAGTAAAAATTCCAGATTGACTGGATCTGCTATTTCGGGATAATGTAAAAGCTGATGAGTACCATAAATTCGGTAATCTCCTGAAGCATTGACTGATAGTACCGTGTTGAAACGTTTCAGGATTTGATCAATAATAGGATTCTTTCGTGCAGCATCAGCAGAACCAGTTTCAACGAGTTTTTGGATCTCGTCGATGGCCATGTTTGCAAACAGATCATTGAGAATATTTTCAGCTTCTCGCAACATTGTCCGAGAAAGCCCACTTTCCAGTTCAAAGGCAATCGTCTTTACCTGATCTAAAGACATGTGGACAATCAGTAAAACTGTATCACGATCAAGTTCATGCAGGGCTAATGATCGAATACGAGTCGCCTGTTCCCTGGGTTTCGACATAAGGACCAGCGCCTGAGACATATCTCCCAAAAACTGTGCAGTACTTTTAATAAGCCGGTCAAGATCACGACTGATATTATCCAGACTATCTTCATAGCCTTTCCGCACCTCACGCTTTGGCAACACCGATTGCATGAGTCGATCGACAAAATATCGGTAACCTTTTTCGGTGGGAATCCGGCCTGCTGATGTATGGGGTTGCAGTAAATAGCCCGCCGATTCCAGATCACTCAATACGTGTCTCAGCGTTGCTGAGCCAACCTGAAAATAGTCCATAGAAACAAGTCGTGAAGAGCCCACGGGTTGACCTGAGACGGCATAATCTCTCACCAGCCATTTAAGGACTTTCTCTTCCCGGGTCTTCAACTCACAGTACGCTTGTTCATTCATGTATTTCATGGCGCGTCATAATAATTTTCGACCCCTTTTAAAACAAGGTATAAATGCTGAAGGAGTTGCTATGTAAGGGATAAAGCTTAGTTATGAAACAAAACGCAACATGCGACGAACAGCCTTCAAAACCCCCAATGAAGAAAGACTAATTCCAAAGATGAGCATTCCCAGAATCAGCTCAGGATGATTCATAATACGAACAGGTAAATCTATGATATGAGCATACGCCAAGCCCCACTCGAATCCGGCAATGACCAGAATAGATAGGATGCCCCCTAAAAATCCGAGAATACCACCCTCAAGAAAGAATGGTGCCTTTACCATGAAGTCACTAGCACCCAATAAACGAACAATCTCAATAAAATCATAACGAGCCAGAATCATCAAACGGAGGTTATTGGCAGTCAGAAATACCGTGGAAAGAATAATCAGGAATAGACCCCCTGAAGCAATAATATAGATCGATTGCATAATGCCCTGGACACGATCAAAAAGGTCTTGTCTGAATATTACTTCATCTACAGCTTCGAACAGCTCCATGGATTGAATAAAAGATTGGATATACACCGCAGACAGATGGTCCTCATCAAAGGTTACCCGAAAGGAACTCGGTAGTGGATTGTCATCCAAGAGAGACAGAACATCTTCACCGAATTCCGCATTATAGAGGGCCGCTGCATCCTCTTTTGAAAGGTAATCCATTCGAAATACCCCAGGATATTCAGAAATATTGACAGCTATATCACGTTTTTGGTCAGCACTACTTTCGTTTTCTAGAAATATCTCCAAATCATATTCAGTTTGAAAGTCACCAATATATTGAAGCCCGTTATCCACAGCTAAAATGCCAACACCCACCAAAACGAGAGCAATGGTAATGGAAAATACAGAAATCATAAATGGCATTCGGGCTCGTCGAATCCCAATAACACCTTCCCGTATGATATAGCCAAATTTCATAGTTACCGATCCTCGATGATCTCTCCAGAAACCAGAGATAAGGTACGGGACGGTTCTTGCTTAAGAAGCTGATCCTTATGCGTAGCAAAAATGACGCAGGTCCCATCGTTGTGTACTTTCCAGATCCACTCCAGAGCCTCAGTAGCAGCTTTGGCGTCCAGGTTGGCGGTGGGTTCATCTGCTAAAATCAGGTCAGGAGAATTGACCATGGCTCTTGCCAGAGCAACTCGCTGTTGTTCACCACCAGACAATTCATAGGGAAAATGGTTTAACCGGGAACGCAGACCCAGTTCATCGGCCGTCATGGCAACTTTCCGTCTAACCTCACCTGATTTCAAGCCCAATAGCTCCAGCGGTAGCGCTATATTGCTGTATACATCCCGATCCATCAATAACTTGAAATCCTGAAATACCATGCCAATCCGTTGCCGAACTGAGGCAATATCGCGCCTTTTAACATGATTGGAGTTATAATCAAATACAGTGACCTCGCCCTCGTTGGGAAAAAGATCCATATAGATCATCTTTAGAATTGATGATTTACCACAACCCGATGATCCATGTAAATATACAAACTCATTTTTTTTAACCTGAAAGTTCAAGTCTCGTAGCGAAATACCTGTGTCAAATCGTAAATGGGCTTCTTTAAAGCGAATCACGCCGGTCTCCTCAACAGAACCAGATAACGTTCGGATTCAAGATTCCCCTTTTCAAGCGTTTCATCATCCAGGATTTGCCACCACTTAAATTTGGACGACCTGCAGAATTTTTCCACATCCGGAAGGTCATAGGCCTTCTGGATATGGGTCTCAACTTCAACAGTATCAGCATCACTAGTATTCAAAGTGAAGACCGATTCAGCCAGTTGTGAGACAGGGTCATAGGTGGTGAATCGCTCATACCCACCCTGTTCATCATTGAATATTTCTCGATAACCACGGAAGTGGGTCTGGCAAAGCAAAGGAGTAACTACATCAAACAGCAGCAGGCCACCAGGCTTGAGAAGACTATAAGTATTATCCATAAATGCCTGAATATCAGTAATATCCAGAAGATAATTCAAGCCATCATGAAGATTAATAATCACATCATATTGCTGATCATCAGTATATGTGGTCATATTTCCCACTGCAAAATTAAGCGCTACTGATTGCGTGTCTGCCTTTTGACGTGCGATGTCGACCATGTGGGTACTAATATCGACGGCTGTCAACTGACGGCCCTGTTTAGCCAGCCTGATCGCCATGGAGCCAGTGCCACAGGAGATATCCAACCAGCTTGACCCCGGTTGAAAAGGCTGTACTAATTCTTCAATATCAGCAACCCAGATATCATAATCGATGTAATCCATGAGCTGATCATAGTAAGCGGCTAACCGTTGATAGGGTTGAATCTTATGAATATTTTGTTGCCCTTCCATGGCGCCAGGTAACCTAAACTGGGCGCCCAAAGAAGAGATAGATATAAAACCCTATATAACCACTTACCAGAATAGTACCGGTAAAGCGACCAATCCGGTGCCGCAGTCCCAGTGGGATAAGGATCAGCCCAAATAGCATCATGAGGATGTATTGAACATGGGGAAAGATTTGGATGGTTTCTCCGGCAATCACCCGAGTTTCAAGAACATTCAGCGGTTTTACCATTCCAACTCCCCCCATAATGAACAGAATGTTGAAAATGTTGCTGCCAATGATATTTCCAACAGAAATCTCACCATGCTTTCTTAAAGCGGCCACCAACGAAGTAGCCAGCTCAGGCAAGCTGGTCCCAACTGCCACAATGGTTAGTCCAATAACCATTTTCGGAATCTGGAATTCATCGGCGATCCAGACCGCACTCTTTACAAACAACCAGGCACCAATTGAAAGCGCAATGCTACCGACAATAACCAAAAGCACATTCTTAGATACAACCCCCAGCTCACCATCCACTTCTTCCTCAGGGGCATCTTGAGGATGACTATAGAGGTAAGCGATGTAGGCTAACAGAATCATGATCATGATCGTTCCTTCACCGCGGGTAATTGCCCCATCCAGTGAGAAACCATACAAGATTAAACTAACCACAAACAGAAAGACCAAGCCCTTGCAGATCTTGCTAAAGTGCAATGTGATCGGGAAGATCAGACCTGATATTCCCAGGATCAATCCAATATTTGTGATATTACTACCAATGATATTTCCCATGGCAATAGTGGAAGAATCCTGCCAGACATTGGCAATCAGACTAACAATGAATTCTGGCATTGAGGTTCCAAATGCGACAATAGTCAAACCCACAATCATTGGTTTTACACCAAATTGCTGGGCAAGATGACTACCGCCTCTGACCAACCAATCAGCCCCGAAAAAGAGTAATGCAGCGCTAATTGAGATAATAACACTGTTCCCACCCATGCCAATTGAATTGATCAAAGCATCCATATTATGATCCGTAAAGTTTGTTAATTTTAATATACTCTGAAACTACTTCAGGAACATAAAAACGTGTCATCCGGTTCGAATAAAATCGTTCCCGAATTTCAGTACTGGAAATTTCCATACGCGGTAAATTCAAAAAAGTGACTTGTTCAAGGAGCTCTGGATCGATATCCGATTCCTCAAATCGTGGTCTGCGTGCTACAATAACACTGCTCTCATTAAGGATATCTTCCCATAGCCGCCATGACTTGAAACTGGCCAGGCTATCGCTACCAATCAGGAAGTGTAGATCTTCAGAACCAATTCCATGTTTCCGTTTCATTTCCCGGATCGTGTCTATGGTATAAGAGACACCTCCACGCTCAATTTCAATATCAGAGTATTCAAACTGGTCAATATCATCAATACAAAGTTTTAGCATGGCGATACGATGTTCCACGAGCGTTACAGGTAAATTTTCGAACTTGTGGGGCGGATTATTGGCCGGGATAAAGATGATCTTATTCAGATCCAGGGATTCACGAATAGCCTCTGCAATGATGAAATGAGCATTGTGGGGTGGATCAAAGGTTCCGCCAAAAAGACATAATTTCACAGGATATGCTCAATTTCCTGTAGTTGGTGATGCTTCAAGTACCTTTTCGCCCAGCGTGCGTAAGGTGAGTGCTTCTTTAGGACTCAGATCAGCCCGTCCACTGACTGCGATGGAATTCATAAGCTCCCGTGCTTCTGACCAGCGCTCCAACGCAACCATATCACCGGCTTTTCCCAGGCGAGCTGATGCATACAGACGCGTATCCGAATATTCTTCAATGACACTATCATAGTAGAATACTGCTGATTCATATTCACGCAGTGTGTCATATAATTTGGCCGACTCCAATAACTTGCGAGCTAATTTTTCCCGCATTTCAAGGATCAGGACTTCTGCATCTGAACGGTGCGTACTTTCAGGATATATTTCTAAAAAATCATACAAATATTTGAGGGCTTTGTCGGTCATATCACGTTCAAGTCGAAAATCCGGTGATAATTCACAATAAGCTTCCGTTTTACGCCAGAAAGCATTCTCAACAAAACTTGAATTCTTCATACGTCTGATCAATCGGTCATACTCACTAATTGCCACTAGAAATTCATCTCTGGCATAATAGGTTTCTGCCAGGTAAAACTGAGCATCATCTGCATAGGCACCAGCAGGATCATTATAGATAATAAAAGTGAACACTTCTTCAGCTTTGATATAATTTTCTTTCTCCAGATAATCCATGCCACTCTGGAAAGTTTCAGCAATGTCAGTTCCTTTGAGATCTTCTTTTTGAGAAGCACAAAACTGAAGTGCAAAACTCATTAGCAGGACAAGAATCAGAGTACTCAGATTTCGGGTAACACGTTTAATCAAAATTTTACCTCCAAGCTGAACCTGTTATTCACATTCAGCGGATTAATATAGAATTTTCCAGCGATATTGTTGGTCTCAAATGAGGTCAAGTCAGTTCCAAGCGCTGCCTCAAATGCACTGACCAGGTGATTGACCATAATAAGGGTCCCGGCAACCTGTGCATTCCGATAAAGTTGATTGGAGCGGGTCCTCATTTTTATATAGTCAGACTTGCGAGTATCCTGTTCTTCATCATAATCGTAGTTGACTCCCCCATCTGTGTAATCATCCCAGCCACAGGAGAACTCAGGATATTTTCCAATATTCTCATAGAAGTGATGATCCTTCAGAGGTTGATTTTCACCAATGAGGGGCATCTGATGGGTCCGGAGATTACCCCCACAACCAATATCATCAGTTGCTCCATTGGCCCTCCAGGTTGTGTAAAACCAATGATCATCAGCATAAGCTTTAAATTCGGTTGCCCCGTCTGCACCAGCAGTGTAGTTCACGCGATAACTATAGATCCCGGCAAATTCAGCAGCCAGAAAAGTAATGGCTCGAATTTTGTGGCCGTTGGAATACTGCCCCCAGCCTGGGAGAATAAGTGATTTCACAAAATTCTTCAGCATGCTACGATCTACCTGCAGTCTGGCTGGTGCACTCTGTGACTCCCCTGCCATTCCAGAAGAAAATATCAACAACCCCAGAATCAGCACCAAACCTTTACTTTTACTCAAACCCAAATAACACCTTCCAATAATAGCGCCATTCACCACCATAGTTAATTAACAAATCGTTGTTGGTGATTACCGATACTTCGTCCAACCCATAAAAAGCACCAAACTCAAAGGCAGTTGGGAAAGCGTAGTATGAGTTTAATGACAATCTAAGATCGGCACCCACGTCCCGCACCAAATTGATCTGATCTTTTTCATGAGTCATCCATGCAGAGAAATCAGCAACAGAAACCTGGGTCGGATCAGCTGACCAGGCGGCTCCTACCTGAGCATGTAAACCGAGATACAGGTCCCGGACGGTGAGTTGAGCTATGCGACTATAGTTATCACGGAATATGGGAAATCTCAATGTAGAACTTGAAACAAACCGACGACTACCTTTCATGCTATAGAAAGGATAGCCCTTCAGCCCGGGCATGCCTCCGGCAAATTCATAGAAAAAATCATCTATGGCGTTATTATCAATAAGGTTGATCTCAGTAGTATTTGAAATGACAAACCGACCAGGGATGGGCAGGCGATAACCATAAAACCCTGAGGCATTAAGTTTCATATACCGAAATTTATCGTATTGATTGCCCCAACGTTCGGTATCTTCATCATAACCATAACCAGCTACAAAATTGTGATGATTGTCTCTTACCGCGACACTGGCCTTATACCCCGAAGGATTAATGCCCCGTTCCTGTCTGACTTTGATCCGGGCCATGTTCCATTTTAAACCCCAATCCCAACCTTTAAAGTAGTCATAGCTGACTCCACCTGCAGATAAACCGGGACCCACAATGTGAGAGCCAATGGCTGTGCGATAGTTGGCAGCAGAAACATCCAGAGTGATAGCATTCATAGGCGGTACGAGAAGATCGAGAGACAAGATTCCCTGGGTTAAGCTGAAGGTTAAATCACTTTGAGCAGGCCAAACATGATCAAAATACCACAGTTCTTCCTGGGTGTGACGAATCATCTGGAAGAACTCAAAGGTTATAGTTGGCAAAAAGCCCTTGTACTGAGTGGAAAGGAATAAATCCATATCTTTATTCGGGGCAATCCCGAAACCACCCACCAGGGAGTAATTGCTAATGATTTCATCTGAGAAAAAATAGAAGCCTGGCTTGTAAATGACGGTATTCTTGCCGTTATCAACTTCGATCTGCAGCTTGGGGAGAATGAACATGGGTCCGTACTGCATGCTATAATCATGGGCAGTCCGGGCCTGACCATGGCGCTCCCAGGTCGGATCGATAATGCGCTCGATGGAAGCTGCCAACGGTTCAGTTTCAACACTTAGTAACTCGGATTCATCCAAAACGGCAATCCTAAAGCCTAAACTGTCGTAGAGTGAGTAATACAACTTGCCAGCCTGCCATTCTGCCTGGAAGGCTCCTCCATGAACATTGGTAAGGCGCCTATTCTCACCAGTGATGATATCATAGCTATAAATATTAAAGATTCCCGTGCGGTCATCACTGTACAAAATATTATAATCGTCCATGAAAACAGGATTTCTTTCATCCCAAACCTGGTTCAGGAGCGGCATGATCTGGTCTCGTTTGGTATCATAGATGGCGATGTCACGATTACTGCCGGAGGTCATATCAAAAATGATACTACGCCCATCTGGTGACCAACGTGGTACATAGATCTGGGTACCTGGTTCCAGATAAGTTAATTGTTGGACGCTATCGGGATATTCAGGAAAAGCCAGACAAAGATTATTGGACCCATCACGTAAATTCACAAAAGCGATCTTACTCCCGTCCGGTGACCAGGCAGGGTTCTTGACGCGTTCTCCAAAAGTAAGTTGGGTTTCTTCGTCAAGACTGTCACGATGCACGATGAACAGATCAGAAAAACGTGATCCACTCATTAGAAATTGACAACGTTCACAGGTAGCAGCGTGCTCTGCAGGAATAAAAGAGGCCAAATGGTGATTGTGTGCAGGAGCAGTTCTGGTATCCGGGATACCCCCATTGTAGAATTCTTTTCGCGCATAGACCAAATGGTTACCATCGGGACTCCAATCAAAACCCTCAACCATTGGAAGCAACTTTTCAGTTTCATCCGTGGAATCTTTGATAAAAAGAGCAGTCCGCGATAAATAGGTCTCACCAGCACTAGAGATGAACCCCAGGGATTTTCCTGCTTTATTCCAACGCGGATAAAAATTGGCATCCCCTTTTTTTTGAATGAAATCTATGGGAGATATGTTTTCAGAAGGGTCAAAGGACAGACTCTGTCGTAATACCAGATCAGCCTGCCATTGTTTCCATAATTTCTGAGAGGGTAAACCGGTTTCAGCTTCGAGAGCGCGATAGAATGAATAATTCAAAGGGCCGCTGATGCGATCAGATATCCTACGTAAAATGTCCTGTCCGTATTCCTGAGCCAAATACCGAACCAATCCAAAACCATGATCGTAGACACTTTCATTGCCGATACCGACTTTACCAAAGCCATCCATCTCGTTGAGTGTCAACGTCTTACCATATTTAATTCGATCACGAAGAATCATATCTCGAACACTGTCCCACCAATCCCAGCGCATGGAATCTGACTGAAACTGGGCCAGACCCTCTGCCCACCACATGGGGACTGATACGGAAGGTAAAGGATAGGAAGCAATCCCATTAGGATACCCATAAAGAACATCTTCCCGGCGTTCAGGTTCATAAGAAATAACCTGGAGATAAGCTGCCGGGACATTCCCGGGCATTTTACGGGAGGCTCTTAAACTGATGATGTGGGTAAATTCATGGGTAATCACATCCCGCAACCAATAGTGTGAACCTCTCAGTTCATAATCCAGAGGCTTAGCCCATATCTCGATCTTATTGTCAAAATAATAAGCACCACCATTGGCATAATCATCAGTATCCCGAATGATGAGATGGGTCTTTTCTTCGGGTTCGTAATGATACAGTCCGGTAATAGCCGGATAGATATCATCAGCTACATGCAGTGCTTCGTTGGCTGTCCAGGAAGTATTCTGATGATAGTGAACAATGAAATGCTCACCTTCAATGGTCTCCCACTCAAGTTCAGGATGATTAAAGCTCTGGGCTACCAGAAACCCAGTAGAAATCAGAAAAATGAATAAATATTTAATAATGGTCATCGAATAATAGCAATCTTGATGATTTCGGCCTGATCGCCGGCTACAATTTGGGCTAGAAAGACACCGTTCGACAACGCTGACGCATCCCAGACCCATTCGTTATAACCATTTTGCTGCTGAACATCCAAGCCTTTATAAGCTACCTGGGCACCACTTAAGGAAAATATCTCAATGGTCCAGGTATCTACCGCCCCGATCCAGGCCCGAATTGTTGTCTGATTTCCCTTTACCGGATTGGGATAATTATAGACTGACCCTGATTTTATTTCAGGATTGGCAGCAACTGGTACAGCCAGGGTATGTACAAGACGATCACCACTGGGGCTCCCCTGCGGATCGGTCCAAAACAACGCGCCTGCTTCACGCTCTGCATATTCAAAGTATAGCAATTGATCTCCACTCTGCAGCAAAGTCAAGCCATCCGCAACCCGTAAGAAATTTTCCAGTCCCGTAACCGGGTCGGGTAACAAGCCTTCTTCAACCAGCTGGCCATCAAATGAGTGGATGCTATAATGGTTAGCATGGCGTAAATAAATTCCGACTTGACCATTAACCAGAGGTCCGACAATGGGATTTCCATAATATGCATCTACAGAAAATGGATTTCCGTTCCATAAGATCCCGGCCTGATTAATAATTTTAACCGAGTTCGCATAAAATAGAGCAATTTCGTATATCCCGTCACTATCGGTATCCAGGGGTATTATATGCTGTGGTTGATCAACGCTTAGAAAATCCTCTGCAGCATCAGGTAGATGACTGATCTTGAGTATATTTTCAGCAGTAGACCATGAGATCACATCAATCTGTTCCTGGATCAGTTGAAACAGGTCATCTGGATCACGCCTGGGTGTCACACCCGCCGGCATGGGAACCAAGTCTGGATCACCATAGAAATGCTGAATTCCGGTAGTAGT
This sequence comes from Fidelibacterota bacterium, assembly GCA_029939675.1. Classification (GTDB taxonomy): domain Bacteria; phylum Fidelibacterota; class UBA8477; order UBA8477; family JABMPR01; genus JABMPR01. The sequence continues at coordinate 26,420 of JAOZSM010000003.1, forward strand.
CTGGAATCTGGCCAAGGGTCTGTCCAGCAGCGTTACACTGGTACTGGTGCCCATGAGTGGGAACCAGCGAACCTGGACATAATCAGCATCTTTTTCAGCGAAATAGAGGACATGTCCCATGGCACCAACCGCAAGCTCGAAAGGATCCTGGATTGAAGAATTGTAATGGACCGCACCGGATTCAATATTGAGAAAACGAGCACTACTTCCAATATTGGTTGCTATCCAGGGGTGCCTGAAGGTCAAGACACTATCAATGCTACCGCTGTATATTAGTGCTGGATCTACCTCTAGAGAAGGTGTAGAGGTTACTCTGCCATTGTTGAATGAGTAGCGAACTACATTGGTTCTATCAGCATTAAAACCCCAAAAATGGGCAGTGGAATCCCAGCCAATTATTTCTCCCAGACCCGTTTGATCCACTATCCGGTCAGAACCAATGGAAAAGCTCATGGTTGAGCCATTCTTAGAAATATTCTCAATCCTGAGATGGCTGGGTTTTCCGGTGTTAGAATAGGTGGATGGAAAAGTACTTGAGCTGAAACTTAGTAAACTATCACCAACAATATCCTGACTGCGATTCAGGTGGAACCAGCCCTCATTGCCGGCAAACCAGGGGTCAAACCACCACCCGGTTTCCAGGTAATCAGCAAATAGCAGTTGGGTTTCGAAGCCCATGTCCTGAGCACCATCAGCTTCCTCGAAATCAATCAGCTGAATAGCACCACCATTGGGATTTTCGGCAGATAACCAGGCATTTTCGTCAACATGCCAGATATGTAACCCGTTGCCAGGCAATCCAGCGTTCTGCTCATCAACTCTCAGAACGACTCCGCTCTCATCACTCAAGGTGACAGAAACAGTGTCAAACCCGGGACCATCGATCCACTGGATCATTTCGCTGGGTTCATGTAAATTTCTTTGCCGGTTTTCGATTAAATAGTATTCACTATCAGAAATTGATATCCGAATGGGTGGATCATTCTGAGTCAACACTACATCAGCACCAACCCATTTTTCAGTTGGTGTGATCCAACCTGCATTGATTCTGGTATAAGGATCCGGATAGGCTGGTACGATTCCGTGAAAATTATTAGAGCCCTGATCCATGAGAGCGAACCCACCCACCAGGGATTGGCCTGTCTCTGTATTATAAAGGGGTGGCAAACCCAGGTGGAAACCCAGCATAAGGGCAATGGTTCCATTGAGCCCGACCTGGTAAAAGCAGGGATCCTCGGCATCTGCAAACAGGCTTCTTGTTTCAGCATACTGCAAAAAGTTTTGGGATTCAGGGATAATGATCAGGTCGTTCAGGTCCTTTTCCAGGGTATGCAGGGTTGTTCCGTACTCAAGGAAATCGGATTGCGAGAGATAGGCCGAGGGAATGTTTCCTGGTGTAGGATCCAGAGCAAATGCGAAATCCCCTCCCATTCCTGCATGCACAAGAATAATGGTTGAAAATGCATTAAAATCGATATCTGCGTCAGCCAGATCCAAAGCATCCTGACTTAATTCAAAGAGCTTTGCTGTCTCATCGAAATCTTCCAGATAGGGATGGTAGTAAAGCATGTCATGGGGCAGCTCATAGACTGCTGTTTCACTGGATGGGAAAACGGCTGAATTGATAAGATCAATACTGACATGTCCATTGCTGACCCGTTGCCAGTAATTATCAGCAGCAATCAGATGATCCTGAAAATAGGTTTTATTATGGGGGGGGGGATCCAATGTCCAATCGGAGCACTCCAGGTCGGTGGTATCCACTAGAACAAAACTACCATCTCCAGTGGTTGCTGGTGAACTATCCGCCTGGAAAGCCACACGAATAACTGCAACTTTTAGTAGTTCAGCTGAGACTGAGACGGCTGATATAAAGATCAGCATTGCAATTGCTATTAATCTTGAATACAATTTTGGTCCCTGAGTGGTCTGCCGCCCGCAGGAAGTTATACGCAGGCGGGCGAGAAGGTTATTTTGAAAAGCTGGTTAAAACTTGAGCAACAATGAAAATCGCATGGTGTTGTTCAAGGGATGGGTTTCTTCAGCCACGGTGTAACCAAAATCAAACCCATAATTTCCGTAGCGCAGTCCTGCGCCAACTGTGGGGGTAGTTATTTTGCCTTCTGAATCATAGTAATAACCGGCCCGGATGGCAAACATCTCATTGTACCAGTATTCTATACCAAAACTATGAATGAGTGCCTTAAATTCGTCAGCGGCACTTCGATTTGCATTATTGCCAACTTCCAATTCGCCATCTTTGTTATAAAGACCGTCAACTGCTTCAAGAGAATCAGCATCCCAGCCACCGATCATCCGATCATTATCCATATCCCGATCACCACCCAGATACCAATCATCCAGGAATGAAGTAAAAATCCCCTTCCACCAGGAATCAGTATGGGCGATTTCCTTCTGGCCATCACTATTATAGTCACCAGAGCTACTTACAGCACCCTCATCCGTAAAACCACCAATTAAGCCATCACCATCCCAGTCCATGGAAGCGTACTCCCCGACCAGCAGTTTATTGACATCATAAACAACATTCAGGCGATTATAGCGGGATTCATAAACTTTTAAATTAAAACCTAACTTTAGATTAGTAGGCATGGGATCAGCCTGCTCTTCATCATTGAAAATTACTTTGGGTCCCAGGTTAGAGATCATAGCGCCAACATCCATACGACCACCCAGGA
>JAOZSM010000003.1:29128-34722 GCA_029939675.1 Fidelibacterota bacterium
TCCCAGGTAGCCTTTGCTGAGATAACCAACATCAAAGCCAAAGTTGGTGGCAGTACCTTTGGTATCTTCCCTGCCGACTTTAATGCCAGAGTCAGTAAGATGTTGATAAAGGATCTTAAAATTAAAGCCAATGCTGGTTTGTTCAGCAATCAGAGTGCTATAACTTAAAGCACCTGAAGTGAAGTAGGTCAAGAAGGTTCCCAGCTCAACGCCGTTTGGATCAGTATAGGTTTGTTCGCCGGCATTTAAATAAATGAGATGAGCTCCAAACACACCGAGATTCTCTACAGGGATAATGCCTGCCAAAAAGTCATAGTACATGTCATCAACCAAACCAGGCAACCAATTAACGTGCATACCGGATATCTCATAATTATCCTGAAAACCCAAACCTGCAGGATTCCAGTATGTTGCGTAGGAATCATCAGCCACAGCTACCTGGGCCTCTCCCATTCCACCTGCGCGTGCACCGGGCGCAATTAAAAGGAATAATGCAGATTGTGAATATGCCAGAGACAGGAGCATCATGCTCCCAATCAGTAGTTTAATCAATTTATTTGTTCTCATTTTTGTAAACTCCTCATTCATAAAAAAACCGAATGGTAATGATATCATTCGGTATCAACTAAAAAAAAGATGAACGCCAGGTTCCAATATATTTTGCGAGGATTCTCCTCTAAAATTCCCAGTAACGTTTTCCCTCTTTAAGTTCTCCTCATTTTAAACGGGCGAATATAGGTTTCCGCCCCCCGCTAATCAACGGAATTTCCATGATTTAGGCCTGTTAGTGATATAGCTAACAAAGGCAATAATTGAGGAATTCCATGCGTGATCCGATAAGCAATATTTTTCTGCTTTTCAATAAGTAAATCGGATACTGGATCATTCACCAACTGTCCACTAACATCGGAAATTTTAGAAGCCGCCACCAGTGCATTAAAAAACTGCAAATAGGCATCATTAGCCGTTTTAAGTGCTAATTTTGATTGAGGACAGAAATATTGGTTTCGAGTCAAATTCTCACCTGCGATTCAGATCTGCTTCTTCTTTATATCCACTAATGAAATCCTGAACAGATTCCAATGATGAATTTTTCATTCCTTTGACGCTACCAGTGAAGGAAAAGTTCCCTTGATCAAGCAAAACAATTTGATCGGCAAGAAAAAACCCAGTTGGAATATCGTGTGTAACAATAATACTGGTTACCTTCAGATCATTTTGCATCTCTTTAATCAGTTTAGCAATTTGAGCACTGGTCACAGGATCAAGTCCTGTAGTGGGCTCATCATAGAGGATATATTTAGGCCGCATGGCCACAACACGGGCCAAACCAACTCGTTTTCGCATGCCACCACTAAGTTGGGCCGGGAATTTTTGGCCAACATCTGCTAGACCAACCCGATCAAGACTATCCCCGGTAATTTTGTCTATTTCTGACTCCGTGTAGCGATTGTATGCCCGAAGACCTATTCCCACATTGTCACAGATATTCAAGCTATCAAACAAGGCAGCAGACTGGAAAAGCATCCCAAATTTTAGCCGTGTATTGTCCAGTGCTTTACCTCTGAGCGAGCTAAGATCATCACCATCAATGAGGATTTGCCCTGAATCCGGGTAAAGAAGACGGGTAATGAGTTTAAGCAAAACACTTTTGCCGGTACCGCTCTTCCCCATCACAACAACGCTTTGGCCCTGTAGTACTTGTAGATTAACCCCATTCAGAACGATTAGATCGCCAAAGGCTTTGTGCAGATTTTTTATCTCGATCATGTTGATATTTTTAACAGATCAGTTAAAGAATGAAAAACTATATCTCATCCAATTCAGCCCTGAATTCTTTAACATCTTCAAATTTACGGTAAACGCTGGCAAATCTAACATAAGCGATCTCATCAAGTTCCTTGAGATGTTTCATAACCAGCTCACCAATATCCTTGGCGTACACTTCTGACGATCCAAAAGTATTTACATCCTGGATAATAAGATCAACAGTTTGATTCATTTGAGCACTGGTCACAGGACGCTTACTACAGGCAATCGCGATACTTTTCAAAATCTTTTCGCGTTCAAATGGTTCGCGCTGCTGGTTACTCTTTATCACCAACAGGGGTTGCGTCTCAACATACTCATAGGTTGTAAAGCGAAAGGAGCAGCCTCCGCACTCGCGACGTCGTCGTATAGCGCGACCATCCTGGGTGTGGCGTGAGTCAATTACTCGTGTATCACCGTGTTGACATTGTGGACAGTTCACAAGAGCTACTCTACATCCTGGTAGTGAGGAAAGTTTTTTACAAGTTCAGTAATTTTAGCCCGAACAGAGCTAATCACACTTTCGTTATCGGGATCTGAAATCACCTCATGAATAAAACCACCAATTAACTTCATATCAGCTTCCTTAAAGCCCCGGGTTGTTAAGGCTGCAGTACCAATCCGAACACCACTGGTAATAAATGGACTTCTTTTATCAAAAGGCACCATATTCTTATTGGTGGTCATACCGGCTTCTTCCAGCACCCGTTCCGCTTTTTTCCCACTGATGTTCTTTTCAGTAAGATCAATGAGCAACAGGTGATTATCGGTTCCGCCAGAAATAAGGAAGAAACCGTGCTCATTTAAAGTTTCGCCCAAAGCGCGAGCATTGGCGATCACCTGTTTAGCATATGTTTTAAAGGAGGGCTGCAAAGCTTCTCCAAAAGCCACAGCTTTGGCTGCAATTATGTGCATGAGCGGTCCACCTTGAATACCCGGCATAACGGTACTATCCAGTAATTCACTCATCATTTTAGTCCGACCGCTCTTGGGAGCGACAACGCCGAAGGGATTTTCAAAATCCTGACCCATTAGTACCAGGCCGCCTCGAGGTCCCCGAAGGGTCTTATGGGTGGTTGATGTAACGACGTGACAGTGAGCCATGGGACTGGGGTGTTCACCAGCTGCAATCAATCCAGCAGGATGAGCCACATCAGCCATCAGAAAAGCACCTACCTCATCAGCGATCTCACGGAATATTTTAAAGTCATAATGACGGGGATAAGCACTTCCACCGGCAATGATCATCTTGGGCTGATGTTTTTTGGCCTGATCCCGAACCATATCATAGTCAATTCGACCTGTTTCGGCACCAACACCGTAGGCAACAATATTATAAAATTTGCCTGAGAAATTTACGGGAGAGCCGTGGGTTAAATGGCCACCATGCGCCAAATCCATCCCCAGAACGGTATCTCCTGGTTTTACCAGGGTAAAATAGACCGACATATTAGCCTGGCTGCCTGAATGGGGTTGAACATTGGCGTATTCAGCTCCAAATAATTCCTTGACCCTATCCCGGGCCAGATCCTCAGCTGTATCTACTGCTTCACAGCCCCCATAGTAGCGCTTTCCTGGATAGCCTTCGGCGTATTTGTTGGTCATCACGCTGCCGGCTGCCTGGAGTACAGCCTTGCTTACAAAATTTTCGGATGCGATGAGTTCCAGGGTTCCACTTTCGCGGTCCCGTTCTGCCATAATGGCGTCATATATCAGCGAATCTGCAGTTTTTAGATCATCCAACATGTTGACCTCTAGAATTTGATTCAATTTTTTCTAGGCGCCGTGCATGACGGTCACCTTCCCAGGCACTGCTAAGCCAAACTTTTACGATACTTTCCATAGAGGGAATCGTTTGGGTCCTGGCACCCATGCACAAGATATTTGCATCGTTATGCAAACGACTTAGCTCGGCTAATTCTTCGGTGTAACAGAGAGCTGCTCGTACACCAGTAAAGCGATTAGCAGCAATGGACATCCCAATACCGGAACCACAGATCAAAACACCACGCTCAACTTGTCCACTCTGGATAGCCAAGCTTACTTTGGCCGCATAATCTGGATAATCACATGAATCCGAAGTATGGGGTCCCTCATCCACCACCGCATGACCCAGTGAAGTCAATAACTGAATTACACTGGTTTTTGCTTCCAGGGCTGCGTGGTCAGAACCGATTGCAATTTTCATGGGACCATCCCCTGACACTTAACTCTTAGGAACGTTTACACTACGTTTCAACCAGGTATAACAAGCTTTCTTCGGCTTTGCTTTACCAGCTTTCACATAGTCATCCTTATTAAAGAACCAGTCTCCACTCTGGGGAATTCTGGCATCTTTCAGAAATTCAAGCTTATTGGTAACTTTGTGGTAGCCCTTTGTTTTGGCCGTAGTGTAGTCCTCATATGCCATCAGAAACACAAGTTTGTCATCGAAATCAGGAACAGATCCTGAACATTCCATTGCTACTGCTTCAATAACTGCTGCACGATTCGCATAGGCCTGTCCATTATTACTATCCATTCTTATAGCTTTACCAGCCCAGGTCATGGCTGATTTCAATTGACCATCCATGATGTAAGCATCAGTCATGTCAAAATAGATTCGAATATCGTCTGGATTTTGGGTATTAACCTTTTTAAGCCAGTTAATTACAGCCTTTGTCTGGCCTTCTTCGCCATAGGCCTGAACCAATTCTTTCATGATATTAATCATATCAGGGGCAATTTTCAGAATACTCTCATATACAGGAATGGCCAGTATGGTTTCACCACCCTCACGTAATGCACGGGCATAATCCCGGGCATTAGCAATATTATCAGGATTATTTTCATATTCGGTCTTCAGGAACCCAAGCACATCACCACCCATTGACTCAACGATCTGACGTTTCATACTCATCAGATTCGAGTTCTCAGAATCATTTTGTAATAGTGCTTCCACCAATGCTAAGCCTTCATCGTACATATCATTCAGGATATAATCCTCAATAATTTCCTCACCCAGATCAACATTTTCTGGAAATTGGGCAAACATATCAAGTTTAGTCTGCATGATCAGATCGTCATCACCGATCATTTTCAATACATACAGCTTATTTTCCCAAAGTGATTTATTATCGGGGAGAATTCCCAACCCTTCATCATAGGTAGCAATAGCAGCATCAAGACTATCCAACGCCCGATAACTGTTCCCCATGTAGACATATACATTTACGGCCATCTGCTCATCAACACATTCATATTCAAATAGCTTGTGATAGTTGAACAGGGCATCCTCATAACCCTTATTCTTGTAGTATTCCGTGGCGAAACTGAGGTGCTTCATGCAATAACGAGAATTTGCCTTACGGACAGAGTCTAAACGGGCTTTTTCAATAGCGGCCAGTTCTTCAGCACTTGCCTGTGGAGGCATGCAGGCTGATATCACCATGGTGAGCAGCATAATACTCATTATTAATATTGAGATTGATCTTGATTTCATGAATGTTCCCTCATCTTCTTTTGACTTTTCTAAACCAGATGTCATTAACTTGTATTCCAAATTTTATCCGTGCAAACATTTCCTCAGGTAGACTTTCCTCTCCGCCTCTGGTTCCAAATTCACCCGAAATGTCAAATAAACTTCTTCCATTCCTTAATCCGAAATTCAAACCGGAGATCAAGGAATATTCGAGCATGAGCTGATCTGCACTCGATGTCAAATAATAGTTCTTCGCTGAGAAGCCCGCTTGCCAGCCTGTCCGTTTGGTCCAGTTCCGGGAGCTGTGATCAGTTGCAACACGCAA
>JAOZSM010000318.1:0-1471 GCA_029939675.1 Fidelibacterota bacterium
CTGGGAATCTTCATGCTCAACGTCGAAGTCAACATGAAGCTCTTTTTTAAACCTGAAAATCCCATTCGTAAAAGTCTGCAATTTATGGATGATGAAATGACGGGCAGTATGGATCTCCAACTACTGATCAATGCCGATCTAAAATCACCTGAGGTCTTGACCAAGATCTCCCACATCCAGGAATTTATGGAAGAACACCCGTCAGTGAGCCTGTCCATATCTATTGCTGATATCATCAAACAGATGCATCGAATGGTGAACGACAATGATCCGGCTTTTGAGACAATTCCTGACACACGAGCCAAAATCAATAATCTGTTTACCCTCTATTCCATGTCTGGAGATCCAGATGACTTCAGCTCGTTGGTGGATTATGATTATAAAAAGGGGTTGGCTACATCCATGATGCGATCGATTTCCACATCGGAAATCGTTATTCTGGTAAAAGACATCGAAAAGTTCCTGGGTCAGGATGAATATAAAGATCTTAATATCACTATCACGGGAATGCTGGTGGTATTCAGAGACCTGGTCTCCTTGATCTTGCAAAGCTCATTTATCAGTATCTTCGCTTCGATCTTTGTCATCGCCCTGATCGCAGGCTACTTTTTCAAGCACTGGTTGTGGGGAGTTTTAGCTGTTATCCCCCTGAGCTCAGCAGTAATTCTTAACTTTGGGCTCATGGGTATTTTTGGAGTGGACTTAAATCATGTGACAGCCCTACTATCGGCAATTATTATTGGTGTCGGTGTCGATTTTGCCATCCACTATATCAGTCAATTCCGCAGACACTTAAGACATCATGGTCTAACTGACGATATCAGCCATGAAACCATGCAGGATGTAGGCTTCCCGGTTATATTGGACGCGGCTTCCAATATGGCTTTTGGAGCCTTGCTGTTTTCTGAATTCGTGCCCATGATCCATATGGGCGGGCTGATGATCTTTGCCATGATCTCAACCTCACTGGGAACACTGACGCTGTTGGCAGTTATATTGGAATTGATGAAACATAAACTGGCCAGGATCGAACCCATGATCCAAGCTGCATAAGATATTAAATAAATTAGAAGGACTTTCTGAGAATGAAAAATCTACTCAAACCGCTAACACTCAGTCTGCTATTCAGCATCCCGCTGGGGATATTTGCTCAAGCAGGGTACGAAATAGCTAAAGCTATGGATGATATCCAGGGACCAGCTGATATGAAGGCCGATATGACCATGACCCTGACCAATAAACAGGGCAAAAGTCGGGCATCAACCATTCGTTCAATTACATCAGATGATAACAAAAAACAGATCATCTGGTTCCTCTCCCCTGCCGATGACAAGGGAGTAGCCTTCCTTAAGATCGAACATACCGACAAAGATGATGAGATGCGCCTGTGGCTACCGGCCTTCAAAAAGGTGCGCCGTATTTCTTCCAAGAAAAAGGCTGATTCATTCATGGGCTCAGATCTGAGCTATGA
>JAOZSM010000318.1:1571-3108 GCA_029939675.1 Fidelibacterota bacterium
GAAATCTATGTTGAGAATGTCCAGAAAAAGCATAACACGCGTCTGATATTTGCCAATATTGAGGTAGATACTGGTGTTAAGGAAGATCTCTTTCAAGAGAAGAACTTGAAGCGCATGCCACGCTGATTGTATAACCGTTAACCAGGATTTGATTATGAAAAAAGTTTTGGCAGTTCAATTATTTCTATTCTTGATGCTTCCACAGTTGAGTTTTGCCCAACTGAGTGTATCAGGAGATATCACTCCAAGTGCAATGCTTAGAATTGGTGATGGCTCCTTGATTAACCTGCCTTTTCGGATGGGCAATATTGCAGTTGATTATTCAATTGGTGATTTTGAATTTAAAACGACTACCGCCCTGGAAACCCGGTGGCAGGATGCAGAGTATGATGTAGACATGCTCCAGTTCAGAGAAGCCTATGTTTTGTGGTATCCAAGTTTTGGTGAGATAAAACTGGGGAAAATGATCCAGGCCTGGGGTGCTGCTGATGCAAACAACCCTACCGATAATCTTTCACCATATGACTTCTACTATATGTTTATGGCCGGTACTGATCGAAAACTCGGATCTTTAAGTGCAAATGTAAAATTTTATCTCAGTGATTTTCAATTGGAGGTAGTCGGTTTACCTGAATTCACCGCAAACCGGATGCCCTTGAATGAACCTGATTTCCCTATTCAAATTGATATTCCAGAAAATACCAATTATTTCAAACCTGTAACTGATTTTGAATATGGTGCTCGCCTTCAATACGCAATGGATTTAGGTGATATTTCAGCGTCATATTTTAATGGAAATGATCGCGGTTTCTCGCCTGCCGGTGTAGAAATTGATATGGCACCTATGATGCAAGGACTCGCTCCAGATTTTGTTAACCACTTATGCTACCGTTCTACTGATGTAATTGGATTGGATGCTGTAATTTTCCCTGGAGATTGGACCATGCGAGGAGAATTTGCTTATTTCAGGACTAAGACACCAGAAATTGACTATAGCATGTCGAAATTAACATATGATGCAAACTACCTGCAATCCATTGTGCAGGTAGAATATGCGTTTGCTAATGGTGTCCAACTCATGGGACAGTTCATTAACACTGAATACCTAAAAACTGAATCAACATTTACAAAGGATGTTAATTTCATTGGTCTGGAAGCACTCGCCCAGGATACCAGCTATCACGCACTTGATCCAGTTCGAGACCAATTGTTATTACAATTAGCTAGCGTAAGCAATTTACCATTCTCAGCTGGAATGGGCACGCCCTTCGCCATGATCTCTGAGAGAGTATTTATCATATCATCCATGATCGAGATGTTGGATAATAGTTTGGAATTAAATAGTATGATCATGGCGAATTTAAAGGAAACCGGGTACATGGGGAGTTTTGGCTCCAGTTATGCGCTTTTGGAAGGTTTAAATCTGAATACATCCCTAGCGTATTTTATCGGTGGCGATGAGGAAGGGAACAGTTTCAAGGAACTGGAAGATTTTTCAAACCTGAGTATTGGATTGACCTATAGTTTTTAAGCAATC
>JAOZSM010000319.1:0-1681 GCA_029939675.1 Fidelibacterota bacterium
AGTGAAAACCAGGAACTAATTTTACACTATTCACGTTTATTCCACTTTATTCGTGAATTTATGAGGCATATACATGCTTATTCACGTTATTAATAGTATATTCGTGAATTATTAATTATATTTCGCCATGGCAAATACTAAAAGCATCTTTAAAATGATTCACGCTCTGCGGGCAAGGTATTATAAAGCTGCAGCCACGAAGGAACAGCTCCTGAAACTTATAAGCGAAACCGAAGTAGTTGAACAGGTATATAATTCAAATGCAATTGAGAACAGTACCCTTACGCTTGAGGACACTGAAAAAATTCTACTCCAAATAGATCTGGACCGATTTATTTCCGAACGGGAGTTGTTCGAGACAAAAAACTTAGCTCGTGTTGTAGCATACATTGACACAAAAGCAAAGGAACAAGAGTTGAACCTAGATGTGATACTCCTTTTGCATCGAATGCTGTTGTCAAATATTCGCGATGATGTTGCCGGACGATTTCGAAACGATGATGAATGGGTCCGTGTTGGAAATTATATCGCCGTTGATCCGAAACAAGTTGTCCATAAGCTTGAAGAGATGCTCGTCATGTACCAGTCAACACCCTCACTAAATATCATTAAACGCATTGCCTTATTACACCTCAGTTTTGAACATACCCATCCTTTTGTAGATGGAAACGGTCGAATTGGTCGCGTGCTTAACAATTACTTACTCATACGAGAAGGGTATGTGCCCATCAATATTAAATTTATTGACAGACAATTATATTATGCTGCTTTCAGTGAATTTGATAACCGACAAAGAACATCTGTCATGGAGGATATTGTAGGAAAAGCACTGACAAACAGTTACCACAAACGCCTCGCTTATCTCGAAAGTAAAGAAATTATAACGCTTGCAGAGTACGCAAAAAGAAAAAATATCTCCCACTCCAATTTGATTAACAAGGCCCACCGCCAAACCATAGAGGCCTTTCTCGAAAAAGGAATCTGGAAAATTGGTTTATAATATCCAGAAAGAATGTTGCCTCCAAACCTCAAAAATACCAAATTCATTATTCATTCAAATAGACCCTATAATTACCACAACGAATACGACGAAAAAACGATATTTAGTCTCCTCTTGGGAGGGGTTGGGCCTGCCTGCGCATAGCCGCTTCGGCGAAGGCAGGGGTGGGTTAGTTGGGTGCCAGTTAGAGGTACAATTGGTATAAGAAATTAGATAAATAGAATCAATCCTGTTGCCAGTACACCGGATCAATCTCAATAATATCTCCTTCTGTTACCCTGCGGGAACTGAATATTTTCTCAATCTGCAATGTGCAGGAATGACTCCTTACTTTTATCACATTTCCGGATGCAATGGGATCAGAATTGCGATCAGCATATACTTTGAACTTCAAGCCCACCCGATTACCTCTGATCGCTCCAATGTCAGTATCAATATATCTGCGGCCTTGAAGATCAAGTACCGTAGAGATATTTCCAGGGATAAATTCACCCAGGTAAACGCTTTCATAAAGTTGTCTCTGAATCTTTTCATGTTTCTGGTTTTCACCTGCTATAGACAGAATAAACTCATAACTCCCCACACCGGCATCCGGGAGATAAGTAATGGTATGGTCTCGAATGGTATGATCAATATTCAAAGTGTCCTGGGCTGGTGTGATCACCCAGCCATGCAATTGCT
>JAOZSM010000319.1:1691-3082 GCA_029939675.1 Fidelibacterota bacterium
CAAAGTATCTTCCACACTCACTGCAAATCAATCCCCAGCTTCTTCAATCTTCGGTAAAAATGCGACCTGCCGGCTCCCCCAAGTCTTTTGCAGTCTCCGAGACATTCCCATCATGCTGGTCAAGTTTATTAAAAAATCAGATTTCTTTGAAATGAATCGGTAGCTTCTGGCAATGAGGTTGATGGTTTATAGCTGAAGCAGAAAGGTCGTACTCACCCAATACGAGCTGCATATTTTCATCCCCGATTATCTGGTGTTCTATCTGAGTAATGAGTTTTATTGTATTGAAATAGTACCCACTTCTATTTGAGTATTTGGTCAATAAATCGATTCCAGGGAAGCACTTTTCCATTTGATCTATTCTGAATCTCTTCACCACCATAAACGATGAAGTTTTGAACATTATCGGTGGAAATTGCTCCTTTCCAAAATGTTGATCCTCTAAACATATCATCTCTAACCGTTTTTCCGGATTTTATTTCCACAAGCTTCAAACTGCCTGAAGACTCGACAATACAATCAACTTCATGACCCGTTTTGTCTCTCAAAAAATATAGTGGTGTCTGCTTTCCATCGTTTAGTAGTTGTTTTTTAATTTCTGCAATAATCATTCCTTCAAATAGAGCACCTTTCAGGTAATGGTTGTGAATTTGTGCTTCAGATTCAATACCCAACAGATATGCGGCAAGTCCGCTATCATAAAAATAGAGTTTCGGTGTTTTAACTAGTCGTTTGTTAAAGTTTTTGTAGTATGGTGGTAACAAAAATATGATATAGCCAGCCTCCAAAACACTTATCCAACGTTTGATAGTCTGATATGAAACTCCTAACTCATTGCTGATGCTTGTAAAATTAATGAGTTGTCCTATTCTTGCAGCTAGCATCCTAACAAATGCCTGAAAAATGGAAAGATCACCTACATTTATCAACTTACGAACATCTCGCTCCACATAGGTTTGGATGTACGAACCAAGCCATTTTTGCGGGTCCAGCTTTTTATCATAAATTCTGGGATAAAATCCCTGGTACAAATAAGATTCAAAATGCTCTGGACAGTAGCTGCTGTCAGCCAGTTCTGTCATGGAAAACGGCAGCAGGGTATTTATAGAGACACGACCAGCCAGACTTTGGCTTATCCTCTCCATCAGTAAAAAATTCTGTGAACCGGTTAAAATATAGGGCTCTTTCGAATTCCCCTGATCCACGTGTGCTTGTAAATACGAAAACAGTTCCGGTACATTTTGGGCTTCGTCAATGATGACACCACTATGATATTGTGCCAGGAAACCACGCGGGTCGTTTTGCGCATAGAGGCGGGTATCCAGGTTTTCCAGGTTCAGATATTGGTAATCTTTCCAGATTTGTTTAACCAGAGTTGTTTTCCCGGATTG
>JAOZSM010000004.1 GCA_029939675.1 Fidelibacterota bacterium
GAAAATCAGGATTATTATTACTATTATACTTAAAGCCATCATCAAGCAGGTGACACTTGATGCCTTGTTTGGAATTGAGCTTCATTGCGATCTGAGCTTGGACTCGAGATGGATAAACAATAAAATAATCATTAAATTCAACTGCGGAAAGTGCATCTGTTTCAGTTATCAAATCTTCATGTATCTTCTCACCAGCTCGAATACCAACTACTTCTATTTTAGCATTTGGAGAAACCGCCCGTGCAACATCACTTATTTTATAGGAAGAAATCTTTGGAACAAAAAGTTCTTGTCCTTTCATTTGGTGAAGACTGTCCAAAGAAAATTTGACACCTTCATCCAGAGTAATATTGAAACGGGTCATGCGTAGATCAGTAACAGGGAGAGAGCCTTCGTTAATTTTAGATATAAAAAAGGGGATAACCGAACCACGACTGCCCATTACGTTGCCATATCGCACTACAGCAAAGCGAGTATCTTTGTAGCCTGCATAATTATTTGCGGCTATAAATAGTTTATCGGATGCAAGCTTAGTTGCTCCATATAAGTTTATGGGAGCTGCTGCCTTATCAGTACTCAGGGCCAGTACTTTCTTCACATTGGCAGCAAGAGCAGCATCAATAATATTTTGCGCACCCATAATATTGGTCTTAATTGCTTCAAAGGGATTACGTTCACAAGCAGGGACTTGCTTCATCGCTGCAGCATGAACAACAATGTCAACCTTAGCTCGAAGTGCCAGATGAACCCGATCTCGGTCCCGTACATCGCCAATGAAAAAATGGAGGCGTTTATCCACGATTTCATTCCGCATCTCAAATTGTTTGAGTTCATCCCGACTAAAAATGATAATTCGTTTTACATCATGGTTGGCAAGCACTTCCCGAGTAAAGTGTTTCCCAAAAGAACCTGTACCACCAGTAATCAAAACCGTTTTGCCGTCTAGTTCCAAAATACCATCCTGACTGTTTAAATTGTAGCCATCCAGGCTACTTTTTGAACTTTATGGTTTCTCTACAATTTTAACCATTTTTATTGAATTTCCTAAGGATGGAGAGGCACAATTTTTTACCAGCTTTCCGGTAATTGAAACCTGCTCAAAATCCATCTTCCTGAAAATCTATAATACTTAATTGGGGAACAAGCCAACCGCTCATGATCGTGCACCACCCAACATTCTGACAAACCGCATCAAGCCACTTCCTCGAGGAGGTTTCGGGGTAGCATCCTGCTGATTGGAACCCAGATACTGGTGGGTCAATTGGCGATAATTTGATGCCAATTCAGAATTCGGGTGTTTCAACCCGATGATCTCACGCTTGGCATAGGTATCGGTGAGTAAAGCCCGATCAGAGATAACTGATCCCAGAAATTCTGGATTAAGCTTGAAGATCGAGTTTTGATTCACATGCTCATCAATGGTTTTGCTTAAGGACTGATAAAGGCTGGTCCCATGTCTCTGGTTATTAACCTGATTCAGGATAAACCATGGTGCATAAATGAATTCTCCAACTTCTTCAGCAGAATCTTTCGAAATTTTACTGTTGATCTCAATAAAGCGCATGAAAGCAGCCTTGGCAGCGGCATAGCCTGAAATGATGTCGTTGGGTGTGGTAACGATACATGAGTCATCAGCCATTAATGCAAAATCGATGACATGGCGCGTAATCCCAGCCCCCAGATCGAAAAGTATGATATCATATTGGAAAGCAATCTTTTGGATATAACGGAAGAAACGCTGTTTTTGCGACCAGGTCATATTGGCCAATTTGAATTCACCACACTCACCTGGAATGAAATGGAATCCGTAGTCGGTTCTGACTACAAGCTCCTCCAACTCTTTCTCCTTGTTGAAAAAATCATACAAGGTGTGCTCAGGAAATAGTTTGAGTTTGTTGGATACGTCAGCATTTCCAAGATCCAGATCAAAAAGCAGGGTTTTCAAACCCACACGGGCAAATTGGTGAGCAAGTTCGATGGAAACCGTTGTTTTGCCCACTCCGCCCTTATTGGAGATCACAGACAAAATATTGCCTCGGGGAGCCACTTGATTGGGCTTCTCCGATACCAGCATACGGTGGTATATACCCTGTTTGATCAACTTGAGCTCATGTTTTAGACGCTCTGTTTTGATTGAATAGAACAAGGTGTCATAACCCGTAGTAACCTGTCCCACATTGCGAATAAACTCATGATGGTTGGTTGCATTCTCGGTGTGGGCTGTGATTAGCTTGTTGTTCTCCACAGTAATGGGCAAAAATTCATGGTGCTCCAAATGAATTGGATTAAATTTTTTAATCAGCTCACTATCAATAGTCAGTTCACGCATTACGGATACTATTCTTCCAAACCGTTATATTTCTTAACATTTTTCAAGCTCTGTAAAACATTGCCCAGCTGTGCCGTACTCGCTGTAGCTGCACGATTTTGAGCCTGAATCTTTTCGTAAATTTCATTCCGGTAGACTGCCACATTCTTTGGGGCATCAATACCTATTTTTAAGTATCTGGATGAACTTTCCAGTATGGAAATAACGATATTATTCCCAATACGAATACTTTCTCCAGACTTCCTTGTCAATATGAGCATACCGTCCCTGGTCCTTTTTTCACATTATGCAAGTTCGTTATTGAGTGGATGCTCTACCGATAAACTGGCATTATCCAAAATTACCTGATTTGCTGCTCCTGATTCCGGATTGAATACAATGGGAGCCTTAATATTTGCAGTAAATTCCTGGGTTCCTTGATTGACCTTCAAGATCACAAATTGTTCTGAATCTGCTGTTTTGTCCACACCAAGAATCTGCAGTTCTCTGGGAGGAAGATCGATGTCCTTCCAGATCGCCAGCAGTTTTGCATCGATAACCAGCATTGAGATATCCGGTTCTTTCACCGAACGTAAGGCACAAAACGGTGCATAGCCTTCAAGTTCTGCGAGAATAAATTCATGCAGATGTTCGAAACCCGGCAGGCCATTTATCAGATCGATACTCTTGAATGTCATCACCGGAATCCCACCAAAGGCATTGATGTTTTCAAGGGGTTCAGTTGAGGTGTGTTGTGCTTCCATGTTCATCTAACAAAATCCATAATATTTAATTGTAATGCTTTTGATGTAATCTGTAAAGCTGCCTGATAGGCCATTTCTGCTCCATTATATTCCATGATCACTTCGGCCAGATCAGCATCTTCTGTTTCAGAGAGAAACGACATAATATTGGTCTTCGCTGTTTCCAGTCTGGTGGCAGTCATAGTCATATTGCTTTTCACAAGTCCGTTTTGGGCATCCAAACCCAAAATATTATCAGATGCTGATTGCAGATCTTCAAGCAGACTGGCAGCACCTTCATCATCATTTACAGCCAAAACTTCACGAAGTTCTATCAGAACATCAAAAACTCCTGAATCCATCAGGTCTGATCCAGTAACATTAATCTCAACATCAAGACCTTCTGATATACGCCGGTTCATTTTTCCATCGTTTCCAGTATAGGTAATGGTAGAGCCATCGTACTCAAAAGGCTCCATATTCTGGGTGTCAGTTCCTGAAAAGATTGACTTTCCAAGATAAGTACTATTCATAATGGAGACTGTTTGCTCAATTAAACCATCTACGCGATCAGATAACACCTTCCGGGTTTCTTCTGATTGAGATGCATCTGATCCCTGGATAGCAATTGAGCGTGCATCCACTACTAATGCATGGAATTCATTCATGACCAGGGCATTATTATCCACCCAGCCAATTCCATTAGTGATGTTTCGCCCATACTGCTCATACTGGGTAAGCGTTTTACGATAACGCGTAGCCCGGGCAAATTTTACAGGATCATCAGATGAGCTATCGATCTTTTTGCCGGTTGCAGCAGAATTCTGAAGTCTGGTCATGGTTTCTCGATTCAGATTAAGATTCTGAATCAAGTTCCTTGACATGATCGATTGGGTAATTCTCATTTTAGCTCCTCCATCATATTAATGACAGCACAGATTGGATCATTTCATCAGCGACGGCTATCATCCTGCTGGCTGCTTGATAGGCTTGTTCATATTTTATTAAATTGCTCATTTCCTCATCAAGGGAAACACCTGAAATGGAATCCCGATGATTTTGGAGCGAAGAAACAACCATTTCCTGGCTGGATCTCAAAAAACCGGATTCCTGTACTTTGCTACCGACCTCGCTGATCATAGAATTATAATAATCAGAAAATTTAATTCCCTGGATCAGATAATCATTCTGGAGATCGCTGATTGTATTGGCAATATTCCCATTTCCAGCTTCATCAGGACCATCTGATGTCGCAATTAACATGGGATCGTTAAGCACATCTATATTCAGTTTCATATTTGCAGCGGTAGTTACATTGGGATCAAAAAAGTCAATACCAGTCGCATTCGACAGATTGTACCCTGACTGATGCACCTTATTCACTTCTTCGGAAATTGCAACGGCCAGAGCATCGATCTCATCGATATAGGATGGAATACTATCTTTTTGCGCTGCCAGCAAGCTGCCCATTGTCCCACCGGTAATGGCCGAACTCGACCCGCCTTCAGAGAAATTTACAATAACCGAATAATTTTCAACAAATTTTGGAATGGTTACTTCTATCTCATTAATGAAATCACCATTTACCAGGGGAACCAGAATATTTCCTCCGGTGGTGATACTAACAACATGATCATTATTTTCGGTAACTTTAATGTTTATGAGTTTTGAAAGCTTCGTTATGGCTGCTTCACGCGCATCAGCAAGATCATAAGTGTAGGATGCACCCATTGTTTCATTGATCGTTTTTATCTCGCTTAACAGATCATTTACTTCTTTTGCAGTATCCTGAACATCATCTGCCACTTCATGCTGCATATTGCCCAAATCGGTGGCAAGTTGATTAAAGGTATTAGTCAATAAGACACCCTTATCTTTAACAATTGCCCGAGCAGTGTTACTTTCTGGATCATTTGCCAGATCGTTCCACGAATTCCAGAATTCATTCATCATGCTTGATAGACCAGCACTTGTTGGTTCATTAAACAAAGTCTCTACCTGGGAATACACCAGTTCATCTGTCTCATGACGACCTACAAATTGGTTCTTATGCCATAATTGCCTTTGAATAAAACCTGATTCCAAACGATCAACATTCCCAGTTTCATTAAACGCAAGGCCACTGGTAGGAGAAATCAATGAACCTACATCTGATCTTCTTCGGACATAGTCAGGATTGCCCACATTGGCGATATTTTTTGCTGTGGTCCCAATAGCCGACTGGTAGGCTGATAAAGCGATCCGGGATGCTCCCATTAAACTTGAAACTGACATCTAATCCCTCATATCTGGAAATCTACATTGGCCTGTCGGGTTCGGTCTGCTGCGACCTGTCCCTGTCCGCCATAGTGAATATCTTCATTTTCATCTTTACCTAAAAGAACCTGCACAAGCCCTCTCACTAATTCAACGGAGGAATTAAGGAGGAATTCATTCTCACGATTTGCGTGAGCAATTTGATCAAGACTAAAAATCAGATGTTCTCTGAACTCGATCAATTGTTGAGAATAGTGGGAGGGCGACAGATCGATCAATTCCTTTAATGAGGGTGTCTTACTCCTCAATTTTGATACTGCACCAATGGTTATGGTACGTAACTCCCTTGCCTTGGTTGCTGAGTGTATCTTGGGAATCAATCTCTGTTCTTCGTGAACAATTTCCTGCAGGGTTTCTACATCCCCGTTTATAATGCTGGATTGTTTAGCTTTTAAAAGTTTATCCAGATCCTGATATAATTGGACTTCAAAGGAAAGACACTTTATCAACTCCTGGTAAGCGCCATCCAGATGGGTTAACATTGTGGTCATTCCGAGTCTCCTCCAAAGTCCATGTTCTGCATAATGTCCATTGATTGGAGATAACCATCAGTTCCAATTTCCGACAACTCAGGAGCACCATCCATTTTTTTTAATGATTCAAAGATCATTTTTGATAGTCCTATACCTCCCCCATTTGACATGGCATCTCCCAGAACAGAGCTAAACATCATAGTGGACAAAGAATTCTTTCCGCCGCCTATTCCTTCCGGGATGGTCTTTTCCATTGATTTGATCAACTGAGTTAAGAAAACAGCTTCCAGTTCATTACTCTTTTTGCGCAGTTGATCATTTCTTAATTCTTCTTTGTCGCCCATTTTGGACATGGGATCAGTTTGCGAATCGAGCTTGATCTGGTTTTCAATGGCTATCATGGGTGAGATCTTCATCATACTTACCTAGATAATGATTAGACGTGCATTTAAGGCACCAGCCTGTTTCAAGGCTTGAAATATTGAAATTACATCCCGAGGGCGCATACCCAGTTCATTCAATGCCGCAGCAAGATCACTGACCGAGGTAGTTTCCTTGATCACTGCATTATTGACTTCACCCTCAAATGCTTTTGTTTCTGTTATATATTCAACTACAGTTTGACCTGCGTTGCTGAATGCGGCTACTGGCTGAGATATAATGGGGGTCCGTTTAATGTGGATAGTCAACGACCCGTGTGATATCATGATCTCATTGATCCGAACATTACCTCCGGCAACCACAGTACCGGTTCTTTCATTAATAACAACCCTGGCATCCACATCAGGTTGTACCGTGAGAATTTCCATATCGGCAATAAAGAATACAGCTTGATCCTGGGTGGATACAGTTGAAGGAAAAGAGACTTCCACAACACCAGCATTCAGGGGTCTGGCCAGAGTGGTAATCGTATTTCCGGCAATAGCGGCCAAGTCAGTGTTAATTTTCTCAGCAATTTTACTAGCAGTTCCAAAATCTGGTTCACTCAACAACAAACGCACGGGTTGATCCAATTGAAATCCGGTATTTGCGGCAGCTTTATCCAAAACTCCACCATTGGGGACTCGACCTACCAGGGCATGATTCTTTTTCAGCTTTTCACCTGATTCTGTTTCCACATTATATCCGCCTACTGACAGGGAGCCCTGCGCCAAGCCAAAATAGGTTCCATCAATCCCTCGCAGAGGTGTCATGAGTAGAACCCCACCTTCCAAACTGGTGGCATCCCCCAGGGAACTAACTGTCACATCAAATTGACTGCCCACGCGACCGTAGGCTGGTGTACTGCTGGTTACAATCACTGCAGCAACATTGCGGGTTCTCAGATAATCTTTGGGAACGGTTATCCCAAATCGTTCCAGCATATTACTAATGGTCTGCACTGTAAAAATAGCACCCCGATTGCCGGAAGATCTATCGCCAGTTCCACTCAAACCGATGACAAGTCCATAACCAATAAGGGCTTCCTGTTTCGCATTTTCAATAGAAGTGATATCTTTTAAACGAACTTCTGCAAATAGGCTGGTTGAAAAAAGGAGAACGGCTAGAAATGTGGTTAAGGCTTTCATTATTAATCCTCTAAAGACTTGTTCCTGTGATGGCAAGACCCAATAGACCCAAGATTAATGTGGCAGCCACAGCCTTTGAAACTGTAGCTGGCGACGCCAGGGAATTGACAACCCCTGCCCGCCTGTAAACAATCTGAGCATCAGCAATGTTATAGGAATAAATTGTATTATCAGTTCGAATATCTCTGGCTCTTACCGTTCCTTCCAGCTTCATGATATTCTCTTCACCATTGACTTCCACAGAACGCTCTCCTTTGATCTTTAGAAGACCTCCGTCCGTTTTTTCAATGATCGTGGCAGTAATCTTACCAGTCAAACGATCTTCCTGATCACTGTCATTAGAGTTATTGATATCACTCGATATCACGCTGGAAGCTCCAAAAACAGGCAGAAATTCAACAAAAGTACCAGCTAGACTACCATCTGCATTAACAGTAGCGTTAGATCTTGTTTTTGCGTTTGACTCCTGGCGGGCACTGGCATTTTCCATAACCAGAACAGTGACAACATCTCCTACAGAGTGGGCTTTAATATCTGTGTATAAGGACATGCCTGACTGGGCAATCATTGAGCCGAAGAAACCACTTAGTACCAGGATCGTTTTAACCAATTTCATCGCATTTACCTCAGACTTACTACTACTTCGTTTTGATTTTCCAGGATTCCCCGAAACTCTTTACGGGTTGCAGGACATTGAACCCGAATTTTCTGACCAATATGGCCTTCCTGTTTAGCAATACCAGGCAGCTCCAATTTTAGTCCTTGGTCCATGAGGATGATCTGTAGATCATCTCCCAACAATACAGCTGGGCGAACACGAACCATGTTGCGCTCAATGGGACGTCCTTCACGAATTAATTGAGTCGCCATTTTTCCGTAGATCAGATCAGTATTAAGTATTAAACGACGATACTCCCGACCGATCCGCTGCGGTACCATAACAATAAGTTCTGGGGATAATTTTTCAAGCCGTGAGATGTTTCGCACCGCAGTTGGAACTGCCAGATTAGCATACACTTCAACCGTAATGGGATATCTTTTCTGTACTCGGCCATTCACCTTATGAACCATCCATAAAGTTTGATGTCCAAGATTGAGTTCCCCTCTCCCGTACTGTACTTCGATCTGATCATTCTGGAGGGATGTTTGATTGATCCTGGACATGTGGATCAGCTCAATCTCGATTTGATCAATACTTGCATGGAGTTGCTCCGCAAAGAATTCCGCAACAAGATCAACCTGTTTATCTGCCTCATAGCTGGCTTGAAGCACAGCTGGTAACATACTGAGTATCAGTGCATTATTGATAATATATTTAACTAATAAATTCATATTTTAGCGTTTAAGTGCATTTGTCATAGCCAGCATTTCATCAGCAGTTTTTACAGCTTTTGAGTTGATCTCATAAGAGCGTTGTGCCACAATGAGGCTGATCATTTCTTTAACAACATCTACATTGGACTTCTCGAGATAACCTTGCATGATGGTTCCATATCCTGCATCACCGGCCATGCCAAAACTTGGATCTCCTGATGCTTCTGTTGCCGCAAGCAGGTTGCCACCAATTGGTTTTAATCCGGCTGGATTCATAAAATTTGCTAATTCGATCTGACCGATTTCAAGGGGCTGAACTTCGCCATCCATCATGGCTGAAACGATACCATCCTGAGCGATATTGACACTCTGTATACCATCCGGTAATGAAATATCCGGGTACATCTTTAAACCTGCTGCATTCACCATTTCACCAGTAGAATTGATCCTGAATGCTCCATCTCGGGAATAAGTAATATTTCCATCCGGCATAAGTACTTGGAAAAAGCCTTTCCCACTAATGGCCATATCCAGGGGATTACTGGTTTCCTCAATTGAACCCTGAGAATAAGAGCGAAAAGTTGAAATTGGTTTGTTACCCATTCCGATATTTATCTCACTCGGTTTCTCGTTGCCCTCAGCACCTTCTCCACTACCTGAATTTATGGTTTCATAGAGTAAGTCTTGAAATTCAACTGCTGACTTTTTATAGCCTGTTGTATTAACATTGGCCAAGTTATTGGCAATCGTATCAACATTCAGTTGTTGTGCTGACATGCCTAGTGCTGCGGTTCTAAGTGATCTTAACATGATTATCCTTTGCCCCTATTTGTAGTCACCAATATTAGATGCTGCTTTTGCCAGGGCGGCGTCCAAGGTTTGCAGTGCTTTCTGTGATGTTTGGAAGCTGCGTTGTAATTCGATCAATTCCACCATCTCATGAACGGCTTGAACGTTGGACCCTTCGATCTTGCCTTGGAGTATTACCGGGTCTTCAACTCGATTTTCATAAACCCCACTTTGGGCTTGAAAAAGGTTTCCACCGATCTTTTCAAGCTGGGATGACTGTTCGAATGAACTGATCTCCAGTGTATCAATCAGCTCATCAGCCACAAATACATTGCCCTTCTGATTGATTCGGATATCACCCACTGTTTCAGCACCCAGGCCCAGATTAATCCAACCGGATTGCCCCATGACCCGTAAGCCACCAGTCGTTTGCATATAACCTTCTGACCCTCGCGTAAAATGTCCATCCCTGGTGTAAAGAAACTTATCACCATCGTCAATGGTAAAATATCCCTCACCAGAAATGGCTAAATCCAGGGGATTGTTGGTCTGATTCAGATCACCCTGGGAGAAATCTGTAATCACATGATTCTTGACACTAGTTTTTTGATTAGACTTCAGAAGCTCTGAAAACATCACATCGCGTTTATAGCCATTGGAATTAACGTTAGCCAAATTATTAGCGACGACACTATTGCGATCCAGTTGTCCCATCATGGCATGTTTAAGTTCGGAAAATCTAATATTCATGTCCTGTTCCTTGTTCTTTGACGACGTCATTAACGCAATTTGAATGCCATGGTTACTCCCGGTGATCCGTGTTGATTTCAGTAGGTTAAACCTTAGATGATAATATGCCTTTAAGTATTGTTTCTTATGTTTTTACCAATCGCTGCTCGCACAGTACCTATTTGTAATACTATGAACACAGGTATACGATTTAGCGGAAAAGTTTGGCAAGTTGAGGAATATTATTCCGTAATGTTTTTGGCCTATTACTCGCTCATATACTGAACAGCAGAAGGGGTCTAAACGATTTGACTTAGCGCTACCTAATGGAAGATATTTGCCAATCTGTTTAGGCCGTACGGATTATTAACTATCGGGTTATTCGCAGGTATTTATTCTGGCAATTTTGTCATCAGGGTATCACCTACATAATCAACATTCTCGGAACTGGTGATCCGTGAGAGGCGACCGGTAATATCCTGAATTCGCCGAGCTTCCTTTAGAATCGCTTTTAGAACATCCTGAAGTTTTTGGGGTGTTAGCGTAGCTGCTGACAGCTCTAGAATCTCCGCCAGTCCAATGATGGAGGTCAACGGATTGTTGATCTCATGATTAACAGTCACCACCAATTCTCCCATTGCTGCCAGACGTTCTTTTTCAACCAGCAAGCCCTGAGTTTCCTGTAGTTCAGTCAGCGCTTTAGTAAGACTCTGGTTGCGCTCTTCAAGTTGTTGCCTCAGAATAAATGTTTCGACAATAATGGAAAGCTCTTCGGCCATACTGCCAAAGGTTTCCAGGTCACTTTTGAGATACATGTTTTCGGTTGAGTGGCCAAGATTAAGGACACCGATCAGTTTATCAGCGGCCCTCAGGGGTAAAGCAACAAAAGACCTGAATCGTTGTTCTTTTCCTGGACGGGATTTTGACAAGGATTCAAGAATAATTGGTTTTTCCTGATTTGAGACCCAGCTTGCCATCCCCATCCCCCGGGCAAAAGGAATCTCCCGGATAAGATCTACTACTTCCGATCCCTCCTGGTGCATAATCTCCAGCTTGTCCTCCTCTTCGTTGTAAAGGAATAAGGTCGCTGATTCAAAGGGTACACTCTTCTCGACCAGGTGAAATACTGCTTGAAAAGTCTCACCACTTCCCATGCCCTGTTGAAGGAGGGTGACAATCTCATGTAAAAAGTCTATGGCTACCATAATTGCTCCTGTATACTCTCATCGTGATCGCGTGCAGCAATGGCTTGAACAACTAGTTGTTCAAAAGCTCGATCAAATTAACTAACTGGGTCCGTTCTTCAGATTGGGGAGTGGGAATTCTCAGCGCAAATTTGGTCCCGTTTTCCAGTGCATGATGATTAATATCTCCACCCAACGAAGATAAAATGCTGCGGACAATAGATAAGCCTGTACCAGCATGATGCTCTTTGTTCCAGGTTGAGAAAAATGGTTCAAATATCTTAGAACCAGTTGTTTCAGCAATTCCCCCTGCATTATCCTCAACATCTACCTGGATCCACTTATTATCAACTGACTTACTCGAAATAGTTACTGTTTTTTCAGCAGAGATGGCGTTTACGCTAAAAGCCTGTTCCGCATTGGTTATGAGATTCATGAAGACTTGCTCCAGTTCAGGCTCGTTAGCTTCAATTTGGGGAATACTCTCATCTAAATCCAGGTTGATGGTAACATCTGCAGCACTGAGATCATATTCCAAAACCTGCAGTACTGAACGAATCGCCTTATTAATATCAAGTGAGCGAATCTGTTTATCAGCCATGACTTGAGCGTATGATCTGACTTTCTCAACAATTCCTGAAAGCCGACCGATATCTTTGCGTAATTCAGCAACCTGTAGCTGCACCGTAACCATATCTTCCAATTGACTGATATGTTCCAGACGAAGCTCCATGGCTGTCACTGGCTGTCCCAAAGTGTGTACCAATCCCACTGACATCTCCCCCAGAGCTTTTAACCGATCAAAAGAGACGGAAAGTGCCTGACGATGCTTTAACTCCTTTTCAAGACTCTTGCGATAGGCGATCTCCTTGGCCGTGACAATGATGTATTTAAGCTGATCGTTGGCATCAGGAATAATACTAAAATTAATCAAAACCGGAATCGATTCCCGGGCACCGTGCAATTCAGCTTCAGAATTACTGAATGTTTCGTGATCCGCGTCAGGCCGGGTCAGCTCAGAAAATAACTTGTGTTCCAGCACTTGGAGCGTCTCATCAGCTTCACTACTGATAAAGTCGCCCAGATCCAGGCCTATAATACCCTCCAAAGGCAGTTGTAAATAGTTCTGGGCACTACGGTTAGCATATTCGATCTGACCCCTGGCATTGAGAATGAAGATTGCATCTGTGATGCTCTCCAGGATAGTTACAGTAGTAGTATAGTCCTTCATTTCCAGAGTTGATTCATGCCCAGTCTTGGAAGCAATCTGCTGCGCTTCTTCCTCGCCAGCGCCCTTGGCTGGTTCTACATGGTCTGGATAATTACTCATAGCATCATATTACGATCTAATTAAGCATAGATCGCAGCTCCCTGTTTGGTATCGGCAGGTCTAATGCTAAACACCAGGGTAGGCTGAACAGAACGAACATTGAGAACCACTTCATCAAATTTCTGGAATCGATACCTTGATTCTGTGAGGATATTATTTCCCCAAACCCTGAGAATAAAAATATTTTCACCCAGCGAATCTACTATCCGTCCCTCGAGCACCATTCCGGGCTGCAGTCGCTCAATAAAGCGCTCAAGCCCAGGTAATCCGTACATTTCATGTGATTTATGCAGACTGCTTGGCTCAGACATGGTCCTGGTTCATAGCTTCGTATTGGATTCGGAGGGCTGCTTCATCATAACTAACACCCTTACTTTCCATCATATTCCTGATTCGTTCTTCTCGCATTTCTGCTGTCAAAATCAGAGGCTCTTCTGGAATACTTTCCTTTCCTGTTTCACTTTCCGCTGCCTTTTTGGCCATAACGTCAGCAAAATTGGTTGATTTTTTCTGATTTTTTCTGATTTTTTTAATCAGCAGAAAACCACCTAGCAAAAGCAGAATCAACCCTAGACCGATTGCTGCAATCAGAATGGAATCGATCAACATAGCTTGATAAGCTAGTGGCTGACTAGTCGATTTTTCGTCGGTTGGTTGTTGGATATCAATTGGGGTAGCTGAGTTACTTGAGTCAATGTTTCCCAGGTTCTCAGTAGGTGTTGCAGATATCAATCTCGGGGATTGTTCTTTGAAAATAAGCTCTAGTCGATACTCATCTCTATCAAAAGAGTAGATACAAGCAATGTCATCATAGGGCAAAGTCCTACCGCTGATAATGAGGGTTTGAGAGTCAGCAAATTCAACATTAAAATGAATGGGGAAATGGCCATGATCTCGAACCATTCGACGGCCCAGATAGGCTGTTGTATCCATGCCAAAAAGCCTTAGCGAAAAGCTACCTGCATTGGCATTTGTCTCATATTCGGGCTGGGTCACTCCCTGTAAAGAAAATTGGTCGCCATTAGAAACACTGAGCCATCGACGTGCATCATCCTCTCCTGTCAGGATCTGAAGTGCAGCGGTAATACCAAAGCGGGGGGTCGTGTCCAAAGGCAATTCTGATGCAGGTTCTATTAGCTCAAGTTTATCTAATTCAACAAAATGTTCTGTAATTTGCAAACTATCCTGAGCATTACCAGCACCGTAGCTGGCCAAAATTCCTAACATGATCCAAATACAGGTTAATCGACTCATTGTCATCCTATGGTAACATCTATATTAGAACCGGGAATCAGGTCATCATTATCCGGGCTAGGTGAATTGACGGTCACAGCTTTTATTGTCTGGTCATCATCTGCAACTGTGAGCTCCACCGAATCTTGTTCCCTTGCTGGCAATTCAGTATCCTGGTTATTCTTTTTGTGCTGGTCCCGATCTTGTTCTTTTCCGACCTGTTTAACAGCCTGGGTCACTCGAACCGGTTCAGAACTCCATACACCACCAAGTTCATCTGCAGGCATTTTTTAACTCCCTTCCTACTAGCTCAGTTGGCCTCTTAATTCAGCTAGGGTCTGGCTAAGTATCTGACTAATTCTTGATTCAGATAAACCAAGAATCATTCCGATATCTGCCAGAGTTAACTCTTCATAATAATAAAGAGCCAGAATTAATCTTTGACGTTCGGGGAGATGCTTGATTGTATTAACCAGTTCATCTTTAAGGGCTTTTTTCGAAAATTCTTCATCCGGAGAAAGCTGCGCCTCATCTTTGATCACATCTAAACGAAGCATGGAATCAGAGTTATCAAGTCCAACAGTATCATCCAGTGAAAGATGCTCACTGGCATTTCCTTTAAACAACATTTTATTCAATTCTTGCTGAGTCACACCCATGACATCAGCAATTTCACTCATGGCAGGATCTCTCCCCAGCTGCTGCCGCAACTCATCAGAAACCTTGATCACCTTTTTCCGAACACTGTAGGCATCTTTGCTCACAGTCCCTTCCCGCCTGATTGCATCAATGATTTCGCCATGGATTCGTCGATAAGCATAGGTCTTGAAACTAGCCCCCTTATCAGTCTGGTATCGATCAAGGGCTGTGAGTAGACCCACTATTCCAAACTGGTACAGATCCTCCCGCACCAAAGTTCCGAATTGATCAATATTAATCCGACCGGCTATGTATTTAACCAGTGGTAGAAAGGCTTGAATTGCCTCATCTCGTTTTCTTGCATCTCGCGTCATGGTGTATTCACGCACAAGATGCTCACCATCATGGTGAACCATTGATTGAGTTCTTTGCATCATGAGTCACTCTTGTTTTGCGGCGTCATAACGATGAGGCCTAGTTTAAGAATCTGTCCTGAAAAATAAAATGCGAATAGCACACCTACGAATACGATACCAGTTCTGATCAAGCTAGTGCTGAGTGAAATATTTCCGATTATGCACATAACAAATGTAATGGCTGACACCAAAAGGGCGATTTTGTTAGCTAGTTTGATCATTGATCTTTCCAATCGTGGTATGCCTGTGCTCACGGACCCCATCAAACAGACTCTGTCGATCTGATGCATCCTTAGAGGGCAGTTTTAATAAATTTCTAGTCATTAACTTCAATGCATTTGCGGGTCGTGAATTAGGATATTCCAAAACAACAGGAGTCTGCCGACGAACGGCATCCTGAATAACTTCATCCCGCAGTATTGCGCCCCCAAAAACGATCTTATTATGGAGGAAACGCTGGACCATAAGATTCATTTTCTTAAAAAGATTTTCACCTTCATCTTCGCTATGAACCATATTTGTAACCAGCATAAGGGGTAGTTCTGGAGCTTTTTGGAGCAAGATCTTGATCACGCCATACGCATCGGCGATTGAGGCTGGATCAGGAGTTACTACAACAATCACCTTATCCGCTCCCAGTGAAAAGGAGGTCACATTCCGACCAATACCGGCACCTGTATCAACAATCACCAGATCATAATTGTGCTCAAACCCCAGAAAAGCATCTCCCAGGCGTTTGATTACCTGATCCTCAGCATCGATCATATCCAATACAGCTGATGATGCCGGCAAAACATCAATTCCAGTGGGTCCCTTTACAATAATATCAGCTAAGGTCTTCTCGCCTGACATGACTTCTGCCAAAGTTGCACTGGGACGGATTCCCAACAGAAGATCAACATTACCCAAATGTATATCAGCATCAACCAACAGTACATTTTTCTTAAGCCGCCTTAGCAACAGAGCCAGATTGACACTGATGTTGGTCTTACCCACTCCCCCTTTACCTGAGGTCACAGCAAATATTTCAGGACGATTTTTATCGACCCTTAAATTCGAAAGTGTGAAAATGCTGGGGGTTGTGCGAGATTCTAGCATTAGTTATCCAGGGCGTTAATCAGTTTATCCCATACATAAATTCCGTTGGGAATGTGAATTGTCTCGGGAATTTTTTGACCATCACATACAAAAGCGATTGGTAATCCAATTTCAGCAGCCAAAGTTACCATTTTGCCTTGTTTGCAGGTTTCATCCAGTTTTGAAAAGATCAACCCGGTTGGTTTCAGAGGCATGAATAATCCGGTGGACATAAATAAGTCATCAAGGTCTGAAGCCATGCTCAATGTGAGTAGGATATCCGTTGGATTAAGAACATTAAAATATTCCTGCATCTCATGTATGAATCCCTGAAAAGATGGACTTCTGGCAGGTGTATCCACCAGGACCAGATCATACTCCTGCAAGCTGGTCATGACCGTATTCAATTCATCCAGGTTGCGCGTCCTGTGGAAGGGAATCTTGGTAATCTGCGAGAATACCTCCAGCTCACTGCTGGCTGCCATGCGATAACTATCTGTTGAAACAATGGCTATTTTCTTGGCGCCCATGAGTGATGGTTTTGAAGCCAATTTCATAATGGTTGTGGTCTTACCAACTCCAGTGGCTCCCATTAATACTGATACCCGGGGACCTGCTTTAGGTTTCTGGATATAGCTATCATATCCCTGAAACAGTGCTGATATTTCACTCTGGATCAAATGGAAGGCATGGCGTTCACTCACTACATCATGTTCTTTGAGATGTGCTTGTGAGCGTCTGACCAGCATGGCGGCATGAGTCTTTGATAAACCGGCACTGACCAGTTTCTGGTGGACACCACCAAATGGATATGGAAAATTATGTATTTCAGCTCGTTTTAAGGCTCGTTGTGCCTGATCCAACTCACGCCGCAATGTCCTAACTTCTTTTTCAAGTTCTGGATCACCTGCTTGTGTTGTTCCATTCTGATCGATGAGCGAGGTCAGGTATTCTTTGAATTGTTGAGCTTCAGGATCATCAGACTGTAGAGCAGTAGCAGCTGTCATGGTTTCCAGGACTGGCGATTGGCTACCAGGAAAAGGCTGCAAATTTCGCTGTGCTTCGTTGATCTTTGAGATATTAGCCAAGGCCTCAGCTTTGGCCGATTCGCGTCTGGCCTGACTCAAAAAACCCTGCAAATCTTTGCTGTTCATTGTTGCATTATCCATTTGGGTACCTCACTGCTCCAACTGATTTAAGATTAGTGTCAGATGTCAATTCAGAATAGGAAAGCACTGAAACATCTGGTAAGACCTGATCGATGAAATTTTTTACATGCCGTCTGATCTGGGGACTGACCAGAAGCGCCGGTCGAGATCCTTCAGCTAACATGGCTTGAACTTTCTCACCAATGGAATCAAAGATCATATTCACTTCCATCGGTGAAAAACCCAGATTAAAGGTTTGCATATTACCACCCTTGATAAAACCTGATATTTTATCTTCCAACTGTGGTTCAAGTGTGGCAATGGTTACCTGCCCCGTATTCTGTTTGTAATTAGCCGTAATAATATCTGATAACGAGGACCTGACATACTCGGTGAGTATATCGGGATCTTTGGTCATGCCACCGTAGTCAGCAATAGTTTCCAGGATGGTGACTAGATTTCGAATCGGGAGTTTCTCTCTCAATAAATTACGTAATACTTTAGTTACAACGCCCAGGGGAATAATATCTGGAACAAGACCATCAACAACTGCTGAGTGGCTCTCTTTGAGGTGATCAAGCATGCGTTGAGTTTCCTGTCGATCCAACAGTTTGTGAGAATTGGCTTTCAGGACTTCAATCAAATGAGTAGCAATAACAGCTGGAGCTTCCACAACGGTATAGCCTGACATTTCCGCCTTATCTCGTTCACGATCATTGATCCATAATGCTGGCAATCCAAAAGTAGGTTCAGTGGTCTTAACTCCCTGCAGGTCAATCCGTTCGTCTGGATTCAGAACGAGGAAGTAATTCATCATGACCGTGCCTTCGGCTACTTCAATCCCATTTATCTTGAAAGCATATGCATTGGATTTTAGTTGAATGTTATCCCGGATTCTGATGGGTGGAACGATCAAACCCAGATCCAGCGCCACGGTTTTCCTGATTGTAGATATTTTATTGAGGAGATTACCACCTTGCCCGGCATCAACCATGGGAATCAAGCTATAGCCAATTTCTATTTCGAACCGATCAGGATGTAAGAATTCTTCAATTTTCTCTTCTGGAATGGGTTCTGGTTCTTTTTCCTCAGCTTGCTCCAATTCCATAATCTCACGGTCTTTTCTCAAACTTGCAGTATAACCTAATCCACCCACAATGAGGGCCATAATGGCGAAGGGCACAAAAGGTAGTCCTGGCACCACTCCCAATCCAAACAGGACTCCAGCAGCAATATAGGTGGCCTTAGGTTCATTACCCAATTGCTTGGCTATTTCAATCCCCAATTGGGTAGATCCAGTTGCCCGGGTAATGATGATCGCTGATGCAGTAGAGATGATTAGAGCAGGAATCTGGGCTACCAATCCATCACCAATGGTCATTAGTGAATAGATCGAAGCAGCTTCACCAACTGGCAAACCACGTTGCAGAACCCCAATAGCCAAACCACCCAGAATATTGACTGCTGTGATCAATAAACCAGCAACCGCATCACCCCGGACGAACTTTGCAGCTCCATCCATGGCGCCATAAAAATCAGCTTCAGAGGCGATTTCTTCACGACGGAGTTTGGCTTCATGGTCATCCATTAGTCCAGCATTCAGATCAGCATCGATGGCCATTTGTTTCCCAGGCATGGCATCCAGGGTAAACCGGGCTGATACTTCAGCAATACGCGTGGCACCCTTGGTGATCACTGTAAAGTTGATGATGACCAGGATCAGGAAAATAACAGCTCCTACTACAAAATTTCCCTGAACCACAAAGTTACCAAAGGATTCAACAATCTCACCAGCATAGCCGTCTCCCAGGATCAAACGGGTTGTGGCAACATTTAAGGAGAGCCTGAAAAGGGTAACTACCAGCAACAAACCGGGGAAAACTGAAAAATCAAGCGGCTTCTTTACATAAAGCGCTACTAAAAGAATGACCAATGCACCACTGATATTCATGACCAGCATCACATCCATGAGAAATGTCGGCAGAGGCAGGATCATGATACCCAGAATGAGTATGATGGCTCCTGAAAGGACGTAATTGCTTAAATTTCCTTGGTTAGACATATCTACACCCTAGGCTACAGCCCTGGGAACCCTTGATTTGTTCATTTTGTAGACTTCAGCCAGAATTTCTGCTATGGCTTCATAAAAAAATATGGGAATCTCACTTCCCGGTTGGGCGTAATCATAGAGACCGCGCGCTAATGCTTTGTTTTCAATAATTGGAATTTCATTTTCAATAGCGATGGCCTTGATCTTTTGAGCCAGCTTACGTTTTCCTTTTGCCAATACCTTGGGTGCATCAGTTTTGGAGACAGGATCATATTTGATGGCAATAGCAATGAAAGTCGGGTTTGTTACCACAACAGTAGCATCTGGAACAACCTGGATCATTCTGGCTCGGGAGGCCCGCAGCATGGCTTGTTTGATCTTCCCTTTCATCTGCGGATTGCCCTCATACTGTTTGGATTCTTCTCTAACCTCCTGCTTGGTCATTTTTAACTGTTTGTTATGATCGTACTTTTGGTAGGAAAAATCAGCAACACCGATCACTATGAGTAACAAACCAATCTTAGTCGCCAATTCGAAGAGGATCGCGCCTAAATAAGACATGGTGCCAGGAACTGTATCAAAGGCCAATAGCCAGAACTCATCCAGATGCTGCCGAATAACATATAAGCTCACATAGGCCACCAAAACAATCTTCGCTATTCCCTTCACCAGATCGACTATTTTGGTCATGGAGAACATACGCTTAATCCCTTGGGCAGGACTGATCTTATCAAATTTCGGGGTGAGAGCTTTCTTGGCAAAAATGACACCGACCTGTAAATAGTTAATCACCAGGGCTGCCACCAGCAACAGGCTGAAGATCGGACTTACAATAAAGGCAAAAAGTTTGAAAAATTCTGATCCATAAAAAGAAACTGTATCCATAGTGATCACTATGTGGGCTGAATTGGAATAGACATCCATCATGAAACCAGTAAAAGCTGCCAGAATTTCCTTGATAGCATAACTGATTCCAAAAATTCCAGCAAAGAGAAGTGCCACGGAGTTAAGATCCTGACTCTTGGCAACATTTCCCTTATCCTTGGCATCTTCCTGCCTTTTCGGGGTCGCTTGTTCGGTTTTGTCTTGAGCTGACTGTTGTTCGGCCATGCGCTCACGCTCCCTTTAAAGCCTGCATCGTGTTGAACAAGTTCTCCTGCATGCCCTGATAGACGATATCGAATAACATCGCGAACATGTCCAGAGAAATAACTAATACAATCAGTCCAGTAGCGATTTTCAAGGGCAGAGTAACCATGAAGATATTCATTTGGGGCATGATCCTGGCCGTAAATGCTATGGATGTATCCACTAACAGCAGAAAAACGATGGCTGGTGCTGCAAATTGAAAAGTATTTAAAAAGGCAATCGATCCAGTGTTCAGAAGCAGCCTTCCCGCTGTGGCGCTTAGCACTCCAGTTCCCACTGGTATGGTCTCAAAATTGCGATACAAGGTTTCAAATAGCATTTGATGGCCATTGATTGCCAAGAAGTAAGACACAACCACCAAAAGCCAGAATTGACTGACAATGGGAATTTGACCCGTACTGGTTGGATCCATTACATTGGCCATAGCAATACCCATTTGGCGTCCAATAATGGCTCCAGCCCAGCTAAAAGACTCAAAAATTACTCGAGTCCCCAATCCTAATAAGAGCCCTATGAGTAACTCTTTAAAGACTGCCAGGATCAGTTCTGAATTGTTGGCAAACTGCAGACTTGATTGCTCGATCAATGGGAATAGTACAAAAGTCATTACCAAAGCCATTATTATGCGAATCCGAGTTGTGATCATGGGATAGCTGATGATCGGCAAGGTAATCATTAGACCCGACAAACGTACAAACGTCAGGATAAATGCTGGCATGACCAGGGCTAGTCTGTCAATCAACTCATACATTATTGCACCATAAGTGGAATTTGGGCATAGAGTTCACGGGTGAAGGTCAACAGAATATCCAGAAACCAGGGAATCAAGAGCATCAGGATCAGACCGACTACCGCCATTTTGGGGATGAAGGTAAGAGTCATCTCATTGATCTGCGTTACTGCCTGAAAAATACCTACACTGAGTCCAACAAGCAGTCCGGCTCCCAGCAGGGGTGATAAAATTAAAATGGCCGTACTCAAGGTTTCCCGGCTTAAATAAAGGACGTATTCAGAGGTCATTATACAAAACCCTCCACCAGCGACTTAACGATGAGATTCCAACCATCAACCAGGACAAAAAGCAATATTTTAAAGGGCATTGAGATCATTACTGGTGGTAACATCATCATTCCCATGGAGAGCAACACGCTTGCCACAACCAAATCCAATAATAACATGGGCAGGTACAACAGGAATCCGATTTGAAATGCTGTTTTTAATTCACTGATAATGAAAGACGGTATGATGGTGGAAAAAGTTAAGTCTTCCGGAGTCTTTACATCTCCGTCTCCCTTAAGATCGATAAAAAGCTGCAAATCACTTTCCCGGGTCTGATTCAGCATGAATTGTCTGATGGGAATTCCAGCTTTCTCGATGGCTTCATCCTGGTTAATCGTTTCACTCAGGTATGGTTGCAAAGCCTCATTATTTATTTCAGTGATGACCGGTTTCATAATAAACAG
This sequence comes from Fidelibacterota bacterium, assembly GCA_029939675.1. Classification (GTDB taxonomy): domain Bacteria; phylum Fidelibacterota; class UBA8477; order UBA8477; family JABMPR01; genus JABMPR01. Next base: position 21,930 of record JAOZSM010000004.1, read on the forward strand.
GGTCATAAATAGCGCCAGACCAATCAGGATTTGATTGGATGGAACAGCCTGGGTAGCCAGAGCAGCCCGCAAAAAATGAAACACAATGATAATTCGGGTAAAGGAGGTCATCATAATCAGGATGGATGGCGCCAGAGACAGGATAGTCATCATAGCCAGAATCTGGATCGTCATGATGAAATCACTGGGTTTCTCTGATTCCTCTATTCCCAAACTGATTTTTGGAAAAGGTGTTTGCGCAGTCAGGTACAGCGGAGTTAACACGAGCACTAACAGAATCAATATGGTAAGTGTGCGCTTCAAGCTTTACTGGCCTTGTCTGTTTCTAAATCCAGTATGGTACCAAAAGTGGCGGTTTTTTCATCAGGATCGTCTACAGGACCAGCTAACTGAGTAAGGTAACTGATATTCGATTCAGAAATCCCCAGGAGTAAATATTTATCTTCAATCATTACTTTAAGTAAATACTGTTTATCACTGATATAATGACGTCCCAGAACATTCATGTTAAGATTATCTTTGCCCGAGATCTTCATTCGTTTTTTGTAGAATTTTAAGCCAACAATTAGAATTACGATCATAGTTACCGTAACAATCACGACCCTGAGCAGATATCCGGAATAGATAGTGCGGGAACTGAAAGCTTCTTCTGATGCGGGAACTTGTTCAGCTACTTCTGGAGACAGAATTGAGATAAATCCCAGGATCGCCATTAAAGCGAAAATGATTGCAAACAGATTAGTTCCCTGTTTGCTGTAAACAGCCTTTTTTAACTTGGGTTTCATCCAAGACTCTTGATGCGTTCTGCCGTACCTGCCAACTGGGTGATCCGGATTCCAAAATGATCATCAACAACCACAACTTCACCCTCAGCCAGTTTGCGGCCGTTTACGAAGATTCCCAGTGGCTCTCCGGCGGCTTTATCTAACTCCACGATGGAACCTTTACCCAATTTCAAGACTTCCTTGATGAGCATGGTTTTGCGACCTAACTCAACCAGCACTTCCAGATCCACATCCAGGAGCATATTTATATTACGGGGCTGTCCGTTCCCCCCAACCCCTGCCTGATCACCAAAACTGCCAAATTCTACTTGCTGAACATCTACATCTTCGCCAACCTCATCATCAATACTTACCCGCGAATTTGGGTCTTCTCCATTTAGCATTTTATCGATCTCATCATCTGAAAGACCTTCACTGGAAGATTCTTCCGAAACATCAGCCAAATCGGCAAAAAGATAATGATTAACAGAAAAACTTTCTCCACCTGTTTCCAGTGTATACGTAGCTGCTGCACCATCATCAACAGTACCTGACAGATCAACCGAGCCAATGTCATCCGCAGTTAATAGCTGCAAATCAGCCACATCCAGAGACACACCCTCACCATCAAGGACTGCCCGAATTTGACCCATGATCTGCTCTACGCCCTCTTTCAGGCCTTCAAGGTGTTCATCAGATACGGATTCATCAGGTTCCATATCGATCATCCAGGCATAAAGATTAAGGACAAGGTTGCTGGGCAAGGTCCACACATGCTGAATGGGATATGGAGCAGTCGTGGTAAACTGCAGGATTACTTTGGGGAAAGCCTCATTTTGAATATCAGACTTGGGTTGTCCTGACCCAATAATAGTTTGATCGATAGTAAATTCATGCTTAAAGAGCTGTGATAGCACTTCAAGAACGGTGTCGCGAATCGAATCGAAACGACTATTTAACTTTGTGTTGAAGTCTTCGTTTTTCATGACCTTCATCTCCGGTAATTACATTGTGTATGCGGATTGCATTGTTCTGATTTGCTTGACCCATTGTGCCAGTATAAACCAGTCTATTCTCAGCAAAAACAGAGACTTTATCCCTGGTCCTACCATCCAGCAGGATAACATCGCCTGCACTTAAATTCAAAAAATCATCAATCGATATCTGCCCTTTTCCCAGAACAGCTCTTAGGTTAACTGGTGTCACAGACACCGACCGCATCATTGACTTTCTTTCTTCATCTGTTCCCTCACTGGCGCCGAATAGTACTTTTTCCTGAATATCAGGACTGGAAAGGATGGTACTAATCCAACGATAGGGGTAACAAATGTTCATCATGGACGTATTATTATGAATCTTGGCTTCCATGGAAACCACAATAACTGGTTCGGAAGCTGAGACGATCTGAACAAATTCTGGATTACTTTCAAACCGTCCAACATCAGTTGTAAACTTGCTCAGCGGCTCCCAATTCTTGCTAATCTCAAAAGCAATTCGTTCCACTACCCGATTCATGATGCGTTGTTCAATCACAGAAATTTGGCGGACCATGGGAATTAGATGTCCCTTTCCTCCAAATAGTCTTTCTACAATGAATACTACCAGTTGAGGGCTCACTTCCAGAACAAATTTACTGGGTGGGCTAGAAAATTCTCCAACATAGATAGCACCAGGAGACACAATGGACATGACGAACTCTGAATACATGATCTGATCAATGGCCAACAAGTTCATGTCGACAATCATTCGCAATTGTGCTGAAAGATAGACACCGAAATTACGGGCCAAGCCTTCATGGATATTCTCTAATAACCGCATCTGATCTTTGGAGATCAGATTGGGTCTTTTAAAATCATACAGTGATACCTTGCCACCGCCCCTTTTGGGCTGAATATCAGTACCTTCCCCACTGGACACACTGGTCAGGAGGGAATCGATTTCTTCCTGTGACAGTATTTTAGTCATCACGTTTCTCCATGCCGCTCACAACTCGCCTATTGCAGTAATAATTTGATATAGTACATACTATCAACTTTACCGGTATTAAGATGCGAGTTAAGCATCCTGGTCAATTCCCGCCGGGATCGCTCTTGAAATCCCAGATCAAGAACATGTTGAGCAGTCTGTCGGCGTAGATAGCGAATAAACTCATCACGAATCTGAGCTTCACGTAAGATAATTTCATCGATCACAGTTTGATCCTTGACTTCTAAGGCCACCTCAGCAATAACGTAGCGTCGGCCTCCAGAGCCCAGGGTATTAACCGTAATATTGTCAATAATATGGATCAATCCCATTGTAGCAACTTTATTTTTGGCCTGTTCGATAGCTTCAATTTCCTTGGCGGCTTTATAAGCTTGATATTTTGGAAGCAACAGACTCTTTGAGACAAAAAAAGCTGCGACAGAAAGAATGATCAACACGATAATGATAATGATGATCTTGATAACTGGAGATACACCTCCAGATGATTCTTCCAATATTTCTTCCTGTTCAAGATCTTGAGGGGTTTCTTCAGCCATGGGTACTCCTTTAGTCAATCCTCGTGATATCTCGAGGGCACTCATCATTTTTTAAACATAGATTATGCATAATCATGTCGTGTTTTTTCCAAATAATATGCCATGAATATTTTTTCACCGTTATCCTGTGCAATAATTAACCGATAGCGATGGTATTGTTGGTTAATCTGACCTAAATACCCCATAACACGTATCTGTTACCGGTTGATTATTATATGGTATCACAATTTAATATACCAACTGATGTACTGTATCATGTTGAGTATCAGACCATTACGCGATTTGTAAAAATCCATAAACACTGATCACTGCTTCTATCCCGCTCCAGGCTCAGCATTTTATCCTAAGGGAGAGTATTTATGTGTTTTGATCTGCTACCGACCCCATGGAATTCTGTTTAAGCTAGACTAGCGGAATATTTTTCCCGTTTTAATGATAATTTTCCTGAAAGGTTTGGGCCTGAATTCCACATAAAGCACAGCATTTCCTGGCAAAAAAAAATGCCCCGATCGGGGCATTCATGGGCTAATAATTAAAATCTAATCTAAATAATCAAGTTCCGGGACTGCCCAGGTCACAGAAAATTCAACTCGACGGTTGATCTTACGAAACTCTGGAGAGTCATTTGGTACAATGGGGCGATACTCTCCGAAAGCAGTTGCTGCCAGGATCTCAGGTTTAATGCCAGCCTCTTCAATCAGATAGTTCACAACACTCATGGCTCGAGCTCCTGATAATTCCCAATTAGAGGGGTACTTTTTGGAATTGATGGGGACATTATCAGTATGGCCGGAAATCACTATATCAGCCGCATGATCCTTGGTTGCATCGGCAACCAATTTCAAAATAGGATAAGCCTCAATTTTCAGTTTAGCATTCCCTGAAGTGAATAGCAGTTTGCTTCCCATTTTTATCATTAATCCATTTTTTATTGATTCAACCGTAATGTCACCATCATTTATCTCATTAGCTATCTGTTCTTCAAATTCTTGTATTTTTTCATAAATCTCAGATCGAATAAGCATATCATCCTCACCACCAGGAGCTTCCTGCATCATCTGCATTTCAACTTTGTATTCTTCAAGAACTCCCAATGCTCCTTGAAGTGATTTTGCAGCCAAGGCCCATTTTCTTTCATCCATATTGGCATAAGAGATCATGAGAATAAAAAAACACAGCAACAGAGTGACCATATCACCATACGTGGCCATCCAAAATGGTGCTGTTGGCTCATCATCAACTTCTGCAACTTTTTTCCTCATCTTAATCCTCTTCCTCTTCTTCTGGGCGATTCTTAGGGGCTATAAAATTCAATAGTTTACGGTGTATGTTTTTGGGATGCTCACCATATTGAATAGCCAAAACGCCTTCAATAATCATCTCTTTTCTGACCGTTTCCTCTTCAGATCGATTGGATAATTTTCCGGCAATGGGTAGAAAGAAGAGATTCGCGAAGAGCGATCCATAAAAGGTCGTAATCAAAGCAACTGACATGCCTCCACCAATATTTGAAGGGTCATCCAAATTCTGGAGCATGGCAATCAGGCCGATCAAGGTACCGATCATACCAAAGGATGGGGCGTACATTCCCAGTGATGAAAAAATCTGTTTACCTCGTTTATGCCTCTCAACCAGGTATTGCAGCTCGGTCTCCAGCACACTTCGAATGGTTTCCGGTTCAGATCCATCAACAGCCATTTCCAAACCAGCACGCATAAAATCATCTTCAATGTTTCCCAGCTCTCGATCAATTGCCAGGATACCTTCCCGTCGGGCCTTCTTGGCCAGATCGACAAATTGTTCAATAATCTCAGGTTCTTTGGCTTCCTCTACTCTGAAAGCATTACCCACAACTTTCATTGTACTGATGAGATCACTGAGGGGCGTATGCACCAGAGTGGCTGCAATAGAGCCTCCCACCACCACGGCTAAAGAGGGAATATGGATGAAAATACCAGCATCTCCCCCGCCACTCAGGATAGTGAAAATCACCAATCCCATTCCAATTATGATTCCCAGTATTGTTGCCAGATCCATCTAGCGACACCTTTCTTGTTTTCGTAACAGGTGGAGGGTGGTTTCGCGCTAATAGCGAGACCACCCTCATAACCATCAAACATTTGTCAAATCACGTTGAATTAGAGACCTAACTTGGTTGAGTCCTGGATCACCTGGTTCAGCGTGGAAAGCACACGACTTGATGCCTGAAATGCCCGCTGAGCCTCAATGATCTGGGAGAACTGTTCAGCAATGTCTACATTGGAAAGTTCCAGATAGCCTTGTTCAACGGTTGAACCGAACTCATCTGCTTTACCAATGTTTACATCACCACTCTTAATCGTCTCTATAAAGTTACTACCAGTAACTTTTGCCAGGGCACTGGGATTGGTGAACTCACCCACAGCAAGTTGAGCTAACTTGAGACTCACACCATTGCTAAAGCTACCCATGATCGCCCCATCTTCTTCAACTTCAAACCCAGTCAATTCACCCGTTGCCCGTCCATCATGCTTGCGGACTGATAGAGTGGAGTTGGAGTTAAACTGAGTAATACCCGTAAACTGATTACTTCCACTAACATGAACTTGGAGAGCTACGTTCGCCCCACCATTCACTGGTTCCATTTCAATCCGACTATATCCATTGTCGTAGACAAACGAAGTAACTTGACCTACATCGTTAAAATAGATCGAGCCAGTTGAGTTGGCTGGATCGATGACTTCGTCACCAGAAGGGGTGACACTCCAGGTCCACTGACCAGGAAGCTCCGTTTTGGTAAATTCAAATACCAGGTTGTGACTTTCGCCCAGGGTGTCATAAATAACAGCAGAGGTAGAAACCCGACCGGTAAAGCCTTCTGATGTTTCCTCATAATAAGGAATGGAGATAGCTCCTGTATTAGAAGGATTTGCGTACATGTTCAGGGATGTTTCACTATCACCAGGAACTTTATCTGTCATGACAATTTCACCATTCACCAGTTCAGCATTAGCGAAATCACCCCAGCCATTGTAGATACCTGTTACTGGATCTTTTCCGGTGGCGTTGATAATCGCTAACAAATCACCCAGAGTAGTCCCGTCATTTCCAGCACCATAAGTAAAGATTGTCTCTATGGTAGAACCATCCTTGGCACTTCCGTTGATAACAATGACATCTCCATCTGCCAATTGCTCAGTTGACGAGGTCTCATCCAAATCATTCAGCTCTGTGGTACTCTCTGCTGGTGTTACAGTCCCACGTTGTGTAAATGGAAATCCTGCTGTCCATTTCTGGGCAATGGGGACCAATCCAGAGGAAAGGTTACCAGACAGCCATAAATTTTTGGATGCCAGTGCTTCTGCCTTCAAATTGCTATCCAGATGGATATCTTCAAGATTGGCAAGAGTTTGGACTTCTTCAACACCATTGATATTGGACATCCAACCTTGCACAGTATAGCCACTACTATTGACCAATGCTCCCTCCTGATCAAAGAAGAAAGCGCCAGCTCGCGTGAAATAACGGTCATCATCCGGAGTATCCACGATGAAAAAACTCTCACCACGAATAGCCAGATCTGTCTGAAAACCGGTGGCTTCTAAATCACCCTGTTTGAAAGGGGTGTATTCAACATCGATAACCTGTCCCAAAGCTTCCAGGAAAGTCATGCGACTGGCTTTGTATCCAACTGTGTTAATATTTGCAACATTGCTTCCGAGGAGTTCGATTGTCCTCATTTGTCCTTGTAAACCTGCTAATGCTGACGATAATGCTTGACTCATTGTTTCCTTTCCTGACCCACGTCTGTCATTCGGTGGATCGGGGTCTCCCGTTAGGGTCCAACCCGGTTATTTAAACGATCGCAACGCTATCTATATTGGAGAATACGTTCCCCTGGGCTGCGTCTTTATCTAGTGCGGTAATTACGGTATTATTCTTGACGCTCACCACGTAAGCCATTTCATCCACCAGGATGAGTGATGACATCGCGCCTTTTTCACGGGCTTTTTCAAAACCACTATTCAACCGATCCAATTCAACTTGAGTTGGATGCATACCCCGATCCTGCATTCGCCGGATAGCGTGGGCACTGAATTTGAGTTCTGTCTGCTCCGCAACTTTCTGGTTCAGAATATCATTAAACGTTCTCTGACCATCCTGAACTTTTCCAGAACCCGAGTTTGTCGGATGCTGTTTGACCCTTTGGATCTGATCTGGTCTGAGTGGCAAGCCACCCTGTCTAATTTGAAGTTCAGCGAGTTTCATAGGCTAACCCTGATCCGTTTGCTCTGAATCTTCAGGATCTTCGGGATCCTCAGGTATTTCCTCGACGATTGTTTCAGAAGCTGGCTGGGCGAGCTCTAATACCGCTGAGAAGGGAACTTCTCTTCCACTAACGATAAATATGGCTCCGCCAGTACCATAACTCACAGCATCGATCACTCCGTATAAAACGGTGTCAACAGCGATTTTCTCGCCGGCTGAGTTAAAGGCATCAACCGAAAAATTGTACTGGCCTGGAGGGACATCCACGCCATTATTATTTTTCCCATCCCAGGTGACCATGTTCTCACCGACTGGTAACGGATCCATTGAGATCGTTCGAATCACCGTTCCAGCAGCATCCTTGACCGAGACTGTAATGTCATCGGCCGGCAATCCTAAGTCGAAATTCAGTTCAACCGATTCACCAGGATCTTTGACGTTGATAACATCGCCAATGGCTTTGACTTCTTTACCAATCATGGTGGCTGCCATGGTGTTGTTAATGGTCTGGGCCAACATGAGATTGGTTTCAACTCCCTGCGTGGAAGTCGAGTTCAAGTTTTGCAGTTCTTCCAAAGAGGTAAATTCTGCCAATTGAGAAGCAAACTGTTGACTATCCTGGGGTTCCATGGGATCCTGGTGCTGTAATTGAACAATTAACAGTTCCAGGAAATCCGATTGAGAGATACCCCCAATGTTCTTGTCAGGTGCATCGAACATGGTGTTACCAGCACCGGCTGTCAGACTTGCTATATCTGGCATAACATTCTCCTTTCTTTAGGCCAACACTTCCATAGTGTTGTAGCCATAGTTACGGTTTGTTGTTGCTTGATTGTCTTCACTCACTGCTTGCTCAAGCAGTGCTTCTTCATGTTCCTCCGATCGAGATTGCCCCTGCTTCCTTTCAGCAGCAGATTCGCTCTCTTTCTGATTATTCCTTACTTCAACTTCCAATCCGGAGAAATTGAACCCCCTCTGTTGAAGATTTTCCTCGATTTGAGGCATAATTTTCTGCATATCCTGTTTGGAGCCATCATTATCTACATAGACAGTGATCTGTTCCTTGGCAGCTTTCTGATTAAACTCAATATCCAACTCACCCATGTTTCCAGCATCCACCACAAATCTGGTTATGGATCCGGAATCTTTAGCAATTATCTGACTGTTGATATCACGGATCTTCTCAACCATTTCAGCGGCAAAGGTTCGGGCAAACAGCTGTCCGTTTGATCTTGGATGAGGCAGGATGCTTGTTGAATGTTCTGGTACAAATCCTGCACCCGGAGTCATTTTCATTGACATATTTCGGTGTAGATTTTGACTCAGTAATTGTTCCGACTCTGGTGTAATCGAATTCTGGATATTTTTTAGAACTTCTATTCTATCGCGCAGCTGCTGCTTGAGCGAATCTGCCGGTGATTCCTCATCTATTTCCAGTATTTTTCCTTTTAAGGCTTCCAAGCCATAGTTCTCAGCCATCTGCTGGGTTCTTTTGGAACTGTGATGGTGCTTTGCTGTAACAGTTTTAACCTGAATTTCTGGTTGATTTACACGCTGTTTCTTTATGGTTTGCTTATTGGATTTGAGCTGATTGACCTGCAATACCGGTGCTGCTACTTGGGCATCACCACTCTGGCTAACACTTTTTACCTGATCCAGGATCTGGTCCTGATTGACGAGTTTCGTATCCGCCTGGATGTCGATTCTTTTTTTCAATTGCTCCAATGGCTCAGGAATTGTTACCTGATTTGCAGAAATCTTGATTGGCTGTTGCGGTGCACGATGACTATTTTTCTGTGCGCCTGCTGTTGCCTGTGCTACGGGACCCCGCCTACTATTTCTACTACGAACAGGAGCTGGTTTAGTAAAAAGAGTGACCTGCTCAGCCCGTTGATCTTTTTGCTCGATCCGCTGGCTTCCTAAATCCTCAAGAACTGGTTTAGCCTGCTCCCTGTCCACAGGTGGCAGCTGATCTGTTTCTACTACCTTGCGCACTTCAGCAACAGGTATCCGGCTTACAATAACTTCAGGCTGTCTTCTGTCGGGAGTTGTTTTAACATCCTGTCTTTCCGGGGTGTTGACAACCATTTTTTGGCGTGATTCAGGTACTACCCTGGCCCTACTAATATTTTCTGGTGCTGGGCGATCGACGACTGGACGCTTTTCAGAAAACTTTTGCGATGGGGCTGGTATTGGTTTCGGATCCACTGTCTGTTTCAGGTTCTTCGAGATTTCAGCTTTATGTTGTACAACCGGTTCAGCTGTTTTCCTCTGATCCACTGTCCTAAGGACATTCTCCTGGACTTTGGTTTTTCTGTAAAATTGTTTAACGTCAGCAGCCTTTTTCACAACAACCTGTTTTTGGGGTTCCCGTACAGGATTTGAAATAGCTGGATCAATGGTTAATTTTGGTCGAACTTTAATAGTTTCAGATGTATTGTCAACTCTGCTTCGATTCATTTTAACAGAAGGCACTGGATTAACATCTGGCGTGCGCAGTTTAGGCGCTAGTTCTATCTGTTTCCCAATATTTTTTACTGCTTTGGGCACGATATCCTTTTCACCGGATACAGGCTGTTTTACTGCTGGTGTTTGTGCAGGTTGCTTGACCTGAATTTCACCACTCACTTTGGGTAAGCCTGCCTTTTTTACAGCAGGGGCAATATTTCCATCAATAATTTTGGGATTTGTATGCCTAATATTTTCTTCAGCATTGGCTACTTTGGCCCCTTCTGGAGCTGTAACCCTGGCAACCAGAGCTTCAATTGGCAGGGTCACATCACTGCCATTGAGTTTAAGATTATCCGCACCCAATTTCAGGGCATCCTCGACCATATTTTCTAGTGCAATGACAGGCGTTTCTTCTGGATGCAATTTTTCAGCTGGTTTGGTCGGATTAGATTTATCGGTCTGTGATTCCGGTTTAGAAAGATTGGACTTACCTGCCTGCGATGTTGTTTTAGCATGCTCAGTAGGAGCAATATCTTTTGCATCAGGTAAATTTTCTGTAGTTGCTTCAGCAGGGGCTTTTGGGGCTGGTTCATCGCTTGCGCTCTTCAGCTTGCGAGTGTCCAAAATTGGCTTTGCTTTAAGCGGAACTTTTTTACTCCGTTTGCCTGCTTGAGTATTATTAAACATTGCGAGCTGCTGTACTTTTTTTGATACAGTTTCAGCTACTTCCTTATCTGAGTTCGGTTTTAATAAATCATCAAAAGGAAATTCACTGGTCACATGCTGTTTGCCAATACCATTTAACTTTTCCGTTTTAGGATTAGCTGGTTCAATGATTGGTATTTCGTGTGTCATGATGATGACTCCGCCAGTTTTGTGGTTATCTGAGCTGCTCGCGAACTGCTCAGTGCCTGTATTAAATTTTTCCGGGTACGACTGCCCATATTCTTATATAAAGCAATGATTGTGGCATCACTTACCTTCTCCAGGATCGGTCTGATCTCGGCCACTTTCATGGTCTCATATGTTTTGGCTAAATCCTTGATGGATATATTATTTGTCTTAAGCGTCTGAATATTATCGTTAAGAGATTTGACCTGCGTCTGGTATTTGGTTACCAGATCTTCTTTGGAACCAAGCTGTTCATTCAGGCTATCAATAGTAACTCTCATGAAGAAAAGATCGCCAATCTGCTGATCAATGATGATCTGTAAGGAATCTGCTATGGTTATTTTCTTTCCTTTGGTTTTGGTAGAATCAGAATCAGCTATCTCCGGTGTAGTGTGAACTTTTTTTTGCTCTAATTTGATCTGCTTAATTTCATCTGGACTGGGCGTCATGTAGGTCAAACCCACAAAGGCTAACCCGATAAAAACAATAAAGAGCACAATAAATATTGAAGACCACATGATTACTTGTTTCATACAACCCCTTCTTTCCGGGCAATGCGGGCTGCTACTTCACTCTCACTCTTGACTTGTTCCTGATTTACCTTTCTCTTAAAGACCTCCTTGTGATGCTCTTTAAGTTTTTCCATGACCATTTTCTCTTTTGAGGCCTGAACGAAGGCAACACGCTGCTCTTCTGTACTTTCTTCACTTTTAACAACTACTTTACCCTGTTTAACAATCTCATCTGTCAATTGCTCCACATAAGCCATGCGATTATTCAATGAGTGAAGGGTAATATTCTGATCTTGATTATTCTTGGTTTTACTCTGGACAATAGCATCCTTCTCAGCTTGTGTACTGGCCAGTTTTTGTTTTTCAAGCTGCATTTCGGCCTGTGCTTTTTGAAGATCAATTGCTTTGGCATCTTCGACCATGGTCCTGACGTCAAGCACTTTCTGCAGTGAAAAATTGAAAGCCTTGGTCACGACGCCCGGCCTCCCTTCAGAACTGCTTTCATCTGAGCTAAGGTGTCTCCAAACGGTGCAGAATCGCCCATATCCTGTTTTAAAAATGTCCGAATGGCTTCGATCTTTTCAATAGCACGATCTACACTTGGATTACTACCTGCCACATAGGCACCAATGTTGATCAAATCCTCCGAATCGCGGTAATCTGCCAACATCTCCAGGATTGATTGGGATTGAGCTAACTGCTCAGATTTTATTACTTCAGTGCGCAAACGGCTGATACTTTCATTAACATCAATGGCTGGATACTGTCCTCGGGTGGCCAGGCGTCGTGACAGGACGATATGACCATCCAGAATAGCTCTTGAGGCATCACTAATGGGTTCATCCATGTCATCCCCCTCAACCAATACGGTGTATAAACCAGTAATGCTTCCGCCGGTTCCGGTTCCAGCCCGCTCTAAAAGACGAGGTAACAACGCAAACACTGATGGTGTGTAGCCCTTTGTGGTAGGTGGTTCGCCTACTGCCAGTCCAATTTCTCTTTGAGCCATGGCAACTCGACTAAGCGAGTCCATGAGTAGCATAACATCGCGACCTTCATCTCTGAAATATTCAGCAAT
>JAOZSM010000005.1 GCA_029939675.1 Fidelibacterota bacterium
AGTCACGGGTGCTGATTTTTCTTTCGGCATCTCAGGTCGACCTATGTTGGGGTGTCATCCAGGTGCGCAGGAGTTTTGCAGTATCTTCAGGATTGTCCTTGGAATACTCAACCACTTCTGCAGTCATCTTATCTTTGGCTTGTAATTTTGCACGTGCTTCCGGTGAGAGCTTTGACATGAAAACATCTGAATCAATATCTACATCTGGCAATGATCGGGCAATTGGTCCACCTTCAGCATCGATCGCAGCTACTCCAGGGCTTTGTGGAAGACCAGTTCGGGGATTAATTCCGCTGGGTAATGCTTCAGAGCTTGAGCCTCCATCAATCAGTACCGGCAATTCTATTTCATTGCTGACTGATTTCAGAAGTCCCCTGACAACCAGAAAAGCGACCAGGATACCCAGGACCATCAGACCCTTGTTGATCAAGCTGGCCTGCAGCTCCTGATCAGCTAGCTCTTCAAAATATTCCCGATCATCTTCAACCAGACTCTTGTCAAATTGAATATTCTGGACTTCGACAACATCTCCCCGCTCCGCTGAATAACCTACAGCACTCTTCACCAGGGCAGCAATTTGATTCAGATCCTGTTTACTGCGCGGTACATAGACTCTTTCTGTTTCACCTGCGGCATTTTGGGAATCCTGGAAACTTCCATTTACCAGCACAGCAACCGTCTGTTTAGTAATGACTCCAGTGTTGGCAACAAAATGTTCAACCGTTTTATTCAGTTCATAATTGGTGACAACATTCTCGTTTTCAAGGCTGGTATTGATATTATTCAGTGTGTCAATATTTGTAGATGATTCAGCTTGGCGTTCTTCACTCACTACAACTACATTCTCTGGATCATAATACTCCTGAGTACGCTCTAATTGCTCAAAATTCATATCAACTGACACTTCAATCATGGAATTTTGGGGACCGACAATACCTTCCAGAAGATGCTGGACCTTGGCTTCGAGCTTCCTTTCAATAGTATGTCTGAGTTCCCACTGACTGCTGGAAGCCCCCATGACCACCTCTTCATTCTGACCATCAGAAAGCAGATTTCCCTGGGTATCTACAACAACAACAGCATTGGCATCCAAGCCCTCGACGCTGTTAGCAACCAGAGCAGCAATTCCTTTGACCTGACTCTCACCAACATATCTGCCTGGAGTTAAGCTCAAGACGATAGAGGCTGTGGCAGCTTCTCCCTTTTCAAAAAGTCGACCTTCGGGCATGACCAGATGAACTCGGCTATTTTGAACCCCGGGGAATTGATTGATGGTCTTTATCAGCTCACCTTCTAAAGCACGGCGCATATTCAGTTGCTGCATAAAACTGGTCATTCCCAGTTTCTGGTCATCAAATAATTCATAGCCTGAAACAGATTGGCCAACATAACCGGCTTCAACAAATCTCAAGCGGAGCTCTGAGGCATCTTCCTTGGGAACCAGAATAGTTGAACCGCCATTTTCAATCTCATAGCGAACCTTACTATTTTGGAGCTTAGCAATAATTTTACTGGCGTTTTTCGCATCAAGATCCGAATAGAGAATCACAAATTCAGGTCGATTCGCCCACAGGACCAGTGATATGGTAACGGAAAGCAGCAGTACAAATACTACTGCTAATACAGCACGCTGAGCTGGGCTGTATCGTCGAAATATATTTCCAAGGATGTTTAAAAGCTGGGTCATGTAGTATTACTCCTGAGGTCCTAAACCTGCATTCTTGAAATCTCTTGGTAAGATTCAAGTAATTTTGTTCTGATCTCGAGCATCAATTGAAAACTCAATTTAGATTCTTCCATACTCATCATGGCTTGAGCCAGGTTGTCCGATTTTCCTTCAATAACATTGGTAACCTGTTGCGCGGCTTCTTTGCTATTATCGTTGACGACATCTAAAAAATCTGTAAGTGTATCACCAAAAGATTTGGTCGCTCCTACGGAAGTAGACTCAGGCTGGGACGGCTCGTTCTTACCAATGGTTTGAGTCCCCTGGATTGATTGAATCAATTCATATATTTGAGTCATAAAACCTTCCTAGCCAGCGACATCAAGTAGATGTCCCTTGTAAATTTGTGGACCATTATGTTTACCATAAAAACTTAAGTCATCTGGTTTTTCACTACCAAAAAGAACGTGTAAGGTAGCCATCTCAGGTCCAGACAAAACTGCATCACGGGCTGGAGCCACTTGCAGTTGTTCTTCTTTTTCGATAAGTGTTCGCAGGAAATTTGCTTCTTCATTCGCTGATGTTTCCGGACTCTGAGAACGATTTTGCTGATAAAGCTTATCAGCCTGCAAATATCCCGTGTTCGCTGCTTGTACTCTAATGTCCATACTTAGATCTCGAAGGTCCGTTTGGCCATGGTTTTGGAAGCTTTCATAACAGTAATATTGGCCTCGTAAGCTCTACTGGTTGCCATAAGATCAACCATTTCCTCGATGACATTCACATTGGGTAATTTCACATAACCATTTTCATCTGCTCGTGGATGGCTGGGATCATGTACAACCTTATTACCAGAGACCTCAACCACATCATACATGTTTTCGGGTGTTGCAGAGAGATTCCCCTTGGCTGTTGATCCTGAACTGGCGCCAAGATGTTTATCACTCGACCGGTTAAGTTTAAGGGACATTTTAGCACCAAAGCTGGTGGCATCTGCACTGCTTGCACTTTTCAGCAAGGCAACTTTTCGTTGATACAATTTCCCGTTTTTATCTGGTAGCGCCTCAGCATTGGCGATGTTCTCAGAAATAACTTCCAGACGTTTCATTTGGGAGGCAATCCCACCATAAGTTTTTTTAAGTGCTGAAAATATGCCTTGAACTTCCATTATCCTGCCTCCTACCTATTCCGACCAACAATGGCAGCTGATAAACCTGAATAGCTCCGAGCCAAGGCACGGGTGACAAATTCATGTCGAATCTGGTTAACACTCAGATCGGTCATTTCGCGTGCCAGATCAACTTGCCCATCAGGGTTATTCTGAATTTCGCTTGATCTACTTCCACTCCAACTGGAATGGGTGATATGTTTATCCCGACTGGTTTTTACTCCAGAACTATCAATAGCTGTCTTCAATTGCGCTGAAAAATCTGTATTGATCCGTTTGTAGTTATCGGTGTTTGCATTGGCAATATTCTGCGCAATTGCCTCGTGCTGCTTACCGTAAAGATGAGTAGCCTGTTTTAGCAGGTTTCTATAGTCGGAATTGAGTAATTTTGTATCCATGGGCACCTAAATATTCAATTGCTGTGCCACCATTATTCCCGGTGCCTTAGCCCTCGCACCAATTCTAACGTGGCTACACTTTTATTCTTATTTATCAACATGTTAGGTGACTTTATACAGTTAATAGTTGTTGGATAATCCGAGTCTTTCAGGCGGGATATACAGTACTGGAGCGGAAAATATTGCCAAAGGGCGGTTAATTTGTACTGAATGTGTTCTGCGGCTTCAGCTAATAAAAAGTCCCAGACAATGCCGGGACTTTCGTAAGAATATAAAGTAGTTGATAATATTTAATCGAGCTTCAACATATCCTGATTCATTTCATCGTAAAGATGCAATTTATTACGCAGAGTACGGACGCTAATACCCAGTAAATCAGCTGCCTGGGTTCGATTGTTTGCGGTTCGTTTCAAAGCGTTGTGGATCATTTGTTTCTCCATCTCAGCAATGGTTGTCACTGTTTTGATGGAACTGGCATCATCAACATTAAGGATCTCTGATTCCAGGTTGAAATGTTCCCTGGTAATCTGTTCATCCTCACCTGAGTAAAGGACTGCTCGCTCAATGATGTTTTCTAGCTGGCGCACATTACCAGGCCAATCTTCCATTGTTATTGACTTTAAGGTATCCAGAGCGACTTCCTTGTGCTCATAGCGGTACTTAAGTTTAAACTTGGCCAGAAAATGATCCACCAGTAAAGGTATGTCAGAATTTCGTAATCTTAAGGGCGGCACTATAATAGGAAATACGTTCAAGCGATAATACAGATCAGCTCTGAATTGTCCATTCCTGATCAGTTTATCCAGATCTTGATTAGATGTGGCTATCACTCGCACATCCACATCCAATTCCTGGGTATTACCGACCCGGGTTATAGTGTGATTCTGAAGTACTCTGAGTAATTTTGCTTGCATGTTAGGGGGAATTTCACTGATTTCATCCAAAAGCAAGGTTCCACCATCGGCTTCTTCAAACAGACCTTTATGCATTCTAATGGCATTGGTGAAGGAACCCTTTTCGTGACCAAACAAGGTGCTTTCAAACAATGATTCCGGGATGGCTGAACAGTTAATCTTCAAAAAGGGTTTATCTGACCGGTTACTTCCATCATGAATAGATTGAGCGATGAGTTCTTTGCCCGTCCCACTTTCGCCCTGAATAAATACGGCAGCATCACTTCGGGCAACTGTACTGATCTGAGAAAATACTCTAACCATCTCCACACTTTGACCGATGAGTCTAGTATATTTTCGATCATCAGATAATTTACGCTTCAGCGTTTTATTTTCAGCTTTCAGGTCCTCATACTCAAAGTAGCGATTTACACGGGACTCTATCTGTGATATTGAAAAAGGTTTTGTTACAAAATCAAAAGCACCCTTTTGGAGTGCGTCAACAGCTGTCTCAACAGTTCCATAAGCAGTAATAATTAAAAACCCCAGAGTCTCATCAACACTTCTAGCGGCAACCATAAATTCAATACCGGTCATTCCCGGCATCATCAAATCAGAGATGACCAGATCAAACTGCTTTTCAGCAAGAATTGCCAGGGCAGATTTTCCATCTTTGGCAATGTCAACCTGGAACCCGGATGTAGAAAGCGTTTCATTCAGAATCGTTCTGAGACTCAGATCATCATCAACTACGAGTATTTTCTTCATTCTTTACCCTTTGGATTATCTTCATGATAACTTTATTGTTTTAACCGCCCTTGTTGCTCAAGATAAATTTTGTGCGCATGGGCATGGGTCACTGTTTTTTTTAAGGTGACTACTCCAGTAGTCGGTCCATTTTTTTTCTGATCTTCCAGTTGTTGACGAAGATCAGCCACTTCCTGTTCCAACTGCGAGATTTTCTCTAAATGTGCATGATTAGCTTTTTTTAGCTGATTACTATTGAGCGCCCGTTCAATAGAGGCAATTACCTGTTCCACAGAAAACGGCTTTATCAGGTAATCATGAATATTCTGCCTTAAACCTTTAATGGCACTGCTGATACCTGGATAGCCAGTCATAAGAATACTAATAACCTCAGGATACATTTCCCTGATCATTGAATTCAGCGTGATCCCATCGCGATCAGGCAATTGGATATCGGATAAGAGGCAATCTATCTTAATTGCATTGGCAACGCGTAAAGCTTCAGCCACATCATAGGCTGTATGAACTTCATAACCTTGCTCGCTCAGTCCGTATTCAAATATTTCCACAATTGTTTTATCATCATCAACAAGAAGAATGGATAACGGAGTTCTTTCTAAAGTCATAATACTCTTACTCACTGGTTAAACTTTATGTTGCTAGCATCATAAAACAAACGTGAACTCAACTTAATAGTAATCTTTTTAGCTGAATCAGCATCGAAGGGATACGTTAAAATAGAATAGGCCATACTCAAGTTTGTTTTCGACTTAGATTCCAATTTTCCTGACTCCAATTCATTCCGAACATTGGCCAGATGATGGTCAAGTCCCACAGGATTTCCACCGGCTGCCAAAATTAGGAGTGTATCGATTCCAGCCCAGTGCAGGCGTTTGCCAGGGCCCAATTGATCAGCGATCTTATTTCTCCAGGCTTCACGTATGAGAGCGAAATCTGTATCATCTTCAGAAGCACCCGAGGCAACTAAACGGGCCATGGCGATGCTGATGGGTGTATCTGACTCGTCACTGAGAGCCAGCTCTGCTTTGATCAGATTACGCATGGCTTGGGCGGGCTCATATTTTCTGGATTCCAGAATATCATTGGGTCGCTGCTTTTTTGCACCAATTATAGGGGCGATCTGGGTGGCTAATATTTTTAAAAGGGTCAGTTCATCTTCATCATGATAGTGATGATCCTGATGCTCAATAATTACCAGGTAGCCTTCCAGTACACCTTGATATTTAATAGGCACAAAGATGATGCGACGACAGGCTTCAGGAAGGGTGATAGTTTTTCCATCCAGATCAAACTGCAGCCCAACATCAACCAAGATTGTCGGTTCATCTGAAGTCAGGCTTTTTCCGTTAAAAAGGGAATCTTTTGAAAACTTAAAAAGTCGCTTAAAGACCTTCGCTGCTTTTCCGGCATAGTTTACTTTATAATCTGATCCATCTACACTACACTCACAGATCAGAGCTGTGTGGATATGCATGCTTTCTGCCAGAGTGTCAAACAGCATTTCAACAGCATGCTTCTTTTCTCTCACCTGGTAGATAATATTACTAATATCATAGAACATGGTGATCTGAGCTAACATGTTACCGATCTTATCATGCAACACCTGATTTTCCCTTCGCAACAGGAGCTGCTCCAGCGCATGGCCGAGGATGCTGTCTATTTCTTCTAACCGAAATGGTTTCTTAATATAATCATAGACTCCCTGTTGAACTGCATCAATCGCAGATTCAACAGAAGCATAACCGGTAAAGATGATGATCTGAGTATCAACTTTTTGACGACGAATCTCCTTGACCAGTTCCATTCCATTAATACCGGGCATCATCAAGTCGGTAAAAACGATATCAAATGAGGTTTTCTGGATCAATTCAATGGCTTCAGCTGAATCACTAATTCCAGTAACATTGTACCCTTTTTCACCCAGAAAATTTAGAAGGATCGTCACAATCATCTCTTCGTCATCGACGATCAGGATTGAGATTGTATTATTTTTTATATCCATTGCATACCTCTCAAACCTTGGGTTCCACAAGTAAATCATCATCCCTGCGGTAAATAGTCACATGACCTTTGATAGACGCACTAAAATATTTCTTATGCCCAATTGTCACTGTAACCTTACGATATAATCTATCTCTGATCTTGACTGCGTATTCTGGAGATTGCACCTGGGTTTTCTGAGTTAATTGCTCAGTTTCTAGTCTTGCTTCCTCTACCCGGGCTCTGAATTTAATGATGGCTCCGTGCAATTTTGTGAGCTCTTTCTCCCTTTCAGTCGAAATCGTACCAAGTCGCTGTCTAAGCAAGTTCAGGAATTCCATCCGTTTCAGGAGTGAATCCAGTTTTTGATATTCTTCCGCCAACCTGATTTTGGATTGCCAAAGTTTAGATTCTTCCTCACCCATATCGCTACGGGTCAGGACCATTTCAGTCAGAATGTTGCGTTCTGAACCAGCAATCAGGCATTCGATACCTTTTTCCGCAACTGTTTTGCCACCACGGAGCAAACCCTCATTCTCAATGAGCATGATTCTGCCCCCGGATGTAATATTTGAATTGATGGCGTAGTGTTTAATAACCACGTCGTTTTTCACGCTAGCAGTAGCATCTTGCATAAATCCACAATTTAAATCATCCCCTGCCAGTATCCTGGCTCGTTGTCTGCCCAAAACGCCATTTTGAATTATAATACTACCATTTTTTGAATATATCTCAGCTGCTTCTACACTCCCATGGATATAAATAGAGTCCGTGGCCTCAACCCGAAAGCCGGACCGTACATCTCCATCTACCATAACAGTTCCATTATATTTCACATTCCCGGTACTGAAATCGACATCACCGTGGATGTGGTAAACATTATCTATGACAACTTCACCCCTTTTCATCAGGGCAACCCCGTCGATGGCTGCAAAAAGGGTCAATCCATCTGCAGAACACCAGGTATTCTTCCCTGTAGGAATACGCAATGGCGCAAGTTGATCTATTTCAAGGGCCTTTCCTGTTACCGTTGAACCTGCTCTGGCAGGGCTTCCCGGTAACAGGGAAACAATTTCATCATTCTTGTTAACTGCTTTAAATTGATTTAGTATTTTATAATCAGCTTTACCATCCACACTGATTTTGGGGCGATTCTTTTCAGCGATATCAATAGCCCAGACAAGCTCATCAGCTTTTCCGTCAATGATGTCTTCACCCTCGGCAATGATGAGTTCATGGACGGGATCCTGATTTTCATGAACAATTTGTATGGTATGGTGATTAACACCAATTTTTACACCGGCGTCTGCCAGCGCCGTTTCAATTTCCGCCACTGTAGGGAATTCACTCCCCTGGCTACTGATCGACAGCAGAGCCGACATCTCATCACTTGAGATGGTAATGGTTATTCTGTCTGCTCTATAGACTGTCATTTCAGGTTTACAATCACTCTATTGATCTGAATATTGAAAGCGCAATTCAGAGCTTTTCCCACAGGAGCATTTATGAATCACACCAACGATCATATCTCCCTCATAAATAGGCTGAAAAAATTCCACTCCCTCCCCGCTTGCCTCTTCGCGGGGGTCGAGATGAATCGTCCCTTTTACCCGGTTCCGAGTGCTTTTGATCACACCCTTTTTTTGACGCTTCTTGTGAATCAAGAACTGACTTTCATTATCATCAACTTCTATAAATTGGTCATCTTTTCCCATATTATCACCGATTCCGATCTAAGTCAGATCCTGTTAACCAAATAACGAGTCGATATCATCCTGGGATATTTCCTCGTGATGAATTTCATCTTTAGTTTTATCCTCAAACTCTTGTTTTTCAAGTTCCCGAGACTCATTATCAATATTTTCTTCAATGGCCTCAAGCACTTTTTTACCAATGGATGTGGAAATCTTGGCTTCTTCTAACGAGGCAAAAAGTATGGTAAATTTCTCATATATGGCACCCAAAATCTTATTGGCATGGGCTAATTTTTGGGATGTAATATCCTGAAATTGCAGCGCATTCACGATATTGGCCACCTCATCATGCATAAGGTTAATACTTTCAGCCTGGGACCCTTTCTCAAGATCAGGCAAAGCTTCCAATGCTGCAGATATCCGATCCAGGGCATCCAGTATCTCTACCGTAGCATATTCTGTGGCCTTGCTAACATCATCAATCCGATCCGATGCAGTCGGCAATTTATGAGCACTATCCTGTAGCGAACTATTCATATCCGACATAAGGGGCATGATCTTTTTTAAAAATGAAAACAAATCACCCAGAAATGGAATGACTTCATCACCGAATTTAAAAAAACCGCGCATATCATTGATGCGGGATAAAACCTCATCTAGCTGATTACTCTTGTTCATTTAACTGACCTCGATCCCGTCTACTTTATTATATCACTAATTTTTTTCTTCAAAACTTCCGGCGTAAAAGGTTTAACCACATAGCCATTCACCCCAATTTTTACCGCTGTGATCACATCCTCTTTCATGCCTCTGGTTGTCACCATAAGAATCGGTTTATCCTTATACTTGGGGTCCTCTCTGAGTTTAACGACAAGTTGCTCGCCGTTCATTTCAGGCATATTCCAATCTGTGATGATCAGATCAACTTCCACACCTTCCAACTTCTCCAGTGCATCAGCACCATGTTCAGCTGCAATAAGATCTGTATAACCGATCTTGTTCAATGAGTTCTGGATGATTCGCCGCATCGTGGGTGAATCATCGACAAATAAAACCTTCAAGTCGCTCATAATATTATCCCTTCATTCTTCCCATTAATTTATTGTTGCTAAAGATTTTACCAAACCATCTACACTTAAAACTGCCGCTGTTAATCCTGCATCTACAGCTGCCTTCGGCATTCCATACACCACGCAGGTTGCTTCATCCTGGGCCAGAATAATGCCCTGTTTTGCATGTAGTTTGGCTAGCCCTAACACGCCATCTTTGCCCATTCCAGTTAGGATCAAACCCAATACTCTTGATCCGTATACATCCACAGCAGATTCAAACAAAACATCCGCTGAGGGATGGTATAACAATTCTGCAGGCTCTGGGCTTAACCTGACATATACGTGGACTCCTCGTCTCTTCAAAAAGAGGTGGTCACCCCCTCGGCCGATGTAGGCAGTGCCCGGTGATAGTTTTTCACCATCTTCTGCTTCCTTGACATGAATTTTGCAGATATTATCCAAACGACGAGCAAATGTGTCTGTAAACTCTTTTGGCATATGCTGAGCAATGATAATTGGATGAGGAAACGTTTCAGGGAGGGAGGTCAACAGTGATTGGACCACTGGAGGACCACCGGTTGATACACCAAAGGCAAGCACTGATATTTGAGCTGATTTCAGGTTATGAAAGCCCGGCTCCCCTGCGGGAACCTGTTGGTCAGCAACTTTTGCGCGGGGAACTCTAGATAATACTGGTCTACGAGCTGTTAAAATCCGATTGCTTTTGGCCACAGATTTTACCTTGGCAATCAGATCATCCTCAATCTTAGTGATATCAATTGCAACAAAAGATTGGGTCTTTGGAATATAGTCGACTGCACCAAGCTCCATGGCCTTGAGTGTGGTGGCTGCTCCTTTTGTCGTGATGGAGCTTACAACCAGAATCGGGGTCGGAGCTTTTTCCATGATCATTTTGATACAGGTTATGCCATTTGTACGGGGCATTTCCATATCAAGCGTGACAACATCCGGTTTGAATTGTAAAACTTTCTGAAAACCTTCTTCCCCATCGCGAGCGGTTCCAACCACCTTGATCTGGGGATCGCGTTCCATCATCAGACTTAGCGCTTTACGCATAAATGCGGAATCATCAACAACAAGAACTCGGATCAAGTCGGAGCACCTCCCATTTCAACACCTGATTCAAGAATTTGGGCTACATCCAGAATAAGTGAAACCTTTCCGTCGCCTCTTAAAGTGGCACCAGCAAAATACTTTACTTTCCCAAGTGCTTGTCCCAGGGGTTTAACTACCGTTTCCTCCTGACCCAGGAGGTTTGAGACAACCAGACCCAATCTCCGATCAGCAATTGAAACAATAACAATATATTTTTCTGCATCCGGATCCTCTTCATGAGGAACATCCAACAGTCGATCCAGGCTTAAAATCGGCAAAACAGAATTCCGGAGAGTCAGCACTTCGTGTCCCTTCACTGAGGAGATCATTCTCTTCTCCATCCGCAGGGTTTCTGAGATTGCAATCAAAGGGATGATATACATTTCGTCCCAGACCCTAACTACCATTCCTGTCATAATCGTCAGAGTCAGGGGCAATTTAATAATGAACACTGACCCCTTCCCCACTTCTGATTCAATCTCAACCCCACCATTTAGTCTGGATATGTTGGTATTCACCACATCCATACCAACTCCCCGACCAGAGACATCAGTAATTTTTTCCGCCGTACTGAAACCAGGCTTGAAAATCATATTGATAATTTCTTTGGGTTTCATCAGAGCAGCTTCATCAGCGGTGACAATCCCTTTTTCCAAACTTTTTGCTAAAATCTTATCAGGATCAATACCTGCTCCGTCATCCCTGATCTGAATTACGATCTGATTGCCTTCCTGAAAGGCATTGAGACTAATGATACCTACACGGGGTTTGCCTTTTGATTCCCTAACTTCAGGCGTTTCAACACCATGATCCAAGGCATTACGCAAGAGGTGAATCATGGGGTCACCGATAGCTTCAATTACCGATCGGTCCAATTCAGTTTCCTCACCTGTGATCACCAGGTCGATCTCTTTATTCTTGTCCTTGGCTAGATCACGAACCATTCGGGGGAATTTACGAAAGACGTTAGCAATGGGGAGCATGCGCATCTGCATCACGCTCTCCTGGATCTCAGTTGTGATATATCCTAAAGAATTGTTCAGACTATCCAGATCACCTACTTCTTTATTATTGGGATAGGTCTTTTTAAGGAGATGACTAACCTGGAGCAGCCGATTCTTTCCCAACACTAATTCACCAGCGATATTCATCAAGTTATCCAGTCGACTTACATCTACCCGAATAGTTTGTTCGATCCGTTTTTTTGCGGCTGGTTTATTTTGTTGCTTCGCAGGAGAAGCAGCGGCTGGTTTTGTTACAGCCTGTTTGGGGCTTGCCTTTTTAGGCTCAATTTTTTCACCCAGAATCGTGTGTAAATTTTTGAATAACTCTGAAGTATCATGGGCTTTAAGATCGTTGGTACGAACTTCTTCCAAGACAACCCTCATATAGTCAATGGATGCCAGAAGGGTATCAACCATGAAAGTGTCAGGCTCCAGTTTTTTCTCACGCAGTTGCCCCAGAACATCTTCCGATTTATGCGCAACGCTGGACATCTGTTCAAGACCTACCAGACCACAATTCCCTTTAAGTGTATGAAACACCCTGAAGATCTCATTCACCAGGTCTTGATTTTCAGGCTCAATTTCCAACGACATGATCTCATTGCCAACGGTCTCCACCATCTCCGTGCTTTCATTGACAAATTCATCAATCAATTCCTGCGGCATACCTTCTGCAAGTGATGGAATCTGATCCATATCTTCTGCAATTTCCAGACTGGTTGAAGGATCTTTCTCAACTTTAGTGGATTTCCCTTTTAGCAATTTTGAAATTGAATTTTCAAGATCGGCCGTATTGTATTCTCGCTCAATTCGGGCTTCTACATCCCCCATAAACATCTTAAACCAGTCGGAAGATTCAAGCAGGACATCAACAATCTCAGGATTTGGTTCAAGTTCTCCGCTGCGGATTTTATTGAGCAAATCTTCTGAGGAGTGCGCTAGATCCATACAGGTTTCAAAAGCAAGAAACCCGCTGGTTCCTTTGATTGTATGAAAGGCTCTAAATATGCGATTGATCACCTCATCATCTGTCTCTGTTTCGATGAGTAATAAATCCTGGTTCAATTGTTCGATAAGTTCATTGGTCTCAATCACAAAGTCATCAAGAATTTCAGCCAAATCCCCTAGCTCATCATACATACCCATGAGAAATACTCCGTTCCCTTATTCGTCACCAGTGCCTAGATATTTGGACACGTGGTATTGAACCATTTTCGCATCAAATGGCTTAACGATATAACTGTTTGCACCGGCTGCTTTTCCTCTTGCCTTGGTTGCTTCGCTACGCTCGGAGGATAGGATGATAACAGGAAGGTCAGCATAATCCTGAGAGCCTCTGATAGTTTCGATCAATTCAAACCCATCCATATTTGGCATATTTAAGTCAACAATAGCCAGATCAACCCGGGTTTGTGATAACTTCTCCAGGGCATCCATTCCGTCTTCAGCAGCCACTACTTCAAAATTCTTCATCTTCAAGCTAAACGACACAAACTTACGCATGGTTGATGAATCGTCTGCTATGAGTATTACTTTTTTCATGTTATCACCTGACCTACTCTTTCTTATAGACAAAGGCACCTGGAAAGTGCTCAACCTTGAATGCTGAACTAACACCATGGAGCGATTCTGCTTCTCCAAGAAGCAAATAACCACCATGATTTAGCACATCATAGAAAGCCTTAATCACCTTTTTTTTCATCTCTTTATCGAAATAGATCAATACATTGCGACAAAAGATAAAATCCAGACCACGATTTTGGCGTATGGTATTAATATCATTTAAATTGAGATAATCGAATTTTACCATCTTTCGAATATCATCATTAACGGTAAAGCGATCACCTTGAGCCGTAAAATACTTCGACTTATAATAAGTACTGACAGTACCTCGAAAGGAATTGCGACCATATTCAGCCTTGCTGGCTGCATCCAAAATCCTGCGGCTGATATCAGTCCCTTTTAGCGAAATATTCCAACGACTCACTCCAATACCAAGAGTTTCTTTGATCATCATGGCTAAAGTGAATAACTCTTCACCTGATGATGAAGCAGCGCTCCAGATATTGACGCGTTTGTTCGCCGCTTGAGTTCTCTCCTTGATCATTTCAGGGAAAAGCGTTTTATTAAAGACATCCAGTTGCTTTGGATACCTGAAGAAATAGGTCTCATTGATGGTAATAAGACTATAAATTTTCTTCAGCTCTTCAGTTTGAACTGATAGACGTCTCAAATGATTATAGTATTCCTGGAAACTCTCCAGGCCAAGTTCATTCAGCCGACTGCCCAACCGACCCTCTAGGAGATATAGCTTATTTTCAGGGAAAAATATCCCGCTTTTGTCATAAATCAGATCTCTTAGACTTTTAAAAAGTTCTGGGCTCAGTTTTCGACCATTTTTATTTCCGAGTAACATTATTCTAGTGCCCACTCAACAATTTAACCAGCTCTTTGATAACAATTACTTCGTCCTCGATGCTCATCACAAATCGCTCAAAGTCCATTTCTGCAAGCTTTTGTGAAGCATTTCTCAGAATCACCCAACCGGTCTCTTCCCGAGGAATGCTGCGCTGAAAGTTTCTGCCAAAACTGATTGATTGTAGATTTGCAACGATATCCGCAATCTGAACCAGAGCAGTGGATACTTGATTTGCAGGCTCTTGAACCAGCTCCGGTGAATGATGATACTTTATCGCATTCAGGATCGATTCAGGTAGCTGCCACTTTTCTGCGACCCAGCTACCAATGGTCATATGATCAATTCCCAAAATATGATTTTCAGCCTCTTCAGCACTGGTCAGGTTCTCAAGAGCATATTCAATAATCTGAACATATTTTTCGGGTTCAAGTCGGTACAATATTATTTTTCCAACGTCATGCAGGAGGCCCAATGCGTAGGGACTGCTACCGGTTTGGATTCCCAGTGATTCCTGTAATAACTGAGCAATGTGTCCCACTCCCGCACTGTGTTCCCACAGCTTATCCCAATGCAGCCCAGCGGGATCATCGGAATCTGACAGCGTATTCATTACTGAAAAACCTATTGATAGATCACCTAGTTCCTTCATACCGATAATCACTAGAGCATGTCGCAAAGACTCAACCTTGCGGTGCATGCCATAGTAGGCTGAGTTGGCAATCTTTAAAACTTTCATCGCCAGAGGCGGATCTTTCTCGATAATAGGCAGTAATTGATTAACTGATAGCCTGTCATCATTCGTCACCTGCATAAGCTCCGTAGCAATCAACGGCAGAGAGGGAATACGAGTGAGAGAGTTAATCTGCTCCCGATAGTATTTATGGGATCGTTCAATCGACATGATACTTCTCCCTCATCGGTCCTTTGACCAGTTATCCAGGATTCTTTGAGCTTCAGTTCGGATTTCCTCCTGTTCGTCTGTAGCCAATATCTGAAGAATGTCCAGGGCTTCTTTGAGTTCGAAAAGCTCAACTGAACGCATGGCAGCTAGCAATCGTAAGCCACTGAAATTTTTTAAGATACTCAATAATACAGGTTGTGCTTGCTCCAGAGGAATATTGTCAAAAGATTCCAGGGCAGAATATGCTACCCAATCATCCTCATGATTTACAAGCTTCAGCAGTGCATCAGCATAGCCGGCATACCCTTTGGCATGGCGAATCAACCCCACAATCACGTTTGAGGGCAAGGTCTCAATTTTATTGAAAAACTCAGCAATAGTTGGATTATTGGGTTGCAAAGTAAATTGATGTAAAACCAGCGCTATGACTTCTTCCTCTACAGTCGTAAGAGCTTCAAAAACGCTTTCCATAAACTGAACCTGTTGCTCATCGAGTACCAGATGATTCGCACTCTGACCGATCTTTAAGATTGCCAGGCAAATATGATCTCTTAAGAAGTCTGGAGCAGTATCCATAAATTTGTATAGAGATTCTAAGGCGCTGGCTTGCCCCAAATTGCCAAACGCATCAATTATAGCAAAAGTAATGACTGGATCTTCTTGTTCCAGTCTGTCAGTAAGAAACTTAACGGACTCCTCTTGTCCAATGAGGCCAATTGCTTCGACGACTTCCGGCTCCAGTCCGCGATTTCGATCAAAAAGCTTATACAAAGCTGGTAATGCACCAGGATCACCAATTTTACCTAAAGCCTCTACTGCAGAAACTGCCACATTACTTACCTCATCCTCCAAGGCAGATTGACAAAGATTGGGAACTGCCTCAGAGTTACGAGCCAATCCCAGAATATCCGCACTGAATTTTCTGACATCCTCGTTGGAATCCACCAAGGCCAATATCAAATCCTTAACAGCAGATTGACCATATTTAACCAGTACAGAAGCAGTGATGTTGCGTACTTCAATGCGCTCACTACCCAACAGGGGCGTCAATTTCCCAGTGCACACTTCGGGTTCAAGGGATTCTAGAATCTCAGAAGCAGCTTCGCGTACTGCCCGATTATCATCCTGAATTCCTTCAACAAGAATATCTATTACAGCGATAGCTTCGAATGCTCCCAGATCATAGATGGCCCAACGTCTTTCATCTGAGTCACTGGATTTCAACCGGAATAGAATGTTCTCGAGCTTTTGTTTGAGTTCTGTGTTTACATTACTTTCCATTCTATCATCCTTCCCTTAACGGGTCCTGTCCAAAAATCTGAAAAAGTGATTTCCCGGACTAATCCTCTCTAGTCCAATGGATCGCATAAAGCGACTACCAATTGATTCTAGATAAATAAAACCATGGGGATCAAGGTTCTTGATCAGCTTAGTCACAATTTTTTTGCGGTATTCCATTTCATAGTAAAACAGCACATTCGTACAAATCAGAATGTCATATTTTTTTGATACCTGGTGGGTAATTATGTCTTCCATAATAAACTTGATTTTGCGTTTTACTTCATTTCTGATACTAACTAGTTTATTATCCACTATAGTGATATAGGCAGCATATTCCTTTAGTCGATCAACCTCGGCCCCACCGATCCCATACTCGTTTTTCAATCCAATTTGAATCATTGATTCAGTGATATCTGAAGCCCGCAGTTCGAAGCGACAGAGATTGTTCGCCGGATGTTGCTGGATCCATTTATGAATCAATAAAGCAATGGAATAGGCCTCGCGTCCATCTGAGCATCCAGCAGACCAGATATTAACGCTTCCTCGATCTTTCAATTCGAGTAACACAGTATCACTCAAGGTCTTATATAGATCCTGTAAACGAAAAAAACCAGTTGCTGTAACCAGGGTACTACTGGCAAAGAACCCTTTACGGTCGCTGTTGGCATCCAGTGTGGCATCATATACGTGTCTGGTCATTTCGTTCATCTTCCACTCACATATTCAGTAATTTTACCATATCCCGCACAGCACCCCAGTGTTCCTCGAGGTCGATCAGGAAGTCATTAAAATCTGTTTCCTGGGCTCTCACGGATCTGACCTGAATCATTTCCCAGGCTTCGGGGATGTCATCGGATGTTCGGAGTTTGCGGTAGCCAAAATTCAGTCGAATATTATTTGCTATAAAATTGGCCAACTGCACTAAGGAGCCCGCTAACCTGAGTTCTACATTTTCGATGTTAGAGAGGTTGTGATGATTCCCATTGACAGTCTGTACATACTCACTTAGCCCCCACCGTTCGGCGATCCAGCGACCAGCCTGTTGATGTGTAATACCAAAAATCCGGGCCTCTGCCTGAATCATAGAGACCTTTTCGGTCATGCTCAGGGTATATGCTTGATCAAATTTTTCGGGTTCTAAACGAAAGAGAACCAATTGTCCAATATCATGCAATAATCCCAGAGAATAAGGGCTTTCATCAAATCGGGTACCTAATTCATCATCCAGCAGCTCGGCAATATGTCCTACGGCAACACTGTGTTCCCAAAATTTATTCCAGGGAATAGAACTCTGAGTACCACTTCGGGACATTGATTTGAGTACAGAAAAGCCCAGAACAATTCCAGCCAGCTCGCGCATTCCAATAATCACCACGGCTTGTCTCAAAGAATTCACTTTCCTACTCATACCGTAATAAGCCGAATTGGCAACTTTCAATATTTTCATTGCCAGCGAGGGATCCTGTTCAATGATGGGCACTGTTTGAACCACTGAAAGTTTATCTTCCCGCATAATATTTTGAATTTCCAAAGCAATGGTCGGCAAAGTTGGCAGGCCAATAAGTGACTGAATCCGATCCTTATAGTATTGAGCTTTTGAATCCAAGTCAGCTTCTCCTCGGCATGAAGGCAAAACCACCCAATTTTTCATACTTTAGATCAGACTTGGATATGAAATTAATTTTAGCGGCAATGGCATCCAGCATCAATACTTTTGAGAGCGGACTGCTTTTGATTGCCGCGTTGGGCATATCTTTGAACATGGCCGTTCTGGGCTCTTGGATCATAGTGGTACCCCCATTAAGAACCATGGCCTTTAATCCCTCAGCACCATCACTTAGCATACCTGACATAATCACGGAAATTGCATTTTGCTTGAAGGCGATACCTGCATTAGCAAATACCCGATCAATTTCGGGATGGAATTTTGGTTTTTGCGGCTGGCGCAATATGGAAAATGATTTTGTCATCGCTTTAAAATTATGTGATTTATCGCCTTCCAGGAAATAAAGCTTAGATGCGCGGATAGATTCTCCATCCTTGGCAATTTGGATCCTCTGGGATAAGCCATTCTTCATCTGAAACTTAGTCATGAATTGGAATCCCGGATTGTGATGCATAACGATAACGATGGGGATATGGGGTACAACAATATGTTTCATTAAAGATCGCAGAGCTACATCCCCGCCTGCTGAACACCCCAGAAAGGCGATCTTGGTCCAGGCCAGGTGGATTCTTTTCACCTTTAAAAACTCTTCGAGACTGTGCAGGATCGGATCTGGAGCACCTGCCATCATTACATTTGCTCTGGGATGGGAACGTGCTTCCAGAACTGTATTGGCCAGTTCCATTTGCAATATTCCCCCGGATACACCGGCAGAGGGACTGACCGAGATTCCAGCAAAGGCCGCTGCGATCGGATCCCGTATGATCAATTTCTGGTCCTAAAATCATCGTGATTTCTCATTTTCCTTCATGGATCACTTGTTAATTTAAAGTGACTGTTCCCTCATCAAATACATTCTCTAGATTTAATAATATCAATAATTTATTCACATTATCACGAATTTGTGAATCACGAATCTTTACAACTCCACTGATATAATCCGTCCCAATATTTGTTTGAACACCTGTTGTAGATTCGATGTCGTTCTCATAAGCGTGCATGATTTCAGATACATAATCGACCAAAAACCCAATAGCTTGATTATTAATCTGTAAAACAATGATTCTTGTTTTATCGGTCCAAGTCACTTCTTTAAGGGCAAAACGCTTATGCAGATCGATTACAGGTGTAATGTTTCCGCGGAGATTCATCACGCCCAGGATAAATTCGGCAGCATTGGGCACCCGTGTAATTTCTGTAAATCTGACAACTTCCTGAACTTTAATGATGTCAACACCAAAAAGTCTGTCTGCCAGTGTAAAAACAACCAGATCTATCACCTTTTGGTCAGAATCCTTTGATGCTCCCTCGATTCCTGGCTGTTCAGGACTCAGGGGTTTTTGATCGTTAGATGGGGTTGCTGTTTCTGATTCGACAACCTGCTCCTTTTTCATCTTTCGGGTAGGTGACTCTGGCTCGTTCTCAGCTTTGTTTGGTTCTACTTTAGGCAGATCAACTAAATCATTCTGCTCTGTACTACTTTGAACATCCTGATCCTGAACAACATTATTCTTCTCGTTCACATCCTTGTTCATTTTTCTAAGTTTTAGAATATCAACCATGGTTTCTTCCTGGGTTAATCGTTCAAATAAAATATATCATTGACAGCATCATTGATTTGTTCGATGGCGACCTTTGTTACCCCAGCTGTCATGGCATGCAGTAAGCTGAATGAGGCAATATGATTAATCACACGCGGCATGCCTTTGGACAACTCCCACAAACGCGTTACCGCTTCATCTGTAAATGGAAAACCAGCCATAAATCCAGCGACCTGTAATCTATGAAGCAGGTAATGGCGGGTTTCTTTTTTATCTAAGGGTTTAAGGGTAATTGAAAAGCGAATCCGTTCTACTAAAGCCCGGTATGCTCTATTTTTTAGTCGTTTGGCAAGCTCTGGTTGGCCCAGCATAATTACAGAGAGTAAATTTTGAGTATCAGTCTGGAAGTTGGTCAATAATCTGATCTCATCAAAGATTGCCTTTTTGGGGATGGATTGGGCCTCATCAATAATAACAACCGGATGGATTCCCTGTTGATATAGATCAACTAACCCAGTTGTTATCTGTTTTAAAACATCCCGTTTAAAATACTTAGGTTCAACGTTTAGAAGAGAGCTGCATATTTCTTTAAGAAAAGCTGTTGGTGACATTTGCGGGTTAATAATCCAACAGATCTTGTGCTGTTCCAGATCAAGTGAGTCTACCAATAATCTTGAAATGACCGTCTTTCCTGAGCCTATCTCACCGATTACCAGACCAAGTTCATGCTGTTCAATAGCATATTTAACCCACTCCAGGGTAGTTGCATGAATCTGACTGGCGTAGAAAAATTCAGGATCAGGCGTTAAACCAAAGGGATCGCGGTTAAGTCCAAAATGTTCAATATACAAACTCATAGGTTATTCGTCCCGAATGGAGCCCGGTGCTCCGGTTGACTTAGTGCTGAATGTTGTTTCTTTGAGAGCCACACTCTGGTGGTTTGGATACGGTTTTCCGCACTTCCAACTTTCCTCCTATTGGAGCCGCTTCATGCGACTCACTCATTTTGGCACAAATCATGCCACCGCTACTGCTCTTATTCCAGATCGGAATATTGATACTTTACTATCTGTTTAATATGATTTTAGAGAATTAATAATATTAACTACAAAAAGACTTGTATTGGCTAATCGGAAATATTTACCATGTAGCAATGGAACTATTTTCCTGGTTATCTGAGCAAACTAATGGGTCTCATGATTCCCGGTGTACCAAACCATTCCGCACATTACTTCCTGGTAAAGCAAGTGTCTGCGCTTTAATTCCATGGTTTCACAATGATTAATTTTTACTTTCTGACCATAAGTATCGTTAAGCACTTAGGTTACAAAATTCACAATGAAAGAGCATATATATGGGTTCGACAACATCAACGTTTAAATCTTTTTTCTATGATCACCCTGATGGTGTTATTCTTCGAGATAGAGAGGGAACCATCCTTGAAATCAATAACGCTGCCTTGGATATTCTGGGATACTCCCGGGACGAACTTGTGGGAAAGAAAGAAGTTGAAATTATTGATTTCACCCGGATTGAGCCTGCCATTCTGAATATGATGATTAGGAGTGTCTTTAACGGTGAGCATTATACTGCAGATCTATTTGCAAAAAAGAGCGACGGCACCAGTATTCCCATTCAGCTGCTTGTGAACCGGATTCAATATCAGGGTGAAGATGTTTTGGCCTACACCATAGAAGATATTACCATGCGTTTTGAAGTTGATATTGCCATGCGAGAGAGTGAAGAACGTTATCGTAGTCTGGTAGACCTTTCCCCCTTTGCTATCTTTATTGTATCTGGCGAAAAGATCGCCTATCTGAATCCCGCTGCAGTCGCGTTGCTCCGCGGTGATAATCAATACGACATCATCGGTCAGCCCATGACCTCCTTCGTAACTCCTGCCGAGCATAGTGGACTAATCCGCTGTCTTGAGGAACGAGAGTTAGAGGGTAAGCGAGAATTGACTCATACACAGTTTCTGGATGTAAGACATAATGTGGTTGAAGTTGAGGCAATTTGTCTACCCATTGTATTCAAGGGGGTTCCATCCACTCAGATCATCGGTTTAGACATCACTGAGCGTCGTTTACTTGAAGAAGAGCTGCGTCAATCCCAAAAGCTGGAAGCAATTGGTTTACTGGCTGGTGGTATTGCCCACGATTTTAATAATATTCTTACCGGAATTATTGGATATGCAGGTCTGGGACTTGGAGTACTTGAGGCCAAGCATCCTGCTTTCAGATTTTTTCAACAAATTGAAATTAAATCCCAGGAAGCAGCCAAACTGGTTCATCAGCTTTTGGCGTTCAGTCGCAAAGATATTCTATCATTCACCAGTTTAGATTTGAATGACATCATTAGAAGCTCCAGTGACTTTTTGGGAAGAATATTACCAGAGGATATTGACTATACTACCTCTCCCTGTGACACTGATTGTACAATCAATGCTGATCCAGTTGCCTTACAGCAGATCTTGACCAACCTCTGCGTTAATGCCCGTGACGCCATGCCAGGTGGTGGGAGTATCTTTATCACTACGGAAATCATTTATCTGGAAGAAAATACAATTAATCCCTCCTTTGAGTTCAGTCCCGGCAATTTTGTCAAACTTATG
Source organism: Fidelibacterota bacterium (assembly GCA_029939675.1). GTDB lineage: Bacteria > Fidelibacterota > UBA8477 > UBA8477 > JABMPR01 > JABMPR01. The sequence goes on from JAOZSM010000005.1 coordinate 22,162, forward strand.
GTAAAGGACATGGGTACTGGAATGGATAATGAAATCCTGGAACAGATGTATGACCCCTTCTTCACCACCAAGGGAATAGGCGAAGGCAGTGGGCTTGGACTATCCATGGTTTATGGTCTTGTAAAACAACACAAGGGTATGATCCATTGCAAAAGCCGGATTGGTGAAGGGACAGTTTTTGAAGTCTATTTCCCACTCAGGGAGGAACGCTCACCCATTTCGAGTGTCATCAGGGAAGAAAAGGATATTATCCATGGACGTGAAACTATCCTGCTGGTTGAAGATGATATTGATGTACTGACCATTTTGCAGAGTATTCTTGAATCAGCCGGATACACTGTAAAAATGGCTAAAAATGGGAAAGTAGCCCTGGATATTATTCTGGGTACCAGCTATTCAATTGATCTGGTAATTACAGATCTAATCATGCCTGAGATGAGCGGAACTGAATTATATAAAAAAGTGGAACACTTGCCAAAGCGACCGGAATTCCTTTTCATCAGCGGATATGCCCGTGATTCTGAAATGCGAGGATTAAAACTTAGTCCAACGGTTGAATTTATGAAAAAACCTTTCACAGCCACGGAACTAAATCGCCGGGTCAGAAAGGTATTAGATTAAAGTAGACGGTAGTGAATGATGGTTCTAGAAAGCTTATTCCTTTATAGATCTTTTATAATCCGGTCAGCGATCACATCAAGTACATCCATTGAATCATACTGACTTGTTTGAATCTTTTCCAGGACCTCCTGCATTCGTGTAGGCGTAAGTTTGGCGTGAGTTTGGTCTGGTTTGCCAACACTGGAAGTTTCAGAAACCTTGCCCGCTACGGTAGAAACCACCTCAGGTGAAGAATAGAAGCCACCATCTATTTTTGCTTCAATTTCTTGCCGCTCGTCAGGACCAAGCGTTTCGATCTGGGGCATTTCCGCAGTAAAACGTCGAACTTCAGCATCTCGCTGAAGCATGGTTCTAGCAGAATCGGATAATTTGAATTGATCTTGGGATTTATCTTGTGCTTTGTCGACTTTTGTGGGGCCTCGTGCTCCAACATCAGCAGAGCGTTTTACCTGCGTCTGCTTCTCATTCCGTTCCGTTCGTCTAAATTCCGGAGGAAGATTTCCAATATTTTTTATCGGGACCATGATCCTCTCCTCTAGATACTCCGAGTATCTAAGATAGTAGGTTGTTGTACATTCTTCATCACATTCGTCGCCTCGCCCCTATTATCGGCGATTTTCCCCATTTCTTTAATTGCATTCATTTTTCTCACCTGCAGAATATCTAATAGCTTGGCATCTGTGACAACAAGTGATTTTGCTATGGCAGATATTTGCTTTGCAAGCCTTGAATTCTTTAGTTCCAGATCACTCATATCCAGCTTTGATCTTTTTGATTCAAGGTGTTTCAGGCGCTCAATCCAATGGTCGCGGATATCCAAAAGGTCAAGGATCGATTTCAAAGATATGGTATCTGAATCATCCAGGATCTCCTGAGTTTTGGCCATGATCCCATGAAAACACTCCAATTCCTGTTCCAGAAGCAACTGGGCTGAGTGGTGTAATTGAATACCAGGGGCAATCATTAGATACTCCCCTCAAAGATCAATCCAGAGACTTCTCTTAACTTGGACATAAGATGTAACATCTCTTCCCGTGGAATCTGTCTGATTTCTTCTCCTGATTCATCATCCATTACCTTGATAACAGGGGATGAACTACGATTATCATATGAGAATGATACTTTTGTACCTATGCTTTGAACCACTTCAGTTACCCTTTGAACAAGGGCACTAAAATCTATGGAATCAACATCAATAGCGGCAATTGCTTGTTCAGTCTCTGACATTTTTCCCGGTTCAGTAACTTCTTTGATGGAAATAGCTTTTGATACGGGTTCAACCATTGGGATTGAAACCGAATTTTTAGTAAGTTCTACGACTACAGCTTCCATGATTCTCCTCCTTTACCTTATAAAGGAACTTAGAAAACTTTGTTGACTTTGTAAATTGTACATCATCTCTTGTAGACTCGTAAACTCTTGTGTTAGTTGTGACTCTCGACGATACAGGATATCATCCATCAGGCTAATTCGATCTGTCAAACTGGTAAGTTGATCCTCAATATTGTTCTTACTGCTATCAATGGAACCACCCGTTTTGACGTAATTCTCCAGATAACCATCCAACTTGGTAGCCATACCATCAGATGCGTTGAACAGTTCAGACACATAACTCGAATTCGTTTCGATAGCTGTTTGGAACTTGTCTGCATCTGCAATTGAAAGCTTCCCATCCGAATCAGCTTCTATGCCAATATTAAAGAGACGGGAATAGTCTGAATTGCTGACACCACTAACCATGCTCATCGAATAATTTCGAAGATCATAGACAATGCCGCGATAGGTTACGTCATCAGCAAGTGCACCACGCTGATAGGTGTTGGGATCAATCTGGGTCTTCTCACTGAGGTAGGTAAGGGCTTCATTATAAGCATCCAGGAAGCCATTAACTTCTGACTTGACTCCCTCTACATCTGCGACGACAGTAACAGTTTGAGAAGCTTCGGTAGTATCCAACAGCTTGAGGGTTACTCCAGTAAGGGCATCAGTTACATTATTGCTGTCACGGTAGAAATCCAGTCCATCAATATTCATCTTTGAATTCAGCATGCTGGTAGTGGCGCTGGTACCAACTTCAGTTATGTACCCGCCGGCCGTCCCTGAAGATTGGACTGCGTTTGTTACACCCAGAGTTGATAGAAGATTGTCTGTTGAATCAGTGAAATCCATACGATAAGTGTAACCAGATGAGTCACTTCGCAATACGAGACGTGATTTACCTGATTCTTCAGTCACTACCGATGCTCTAACCTGTTCCTCAGACCCGATAGTCTCAGCAGTTACAGCTGTATACATCGCACTATTAATGGCATCAGCAATTTGGATCAATGCATCATTATTATCCAAAGCCAAATCTTCAGCCGATACGGTGATGGATAGATTCCTGCGATTAGCGGGATCTTCATCAGTAGGACTACCCACTTCAATCATAAAGGTTTGATCTGTGAGAAAACCACTAAAACTGGTATCTGTATCTGTGTACTGTTGTGAAACCCGGGTATCAGAGATGGCCAGTCGATCAATGGTTATCGTATGATTTCCCAACCCTGCTGTAGCCCCGGCAGAGGCAGTAATAACATCACTATCGCTTACAGAAGCTGAACGTGAGGCAAAGTGGTCAGTAACTGGATCAGACAAGCGCTCAGCCTTTGATTGGAGGGCTGAGAGTTTGCTATCCAGATCCGAAAGGATGCTTTTTCGCTCATACAGATCATCTTGTCGATCGAGGAGATCATTTTTCGGTCCTGCTTCGTAGATCATGTATTGATCTACCAAGTATTGGATCGAATTTTGAGAACCTAATAGTGAGTTTACATCCATTATCGCACCTATCTGATGTTCATAGCCTCAGACCAGGTCTTACGCAGATCGATTAAAATCTCTTTAGCTGTATCATAATCGCGTTTGTATAAATGATCTAAAATACCGCTATAGACCTGGTAAAATGTTGACGATATGTCTCCAGCATCAAAGTTCAAGGCATTAATTAGCTGTTGAACTGCCTCCAAAGCTCTGGTATGATCTTCCTGAATACAAGCCCTGATAGCAGCCTCATAGATGTATGAGATCAGCTCTTCAGGACTGGCAGTCATGATCTTTTGAACCAGATATGGATTAGGTTGTGATCCAGGGGTCATATTTTGGTTTGCCAACATTTCATTATCTCCGGTGAATTGTCAAGTTCCATGCCAGTCTCAGGGGTCAACTCCTGATCAGGACAAAACCCCTTGGAATCGTTGCTGTCATTGGTCTAAACTTCCATGAGGTTTAAGACAAGGTTTACAAAGTCAAAAAACAATGAGGCTGGATAGGAAAGCATTTCCCATCCAGCCATCATTATTGCCTTCCTTTAACGGAAGAGAGAGAGTACTACTTGTGGGGCACTGTTTGCCTGAGCAAAGGATGAGATAGCGGTCTGCTGAAGAATCTGCAGCTTCATCACTTCCATTTGTTCCTTGGCAAAGTCAGCATCCTCTACAGATGAACGGATCGCTTCTGTATTGGTAGATGCCACAGAGAGAGACTGTTCCTTGGAAGACAGTCGGACTTTGTATTCACCAACATCCTGGATCTTACTAGCAAGGGAATCGATGGCTGTACTAACAGTTGCGATAGCGCTACTGGCACCATTTGCACTAGCCAGTGAAATCGAATTGATAGACAGTTCAGCAGAATCTGCATCACCAAGACTAATAGTCAATTCATCCGTGGCACCTTCACCAGTGTGAAAAGCACCACCATAGGTACCATCGATCAAGCTAGAGCCATTGAATGTGGTTTCTCCGACAATATCGTCAATTTCATCAATCAGAGCATTGACCTGATCATCAATAGCGGTTCTCTGGGTGTTAGACAATGAATAATCAGCAGCCTGAGTTGCTTTTTCTTTGACTGTCTGGAGAATATCCATGACATTCTGATAACCACCTTCAGCTACATTCAAAACGTTCTTAGCTTGACTTACATTCTGTAAGGCAACATCTAAACCACGTTTTCTGGTCTCCAAGCTACGGGCTAATTGATAACCGGCTGGATCGTCTGCAGCAGAGTTGATCTTTTTGCCTGTTGCCAGACGCATTTGGTGCGTTGCCATCTTATCACTGATGTTGGCCAGTGAATTCATGTTCTGCATCGCTTGAATGTTCGAGTAAATCCTCGTTAGCTCACTCATTTGGAACCTCCTTGTTTAGAGATGGGCATCCTTGCCCACATTGACGGTATCGTTGTTACGGTTTCAGGCTCCGTCACTACCTCATATAAAACCGTATTCAAAAAACCTTCTTCCCAAATATCGCCAGTAACAGACAAACCTTAGTTTTCGGTGTAAATACAGGCTTCAACGCCAATCAGCAAAAAGGATTTATAGATGAACAGGAAGATTTAATATTGTTGTGATTGATTGATGTATTATTCATCAAAAACGAAATGGATCAATAATATTCAATAAAATACAATAAAATCCAGTAATACAGTTGTACTATACTATAAATTCAACTACATCCATACTGTGTAATACTAATTAGTGTCTGTCTATAAAGTTGCTGTTTCCAAAAACGTAAGAAACCATTGAAATGGTTACAAGCATCCTTAAGTGCATAGCAGCCCACGATTTAAAAGGCTGTGTAAAAACAGGTCTCAACCCGTTTTCACACAGCCAAATCTGGTGGATGTTTCGCAATCCCTGGGTTAAAACCCGAGGCTACTGAGAATAATAACACCAAGATACATCGATTAGTTTCTATATTTTCCAGATCGTCACCCCGAGCGAAGTCGAGGGGCTATAATGTTGTTTTATGAACATGATTGACAAACTTCGTATTGTTTTTTTAAAAAAAAGAGCCCCCGATAATTATCGAGGGCTCTTTTTTTAATGATTGCAGTTAAAAGTTTACAGCTTGAGATCCTTTAGTTTTTCTGTCAGTATCTCATCAAACATCCGGTCCAAATGGTCTTTTTTAACCTTCCATTGGCCACCTAGCTTCAATCCGGGAATCTTTCCCTGTTGAACCAGGCGATAAACAGTCTGCTCCTTAATTTTCAAATAACCTGCAACATCTTTGATACTCATAAAGTCGTTCATGGTCGCCTCCATTCACAATTCAGAATCAGGGGAGGATTTGTTTAACCTCCCCTACTTCGTGCTATTTATTTGAAAAGTGAGAGAACGACCTGGGGTGCCGAATTGGCTTGAGATAAGGATGAAACTGCCGTCTGCTGCAAGATCTGCAGCTTCAACACTTCCATCTGTTCCTTGGCAAAATCAGCATCTTCGATAACACTTCGAGTGGCCTCGGTATTCGTTACCGCGACTGAAAGTGTTCTCTCCTTGGTAGCCAGGCGAACTTTATACTGACCGACCTCCTGAATCCGGGCAGCAAGCGTGTCAATAGCACTACCAACAGTTGATATTGCACTGCTAGCACCATTCTCAGATGTCAGACTGATATTACTAATACCCAACGAACTTGAATCACCTTCGCCCAGGGATATCAATAGCTGATCGTTGGCTCCTTCACCGGTGTGGAAGGCACCATTATAATTACCATCGATCAGACTATCCCCATTGAAAGTGGTTTCACTAACAATATCATCAATTTCAGTGGTCAATGCTAAAACCTGCTCATTAATAGATGATCGCTGGTTGCTGGACAGCGAATAGTCAGCTGCCTGGGTTGCTTTTTCTTTGATGGTCTGGAGAATATCCATAATATTCTGATAACCACCCTCTGCCACATTCATGACATTCTTGGCCTGACTTACATTCTGCAGGGCTGCTTCCAAACCCCGACGGCGAGTCTCAAGACTCTTCGAAAGTTGGTACCCTGCCGGGTCTTCCGAAGCGGAGTTGATCCGCTTTCCAGTTGCCAAACGCAATTGATGCATACCAATCTTCTGGTTGATCACACTCAGTGAGTTCATCGACTGCATGGCTTGGGTATTGGTGTAAATTCTCATCAGGTCACTCATTTTGAACCTCCTTGTTTAAACGGTGACATCCTTGTCACCTATCACGATCTTTATCTCTCTAGTGGACTGTGATCGTTGTCAGCCCGGTCCGTGTTTTATAAATTTCAATAAACTTCAACACTCCCCACTACTATCGGGAACTCATTCACTTTCTTTAATCTTTTTGAGTATTATTTAATATTATTTGATAATATTTATGAATATCCGATAACTTATCACTACATATCTGATTCCGATAATATGCCCTTCTATCTGTTTGTATTGTATTTATCCCATATCATCGCTTTAATCTTTCGTATGAAAGTAATAATTATCAATTACCTATACTCTAGCATGGGAACCAGAGAATCTACAGAGAATATGGAGACATATTGGCAACTTGAACAAATCCGGCATTACATTGCGCCTCTGCGTGCGAGAGGGACTTTTTGCGGGGGCGTCAAACTTGTCAAACAGAAAAATATTTTGAATATAATAAACACCTTAGAAGTGAATATGGTATAACACTATATTGGCGCGCTTGTTTTTGAATTAATGATATGGGAAAAGTTAGATCTCTTTATGAAAATACTGGTTGTAGATGATATAAAATATAATGGCATATTGGTTGTCAATGAATTGGAACGTTCAGGACACAATGTTGTTTTTGTCCTCTCCGGGATGGAAGCATTACGCGAACTCGCCACCAAAGGGTCTAATTTCGATCTGGTTATCAGTGACCTGATGATGCCTGGAATGGATGGACTGACTTTTTTTAAGAATACAACTAACCTGCCACAGTATAAGGACAATGCGCTCAAAACTCTGCCCCCCTTCATTCTACTGACCGCTTCAACTGATGTAAATCGTTTGGTTGAAGCTAAAATGGCTGGATTTTCAGATATTTTATTAAAACCTTTGGACAAGAACCGATTACACCAATCAATCGATTCAATTGAAACCCAGCAGGTAACCTTTGAACGAACTCTGGCTCAAACCCTGGATTCCGTAAAAGAAATGATCGGCCAAATAAAAACCAGGGGAAATCTGGAAGCCGCAAAAACTACCGCTGGCTACCTGCAAGTCATGGTTAGCGATCTGTACACTTATGTTGAACAAGAGGATCCGGATGACACATTTATCGCAGAGTAGGTTTAAACTATGAAAATCAACTGGAAACAAACCTTGGCAGTACGTTATTTTGGTTTTACAAAAATCCCCTTGATCCTCTTTGTTAGACCACGAATTCATATCCTGAATCAAGAACGTTGTGTTATCAGTATCCCCCTCAGACGCCGCACAAAGAATCACCTAAACAGCATGTATTTTGGCACATTGGCAGTCGGAGCTGATCTGGCTGGTGGCTTGCTGGCTATGGAATTAATTTCGAAAAGTAATCAAAAGATCAGTCTTGTATTCAAGGATATGCAGGTCAATTTCTTGAAACGAGTGGAAGCTGATGCTCAATTTACGTGTCAGGATGGGGATAAAGTCAAGGCTCTGATCGAGCAGGTCGTAAGTACAGGTGAACGTCATCATGAAACGATCAATATTCAGGTAACTGCCCCGGATAAATATGGTGATGAGCTCCTGGCAGATTTTTTCCTGACTGTGTCGCTAAAGAAAAAGGACACCGTTTGATTGGTGTCCGTCCTTAAAATACCTGTTTCGCGTAATCCGACAAACCGTTAAAACGGTTAATATTTCTCCTAAACATCTGGTAACCCACAACTTAAGTCGTGGGATGCTGATATTTGCTTAAGCCTAATAACGGTTTATTATTGAGTATATAGACAGCCGCTAATCACTCTTTTGAGTGAGAATGGTTTTCAGCTCTGTTCGAGAGGCTAAAAGTTCGATTGTTTTGAGAACAACTGGGTCATGTTGCAACGAAGCAGCCACTCTGGCACCGTTTCCTCCAATCACATTGGCAAGCTCTGTTTCTAATCCACTCAGTATCTGAAGTCTATTCTGGTTGATCTCTTCCTGTTGTTGAATGGTCGCCAAGGCTTCCAGCTCAGTGCGCAGTGAGTTCATTTTATTAAATATTGTACTGTTTGAGTCGACCACACCACCACTTTTACTGATCCAACGTTCCAGCTCACTCAAGGGAAGTAGATCTTGATTTTCCATCCAATGATAAAAACTATCCACCTGACTTTCGGCAAAGTGCATTGGTAAAGAAAGTCCTGGATGAGTTTCTTCGTAGTTCAGAGCATACCTGAAGAAAAGTCTTTTCCGCCATAGCTTTCTCTCCAGACGGCTCATGGTAAGATCTTCTACTTCCAAATCAGGAGTAACACCGCCTCCAGCTTCAAATCTACGATGATTCCCTGAGTAAAAAGCGTTGGTCTCCGTGGTGAGCAAATCCTCATAAATAACATCGGTGGCAATTTCTCGCTTTTGGATCAAACGTCCGCTGGGCAAATAATACTTCGCAGTGGTCAGCTTCAACCGAGTTTCTGGAGTAAGACGCGTGACAGTTTGGACCAGACCTTTTCCAAAGGTCGATTCACCAATAACAACCGCACGATCATAGTCCTGCAAAACACCAGAAAGGATCTCGGAAGCTGAAGCCGATCCTCCATCAACCAGAATGGCCAAAGGCAGATCAGGGGCAACAATGGGACGCCGTCGAGCATGGTATTTTTTATTCGATTGATTAACCCGCCCTCTGGTTTCCAATAACAAGGCATCTTTATCAATAAAAAGGTCAGCACTCATCAATGCGGCACTCAATAATCCACCTGGATTACCCCTTAGATCAATAATAAGACCATTTAAGTGCACTCGATTTAGTTTGCGGATGGCTTTTTCAAGATCTTCAGCTGAGAATTTGGAGAAGTTTGATAGTTTAACATACCCCATGCGATCTTCTAAAAGACCAGAATAGCTCACATCAGGAACTTTGATCAATTCTCGTTCAAGTTCAAAAGTAATTAATTCCGCTTCACCTTCGCGCTTGATGAGCAACTTTAATAGAGTCCCCTTTTTACCCCGAACCAGTCTGGCCGCTTTGTTCAGATCCAATTTTCTAGTCCAGATCGAGTCGATCTTGATGATTCTGTCACCGGCGTGAATCCCCTGCCGGAATGCCGGCGTCCCATCCATAGGTGAAATGACAATAAGAGAGTCATTCATCCGTCCCAGATGCATCCCCACGCCCCCGTACTCGCCTTTTGTGATGGCGTCAAGGCGGTATGAATTATCGTCATTGATGTGTTGTGAATAAGGATCCAATTCCCTGAGCATGCCGCTGATGGCTGCATTTGACAATTTTTCAGGATCAATCTCAGCAACATAGCGATTCAGAATAGTCTGATATACTTTTTTGATGGCACTTTCACCATCGACCCGTTCTGTGTTGGATTGTGTGTACAGACTTGCCGCCCACAAAGTGAGCATAAGCAAAGCTAATATTGGAAGAGAACCGTGGCGATACTGCATGTTCAACTATCCAAAAGCTGGTATACCCGGGAAGCAATCGTGCTTTTTAATTCCTCAATACTTTTACGACCGTCAAGTACCAGGAATCGAGCGGGTTCTTCGCTGGCAAGTTTCAAATAGCCGTTTCTGGTTCTTTGCTTAAACTCAGCATTTTCAGCTTCCAAGCGATCCAACACCCGATCATCCATCCGGTCCTCGGCTGTTTCCAGAGGTGTATCAACCAGAATTGTCAGATTGGGACGCACCTCTCCTATAGCCACATCAGCCACCTTCTGGATACTGCTCAATGGTAGACTACGACCGTAGCCCTGGTAAGCAATAGTACTATCCACAAAGCGATCCAACAAAACGATCTCACCTTTATCCAGTGCTGGCGTGACCTTTTCAGTAATCAATTGATTGCGACTGGAAAAGTAGAGCAACATCTCAGTAATAGGACTCATTTCAGTATTGTTTTTATCTAACAGGATATCCCTGATCTTCTCAGAGATTCCAGTCCCGCCTGGTTCACGAAAAAGATGAACGACATAGCCTCTATCCAGAAGATCATGATAAAGCATCTTACATTGGGTCGATTTTCCAGACCCATCGATACCTTCAAAACTTATAAATAATGGTCGAGAGGTTTTCATTTTTTGGTTTTTGCTAATTGAATCAAAATCCAGATGTAATCATAAAAGGATAGGGCAGCCAGTAACCAGGCCAATAGAACTACAAATAAATAGGCGCGTTCTCCAGGCCAGGCTCCCATAAGGGTAAATAGAAAGATGATACCCATCCGGTCCCAACGGAGAAAATAGAGCCGGGGGATATTAATGGCCATGAGATCGTATTTCATCTGAAGATTGGTTAGTAGATAGAGACCGGAAATACCCAGCAGAGCTGCTCCACCAGTCCACCAGTGTCCCTGCATCCACATGTAGATGGTAAGAGCCAACACCAAGGGTACTTCTTCCACAAAATGTTTAAACCGATTAGCCGGAACTGAACGATCTACAAAGAGATGTAGATATATCTGATCCATAAAAACCCAGAGAGCAACCAGAAGTGCTGTAAATAAATATGATCCAAAGAGGATGGTTAAAATAGCTAAACCTTCTATGCCGTAACGTAGCTGATTGAGCCAGGCCTTATCAATGTCACTACTCTGGATCTTTGCAATGGCATAATTCAAGGCTTTCTTCAACAATTTCTGAACAAAGCGGGGATAGTTGAAATCATCCCGGGCATACTCAAATACTTTGTCTGTAGTCATGCTTTTTTTCCTCCGATGATAATAACTACCTCACCTTTTATGTTGCGAGTGTCCAACTGTTCCCTGATCTCTGATACGGAACCCCGGATAAACTCCTCAAATTTCTTGGTAATCTCTCGTCCAATTACTACCTGTCGGTCACCCATATAATCAGCAATATCACGGAGTGTTCTCAAAATTCGGTGGGGAGACTCATATATAATCAATGTACGAGGATCTTCAGCAAGATATTTCATCCGAGTCTGACGACCCTTTTTGCGAGGTAAGAATCCTTCAAAGGTGAAGCGATCAGATGGTAAGCCAGCGGCAACCAGAGCAGCTAACATAGCCGAGGCACCGGGAATAGGTACTATTGTGACGTCTGCGGCCACAGCGGCCCGCACCAGAAAAAAGCCGGGGTCACTCACCAGCGGGGTTCCGGCATCAGTAATCAAGCCAATATCATCCCCTTTTTCCAGTTTACGCAAGAGACCAGGAGTAACCTGTTCTTTATTGTGATCATGGTAAGCGAACATGGGCGTCTCAATCTCATAGTGCTTGAGCAAAACACCAGACACACGGGTGTCCTCAGCAGCAATCAAATCCACCATTTTCAAGGTATCTACGGCCCGAAAAGTAAAATCAGCCAAATTACCAATGGGTGTAGAGACGATATATAGTTTACCGGTTGACACTAAATTCCAGTTTTATGTTCCTCTCGCAGAGACGCAAAGCCGCAGAGATTATTGTTGTCAATAGTCTAAATGCTTCCCGGTCCGTTGCTAATTGGAAAAGAGTTGACCCTCAATTCCAGTTTTATGTTCCTCTCGCAGAGACGCAAAGCCGCAGAGATTATTATAGTCGAAAGTCGAAAGTCGAAGGTTGAAAGTTGTTTGAACTTCTAACTCCTAACTCCTAACTCCTA
>JAOZSM010000320.1 GCA_029939675.1 Fidelibacterota bacterium
TTGCACCGGATTGTGTGGGGTCAGAGGTCGAATCTCTCGCTGCTGATCTGCAACCTGGACAGGTTCTGGTCCTTGAAAATCTCCGTTTCCATGCTGCTGAAACCGATAATGATCCTGAGTTTTCAAAACAGTTGGCCGGTTTGGCAGAGATCTATGTGAATGATGCTTTTGGCACAGCTCACCGAGCGCATGCCTCAAACGTGGGCATAGTAGCTCACATGGAAGAGCAAGCTGCCGGATTTTTGCTGATGCAGGAAATTGAATTTCTGGTAAAAGCCATCGAGGCACCAGAGCGTCCTTTTACTGTGATTCTGGGGGGCTCAAAAGTAAGTGGTAAGATTGACCTGCTTAAACGTCTGGCCGATGTGGCTGATAACATTCTTATCGGTGGTGGTATGGCCTACACCTTTTTGAGCGCAGCTCCTTTGAACCACAACATCGGCGCATCATTGGTGGAAGAAGATCGTCAGCAATTTGCGACTGAGGTCATTGAACTCTGTCTTGAAAAGGGTGTTAATCTCGTACTACCGTCAGATTGTATTGCAGCTCGGGAGATAAAAGAGAACGCTAAAGTACATGAGCTGCCGATTCGTGCTCTGGAAGATGACTTGATGGGGCTGGATATTGGTGGCCGGACTACGCTGTCGTTTAATAAAATTCTGGAAACATCCAAAACGGTTTTATGGAATGGTCCCATGGGCGTTTTTGAAATGATTCCATTCTTGAAAGGGACCAGAAGTGTGGCTGAGAAACTTTGTGAGATTACCAAAAAAGGAGCCACAACTATTGTTGGTGGTGGCGACAGCGCTGCTGCGCTCAAGAAATTCGGATTGGATGGATGTGTGACGCATACTTCCACCGGTGGAGGAGCATCATTGGAACTATTAAGTGGTTTTAACCTACCCGCTTTTGAAGCTTTGAAAGGAGCTAAATAATTGAAAAGAAATAAGATAGTAGCTGGTAACTGGAAGATGCATTTCGGCCCTAAAGAGGCAGCCGAGTTCGCACAATCCTTACGTAATAATTTATTGGACACCCATGGGGTCTCGGTTATTTTATGCCCGCCTTTTTTGGCATTGAAGACGGTTTTTGATACGGTTAATGGTAGTGAGATTAAGGTGGGCGCCCAAAATATGCATTGGGCAGAAGCCGGGGCCTTTACAGGTGAGATCACTGGTGCCATGATCCGGGAAACCGGAACTGAATATGTGATCCTGGGACACTCAGAAAGACGGCATGTCTTTGGCGAGAGTGATGAATGGATCAATAAGAAAGTTCACCGGTCTTTGAAATCAGGTTTAATTCCCATTTTTTGCGTAGGCGAAAAAATTGAAGAGCGGGAAGCTGAAAAAACTGAGCAAGTGATTGCCAAACAACTTCGGGTAGGACTTAAAGGTCTGAGCGAAGCTGATATGGAAACAGTCATTATTGCTTATGAGCCCGTCTGGGCTATCGGTACAGGCCTTACGGCATCACCGGAACAGGCAGCGGCGGTTCATCAGTTTATTCGTGGAGCTATCAAAACTCTTTTTAATAGCGATGTTGCTGAATCAACATGGCTTCTCTATGGGGGTAGTGTTAAACCTGAAAACACAATAGGATTATTGTCCAATAAGGACATTGACGGAGCTCTGGTTGGAGGAGCAAGCATGCAGCTTGAATCCTTCAAAGGCATCATAGATGAAGCCGGAGCGATCGAGTAGGAGAAACTCATGACATTTTTGTACATTTTACTGGTGCTCATTTCATTATTGCTGATGATGGTGATTCTGATGCAATCCAGCAAGGGTGGTGGTTTAGCCGGAACATTCGGTGGTAGCAATACTGCCAGTGCTTTATTCGGTGGCGTAGGTGCTGGTAATTTTCTCACCAAAATAACAGGTGGGCTTGCTGTAGCATTCATGGTCATTATCATTTTGATTGGCGTACTCAATAAAGGCGGGTCAGCTGATCAAAACGAATTTCAAAAAGAACTACAGGATGAGATGTTTGTTCCTGGTACTCAATTTGAGGCCGCCGTTCCTGCAGAATTGGGATTACCCGGAGAAGCAGCCGCAGTTCCAGCAACTACACCGGCAGAGACTGATACCCCAACCGACCAATAATTCTTTTGCCGAGGTGGTGGAACTGGTAGACACGCTGTCTTGAGGGGGCAGTGAGCTAACGCTTGTGCGGGTTCGAATCCCGCTCTCGGCACGAAAAAATCCCTCACTAGAGACCTGAATTTCAGGTCTCTTTTTTTAAACTTTTGTCTGGAATAGTCCGCTTAGCGTTTACGGATGTAAACTACTTTGTGATAGAAGCTGACAGCGTGGGATCTTACACTAAACTCAGCCGCTCCTCCCTCATGCCGGGTAAAGAAAAGATTATCATCTGAGAATTGAATCTTTCGTGAGATCAGGCGACCATCGTTGAGCTTCGCTACAACATGATCTCCATTCTTGACGCTGGCTGCCGGGGAGACGATCAGGACGTCACCATAACGAGCATAAGGGTCGATCAACGAATTGTTCTCATCATCGATAATGATGGAATATACCAGCGGATCCTCTACATCCGGAATTCCTTTAAGGGAATGAACCGGTTTTTGACCGATGCTGCCATTGCGTCTAAAAAAATCAGGACTATTGGCCTGGCTCCAGGTATAGACCTTGACTGTTTGACGAATATTTTGGAGAGGGACGTAAGGCATCAGATGACTATCGTTTTCAGCGACCCAGTCGACCTGGACCCCGGATTCAGATTTGATAAAACGTATCTGACGCCCTGCCAGTTGGGCCAGATGTCTTAAGCTATTCTTCCTGGGAGTAGTCTTACCAGTTCTCCAGCGACTGACTGAAGAGCTTTTTATACCGGTGAGTTTGGCTACCTCATAGTCAGAAAGACCCAGGTCATCGATTGTTTTTACAGCGAATTCACGAAAATTATTTTGCATGAAATTAATCTAGAGAACCGCTACCCGGATAAAAAGAAATATTTATCCAGAATTCCGGACTCAAACAATGAACATTGACCAACCATTATCAAAAGTGTTGCCAATATGAA
>JAOZSM010000006.1 GCA_029939675.1 Fidelibacterota bacterium
AATTAGGTCGCTCAAAATCAATGGGATTCTTATGGAAAAACAACTGCCATAGGTCTAGTAAGAGTTGCTTATTAGTAAAGTATTGAACTGATAGAAATACTAATTCAATGGTAACAAATAGTGAGAATAACTGAATAAATTGGTTTGAAATTATTATCATAATCAAATGGCCTAACACACTTGCTATTATAATAGAAAGCCAGATACTACGGGTATCCCACAATTGTCGCAACAGACCGTAGTTAAGTGATTTTCTCGCATAGTAGGTGTTAAAATATAAAGATAGAGTAGACACAACCAGCTCACCCATAATAATATAAAGGACGCCAAATTGAGCCATTATCAGGATGTTCGCGATCCGAATAACAATCTTAATTATATTTAACCTAAAAATCAAATCGCTCCGTCCTTGCGAAATTGTTAATTGGATATTCAACAAGTGGATTGGATACAAAATTCCGATAATTGCTAGTATTTTGAGATAAGGAATAATTGACAGCCATTTATCCGTTAGAAGAAGCTTGATAAATGGTTGTGCGCCAATATGTAGTGACAACATAATTGGTGCGACTAACACAAGTGATAGTGCTAAAAAGCTGCTCATACCGAGTTTAATCTTCTGCTCTTTTCCTTGAACTTTCGCTAGAACGGGAAAGGCAACTCCTCCTATTGCTTGAGAAAATTGTTCCGATCCCATTTGCTGGAATTGTTTAGCCTTAGTGTAGTAACCAACCTGGGCAGCGGGAAAGTATTTACCAATAATTAAGATATAGAGATTATCAGTAATTGTTGTAAGTATACTTGTAGCGAGCATCCACACTCCAAATGAAAGCATCTTCCTAAGCGAATCGAATGAAAACTCGAAGCGGGGAATCCATTTGACCACAATCCATAGTCCAACGACATTTAAAATATTCAGGCAAATGAATTGAATCACAATACTCCATACACCCAAACCAGATAAGGCAACATAAATTGCTATCCCTCCCGAAACGAGATTTGCAATGAGATTGACGATTGCTTTCTCTTTGAACTTAACCTCACGTCTGAGCTTAGAGTGTTGAATAACACCGAAGGCGTTGATAACAAAAATAAACGCCATGATTCGGGTAAGTTCCAGGAGTTGGGGCTCTTCATAAAAAGCGGCTACAAATGGGGCTATTGACCAAACAACAACGTACATCAAGACACTGATAACTAGATTAGTAATAAATATCGTGTTTGCATCGATAAAACTAACTTCTTTTTTCTGGATATACGCAGAACCCAAACCTGCCTCAACGAAGACCTGGGCAATGGCAAAAATGACCATTATCATACCGATCAAGCCAAAATCTGCTGGTGTTAGAAGTCTGGCCAGGATGATAGTGACAATAAAACGAGTGACCTGAAGACCAAATTTTTCAAATAGCTGCCAGATTACGCCATGTGTTGTCTGTCTCTGTAAAACCGTATTCAATTTAGTGTGACCGATATTCCTTTATGAGATCAATGATACGCAGAACATCCTCAGGATCAAGCTCGGGGTAAATCGGTAAACAAATAACCTCTTTGCTGATCTTTTCTGCAGTTGGGACAGAAAGTTGACTTGCAGCTCCAATCTCCTGATAAGCTGAATACTGACTGATAAGTGGATAAAAATATCGCCGAGCAATAATATCTTGTGTTTTCAGGTAGTGATATAATGAATCACGACTCTGGCCATAAATCGACTCTGATATGAAGATTGGATAGTAGCCATAGTTATAATTACTTAGTCCGGCTGGACTCGAAGCCAGGCGAATCCCAGCAATTTTTGAGAGCCCCGTGTGATAAAGTTCAGCAATTTCAGCTCGCCGATCAATGTTCGATTTATGATACTTAAGCTGTAGTAGACCTAAAGCCGCCTGCATCTCATTCATTTTTGAGTTTATACCATGAGCTACCACTGATATTTCGTTCATAAAACCAAAATTTTTCAGTTGATCAATGTGTTGCTTAGTGGCAGCATCGTGACTAATGATGGCTCCACCCTCCATCGTGTTATACACTTTTGTAGCATGAAAACTTAGAATAGACAGATCGCCATGATTTAGAATTGATTCACCATCCAGGCACACGCCAAAAGCATGTGCAGCATCGTAAATTACTCGCAATTTGTGTTTTTGAGCGATTTCTTGTATCCTGGAAACATTAGCCGGAAAACCATAGACATGTACAGGTAGAATCGCCGTGGTCCGGGGAGTAATGGCGGCCTCAATAAGATCGGGATCTAAATTCCCATAAATTGGGTCAACATCAACGAATACTGGTTTTAGATTGTTCCAAATAAGTGAGTTTGCAGTTGCCACAAATGTGTAAGGAGTGGTAATGACCTCCCCTTTAATATTTAGTGCCTGCAGGGCTGTTATAAGAGCCAGGGTTCCATTCGTAAACAATGATATATAATCGACGCCCAGGTAGTCTGCCATATCTACCTCCAGCTGCTTATGGTATTTGCCATTATTCGTCAGCCATTTGGTTTCCCAAATATCCTTTAAATAAGGTATAAATTCTTCAACTTCCGGTAGTGAAGGTTCAGTAACATAAATTTGTTTCTTTTTCATGTCTGTTCATCTCTCATAGGGGCTACACTCATTTCGATTAACCAAATAGTGAGGTATATTTATTCCACCGATAACACATCCCCGCTAGCGATCAGGGGGTGAGGTTGCTCATTGTACAGATAATCCAGTCCAAACAGCCTGAGAATTTCAAGTGTTCTCTGGATTTGTTCTTTGCTGACATGTTCCTGCCATTCCAGCAAGGGTGATTTGCCCTGGTTTACGGCGCTACCATCTCTGGCAAGTGCCGATGGTCGATTAAATACTTTTTCACTAATCCGGGGAACTGGTTGCTGTAGAAAAGAAAATATTCGCTGCACTTCACGACTACGATCTGCAATAATATCTTCATAGAAGGTAATGTGGGCATCACCAGGCTTGAGCAACTTCAAAGGGATGTAATTTTCTATGCACCAATTCACAATATGGCCTTCAAAATCACCCGTAATTTTTTCAATTTCATTCACAAATGGAGCGAGGTGATCCTTAACCAGTTCATTTTGAGAGAGAAATACGTCTGTACTACTAGGCCAGTTAAGTTGCATCCTGGAATTGGCAACGGCGCAGGGGTGTCGCATTAAAAAAATAATGGGAACTTCAGGAAAATTTTTATGCAACCAGGGTAACTGCAAATTAGCTCTAATTTCCTTGATAATTCTAGTACGGCTAAATACTCTGCGGTTCAGCCGATTCACCCACGCGTTTCGAACTTTTCCATCCAATATTTTTTTGGCCGGGATTAAATATTTTGCTTCCTGATTATTTTGTCTCAAGTATTGATAAGGAGTCCAATGAGCAACTAATTTGTTTTTCCGGGTATGAAAGGGTTCGAATATTACCCGATGAGAATTATCATGATTAAGAATATTCTCAACCCAAGTAGTGCCACTTCGACCACTTCCGGCAAGCAACAGACTGCCATGACTATCCCCACTATCAAAATACACCCACTTGGGGAATCTCTTGATACTAATCATAACATTGATCAATCATGACGATCCCGCAAAAAGTGCCTCTCGCAGAGAACGCAAAGGCGCAAAGTGTTGATAATTAAGAACACAGCTCGTGTTCGCATAAATAGCTATATTTATTAATGTTAGGGTGATATTCATGTTTTGTCATATACTCTTTGCTAAGCCGTCAATCATTTAACTTTATTCAGGATGTTCTTAGAGGTGTTTGAATACCTCGAATAAATCCAAGAAACGTGTAATAGATTGCCGATAATGAATACCTCCTGGCCACTATCTCTTTAACCAGTATTCCACTTAAATAGATAAGCGTGAAAGGAATGTATTTCTTCCGGCCATGTTTGCGGAAAAAGTAGATTGTGTTATGAGTCCGGCAGTTCATGCCTCTTGATGGGTTAGATGGTCGCACACCTCCAGTAGGAATTCTTAAATGCAACATACGTGGCTTAGGATTGTACTGAACAGAGTATCCATGATTCAGAATTGTATATCCGAAATCGCTATCTTCCATTACAGCTGTACCTATAAAATTGGTGTCAAATCCACCAACCTTTTTATAAATATCTGTTCGAACACAAAAATTACCACCTGGAACCCATTCACATGGTCCGCTATTATCAGTATCAAAATTCTTTAGAGTCTTACCATATCGAGTAACGACCCCACCTACCAGACTGATACGCTCTTTAAAAATATTTGATCCCTCTTCAATGACCCGGCCACCAACCAGAACAAGAGCATCGTCTGCGCTTATAAATATTTCTTGATAGGCTTCAATTAAATCGGGATCAGGAATACAGTCATCATCCAGGAAAATGGCATAATCAGTCGTTACCGCTTGCATACCGACATTCCGGGCATTGGGCAAACCAGGAGTATCAATATGGATGTACTGATATAAAAATGCTGAAGATTGGAACTCTTGCAAAGCCTCCACCGGTGATTCCGATTGATCAACAATGATTACTGGAAAGCCGGATTTTGTCTGATGCGCTAAAGCCTCAAGCGTATTAAGGGTTATTAGCCCCCGATTATACGTTGGAATAACAATACTGAACGTTTGTGGATTTGAGGTTTTCATTGCAGCACCTGGGTTAGCATATCAAATCCTACTTTGCTGTTTTCAATGAGTTTTTTGCAATCTTTTTGAAAATTTGGATATTAGCAAAGAAAAAGATCAACTGACTTGGGATTATCGTCGGCCAATGATACCACCTGGTGTGCTTTGAATATACTTTAAACAATCCTTCCAGTTTTCGACGAAATTTGCTAAATCCGAATTCACCACCCAAAGAGGCGGAAACCTTATGAAATATTTTACTTTGGGGGCAAAACATTAATTTATAGCCTGCCTTGCGACAGCGTAGTGAAAGGTCAACATCTTCTCCGTACATTTTAAATGCAGGATGAAAACCTGCCAATTCAGTAGCCACTTTGGTTGGCATCATCATGCAACAGCCAGTGATGTAGTCAGTGCTGACAAGCTCCGGAGAAACCTCAGAAACTTGATCCCGGATATGCTTGTGAACGATGATCCCGGTCCAGAGGTTAACACTCCCCCCACCATACCAAACCCGTTCGGGGTCTGAGGCATAACACATCATGGGTGCAACCATACCAACCCGTTCAGATCGATCAAAACTGGCCAATAGTGGTTCAATAAAATCCGGTTCAACTGTAGTATCATTGTTCAGAAAAATCACATATTCAAAACCCTGCGTATCAGCCCACTTAAGTCCAGCATTGTTGCCACCACCAAAGAACAGATTAGTGGATAACTCCAGCACAAATATGTGAGGAAAGGCCTGTTTGATCTTTGCAACAGAATCATCATCAGAGCCATTGTCAATCACAACAACTTCAGCATGGGCATAGGTCAGGTTTTGCAGTGAATCCAGACATTCCAGGGTATCATCTGCCCCATTCCAGTTTAGCACCAGGATACAGATCCGGGGACTATTCATCCTCAAGCGCCCTGGCTATGTGAGAGCAAAATGTGCTGATAGAGTATTTTGATTTTTGGGCTTTGACATGAGTAACCATGACATCACGATCATCACTTTGAAAGAATTTCAGAATTAAATCAGCCAAGGCATCCGGATTTTCCGGCTCAGCCAGATAGCCTGTTTTTCCATCTTCTATGTATTCACCCAAGCCCCCTACCCGAGTTGCGATGACCGGTCGATCCATCTGGAAGGCAATACCAATGATACCGCTTTGCGTAGCCGAACGGTAGGGTAGAACCAAAACATCGCAGGCGGCAAAATATAAAGGGAGCTTTTCATCAGGGACAAATTCATTCCGGTAGTGAACCTGAGATCCTACACCGGTTGATTGAATCAAATCTTTGTATTTTTGTTCATTTTCATAGGCTTCACCAAGAATGTATGCTTTGTAATCAGGTAGTCTGTTTTGCAGCAATCCCAAAGCCTTGATCAGAATATCTAATCCTTTATAGGGTCGGATCAATCCAAAGAAAAGCATAACCGGCTGATCAGACAATTTCAATATTGCTCTGGCTTCTGCCTTTGAATAGCGAGATTTGTAATTCTCATATAGTGGATGAATCAAAGTTGTTACGGGGAGCTCAGGGCGAAAACGATGAACATCCTGCGTGACGTACTTGGATAAGGTGAATATGTGATTTGCATTGGCAAGTACCCGGCGCGCTGCCCAGGAATCAATAAAAGACTCTTCGTGGGGAATCAGATTATCGATAAATACGCTAACCTTAATCCCAACACGACTCAACCTGGCACTGATTGTATTGATCATTAACGCAAAGTAGGGGTTCCAATACCGGAAGATCACCGCATCTGGATTAAACTTTTTGATCCGTTCCGCTGCCTTGAACCAACTAAAGGGATTTAATGAATCAACAATGCGTTCTGAAGGAAAATCTGAAGCCTGGCTCCCTTCCTTAAACTCTGTTTTACCTGGAAACAACAGTTTGGGATACTGCCTCGAGTAGTTGATGAATTGAACAGTGTGCTCTTGACCAAGTTCACGGAAGATCAGGGCACTCAAATCTGAAAGTCCACCCCGGTAAGGTGGACCCACACTAATAAAAGAAATTCGCATAGCTACTTAATGGGGATCAATCATCCTCACGGATGACAGGCTTCTCCTTATGCAGTGAACTGGTGATCAATTCACCTAAAAGCCCCATGGACACAAACTGACCACCCATGATCGAGAGGAGGATACCCAGGTAGAAGATGGGCCGATTGCCGATCCATTTACCTGCTTCAAAAAAGTATTGGAGCAGCCACTGAAATGATAAGAATCCCAGAATTCCGAAGCCTATCAATAATAAAAACATACCGGCAAGCCCAAAAAAGTGCATTGGTTTGCGCATATATTTTCCAAGGAAAAGAACAGTAAATAGATCGAGGTAGCCGGTAAATAGACGCTTGAACCCGTATTTTGACTCACCATATTTTCGAGCATGGTGTTGGACTACTTTCTCAGTGCAGTTGAAGCCTTTCTGTTTGGCTAAAACCGGGATATAGCGATGCATTTCTCCGTAGAGTTCGATGTTTTTTATTACTTTGCGGGTATAAGCCTTCAGCCCGCAATTAAAATCATGGATGGGTATCCCGGAAAGTTTGGAGACTGTAAAATTATATAATTTAGAGGGTAGTCTCTTACTGATAGGATCATGGCGGACCTGTTTCCAGCCGCTGACCATATCCCAGCCCTCTTCCAAAACACCGATAAGGGGTAGAATCTCTTGTGGATCATCCTGGAGATCTGCGTCCATCGTGATCACGTAATGACCCTCAGCAGCCTTAAAACCAGCATTCAATGCTGCGGCTTTTCCATAGTTTCGTTGAAAGCTAATGACTTTCACTCGTTTATCAGATGTAGCAATTTCACGAATAAGTTCAAGCGATCTGTCCGTCGAACCATCATCGATAAAAATAATCTCAAACTGGTGTTTGGAAGGTTCCAGGGCCTGTTTGATCTGTGAAAGGAGCTCTACCAGTGATTCATCCTCATTAAGAAGTGGGATCACAAGACTAATTAGACTCAATTGATTCTCCCTATACCGTAACGAATCCAACAGACAACCACGAATCTATCTATGTACTTTGTGACAATCTGAAATTCAATATTTTTTATAAATACCATTGTACTCATTACCATCTTTGTTATATAATTCCATGTCTCAATCTCATATCAAGCTTTATCTGTGGAGTTATCTCTCATAACATTTACCGTAATTTCCCTGCACGCATATAGTAAATATAAGCTTCATTTGACTTTCCAAGATACTCCAAAACATCGCCCATGTGCATTAAAACCTCAGGGTTGTCCGGATTGATATTCAGTGAACGGTCAATGAATTCCCGGGCTAGTTGGACGTGACCCAATTTGAAATAGATCCAGCCTGCAGTATCCAGATAGGGTGCATTATCAGGATTAAGGATCAGAGCTCGCTCTACAAACTCTGCTGCATACCGAAGGGTATCTTCACTAACCTCACCTTCGGCTAGTAAGTAGGCATAATTGTTAAGAGCCAGATCATCATCAGGATTAAGCTCAATTAAACGTAGATATGTCTGTAATACCCCTTCCCGGTCATCCAATAGATCCAGAGTTGCAGCAATCATATGCAGAGTCTGAGCATCTTCAGGTCGAATCTTTAAGGCAGTATTCAAAGCATCAAGGGCTTGTTGAATATGCGTTGAGTCCCTTGATTTAACCGAAATATCCTGCAGAATACTACCCATGAGGCGGTGGAGAAAAAAATCATCCGGGAAGGCCGGAAGATAACTCTCCAATACCGTACCGGCTTGCGCCACATCGTCTACATCCAAATAGGTCCAAACCAACATGGATACTGCATTAGATAGTTCCGGGTTAATCTCCAGGATATCCTTGATCATACTGCGAGCATTACTGGATTCTCCGGCGTCTATGAGAAGTTGACTGAGTTTGAGTTTTAGCTCCCAGGACTCAGGATACTCATCCACAACCGCGGTGAGATAATCAACGGCAGCCATTTCTCCATGCATCACCTTAACTAAATCCGTCTTCATACTCTGGAGATCCATGGAATAGGGGGCCACCTCGATCAGTGAATCCATCAAAGCCTCAGCATCGAAAAAGCGATTCATACCTAGAAATAATCTTATTTGGCGACCAACCAGGTCAGTCTCAGTAGGCCTGCGTTTGATGAGCTTATCGTAAAGATCGGTGATACGGATGTAATCATTGGCATTCAGATAAATGGTCTCTGCTCGTTGCAGGGCTGCAACACGATCTGTATCCAGCTCCCACAAGCGGATCAACAACTCAGCTTCGCGAATAGTATCACCCAGAGCGTGAAAGATCTGTGCAGATTGTAAGATGGCATAATCGTTATTGTGATCCATGTCCAGAATACGATCGAAATAGCTCAGGGCCAATTTATGTTCAAGTTCTGATTGGGCAATTTCTCCCAACAGTTCCAGCGATTCCATATTGCGGGGCTCTATGGCAATGACTTTCAACAGGGCGTTCTTTGCGGCTGTTCTCCGATCAACTTGAAGAAACAACCTGGCCAGGGAAAAATGAATATCTACTGCACCTGGATCAAATTTAATAGCTCGCTCATAGGCAATGATGGCTTGCTCATATTTTCCGCTTGATTCCAGGTCCATTCCATCCATAAAAGCATCAATGGCACGCGTATCATAGGTTCGAACAGGTGTTTCAGCACATAAGGGAACCCCACCAGTAACAACTAATAGAGTAACTATGAATATGAACCTAACCATTATGCACAGCAGTTTGTTAATGGGACTCAACCTCCACGGACTCATCGGAAAGTACTGGCAGGGGTTTGCCAAAGAATCTCAGTATCAGATAAAGAGTTGTAATACTTAAGACATAAAGCAGAATACCTGTGAAATATGATGGATTTGCAATAAGACCTATCGGTAAAAATCCAAATAGAATGGCAACTCCACCAACAGTCAGGGCATATGGAAGTTGAGTTTGAACATGGTCTACATTATCGGCGCCGCTGGCCAATGAAGACAGAATCGTTGTGTCGGATATAGGTGAGCAATGATCACCAAATGTTGCCCCGCTGATAATACCTGAAAAGGTAGCCCAAAACATAACACTATAAACATCCCCATAAAACTGGATGGCGAGAGGGATAATCAGTGGAATCAGTATGGACATGGTACCATAGGAAGTTCCCGTGGCAAAACTGATCAGGGCTGCAACAATAAATGTCAAAGCTGGAAGTAGACCTGGTGAGATCCAATCCTGGGTATGGTGGACGATAAAGTCAGCAGTATGAATATCGGTACAAACTGATCCAAGACTCCAGGCTAGAACCAGAATAATCGTTGCCAAGAACATGGTTCTAGCTCCTTCAAACCAGCTTTCGAGAGCAGCTTTGAGCGTTAATAACCGTTGCCCCAGAGCCATACTAATTGCCACTACAGCAGCGATATAGCTGGCCCACAGCAGAGCCCGGCTCGAATCTGTGCTGTCCATTATGAGGAGAACTTTCTGTAGAATCCCTGCATCTGCCGGGAAAGAATCGGGCATCCCTGTAATAATCATACCCACAATGGTCATGAAGATGACAATAAAAATCGGGATGACCGCATTGTACCAGCGATGAGGGATATGCTCTGGAATTGCATTTTTAAGCAGGGAATCGTCAGACAATGGCTTGGCACCTGGCCGCAGAATAGCCCCTGTCGTGATGGCCCGGGACTCGGCTTTGTACATCGGTCCAAATTCCCTTTGCATGATCGCATTCATAAAGACAAACACAATAGCCAGAATGGCGTAATAGCTAAAAGGAATGGATAACAGAAAGATCAGATAGGCATTGGTATGAATTCCCAATACTTTTAGTTGCCCATCTAAAAGGGACATAGCAAAAACAATCCAGGTACTGATCAAGCCGATACTGGCTACTGGTGCGGCTGTTGAATCAACAATGTAACTTAGTTTTTCACGACTGACTCGCAGCTTATCGGTAAAAGGTCGCATGGTGTTTCCTACCAGCAGACTATTGGCATAATCATCAAAAAAGATAAAGAGCCCCATGGATGCGGTAGCGACTTGTCCTCGAACCCGGGTTTTGGCATACCGGGCGGCAATGGCGACAATCCCGGCTAAACCACCGTTTTTTTGAACAATTCCGATAAGTCCGCCAAAACCAAAAGTGAATAGAAGGATGGTGGCATGGCCAGGATCAGCAATGGTATTGACAACATAGCTATCCAGAGAGCGTAGGAATCCATTGATAGGATTATAGCCGAACATGATGGTCACTCCCACCCATATCCCGGAAAAAAGAGAAATCAACATCTCCTTGGTCAATAAGGCTAAGGCAATGGCCAAAAGAGGTGGAAGCAAACTCAGCCAACCCGGTATGGTAACAATCTCTTCCTGAATGACCTGTCCATCATTATGGGCATATTCAAGCATAACATCGCCCCTTAGAACCACTTTGGTCGCCCCACTTGCTGAAGTGATCTGAAGTGTATTTCCTTCTATACCTTTGACCATGATCGGGTTTTGCGGGGAGGCTTGCGTAAAGTCCATCCACGAGATCTCAAAAGGGACACCTGATAGGATAAGTGCAGGATATTCTATGCTTTGAGCTAAGCCCGGGTTAACTACCCCAAATAATAGGCTGAATGCTACAACAAATAATTTCAACTGTTTTAGGCCCCTGATTTTGGCACCATACCTTTCTCATACTTAACTACCTGATTTCCCCCGCGTCGTTTGGCAGTATACATAGCTGCATCAGCAGATTGAATTAATTCCTGCATGGTCTCACCATCACGTGGAAATTCAGAGAGGCCAATACTAATCTTATTCTGGATATTGATCGCATTCATTTCGTACTCATGGTTATTAATTGCGGAACACAGCCGACGGGCACTTTTCAAGCAGGCTTCGGCATCAGCATTTACCATGATAACAACAAATTCCTCACCTCCGTAGCGGCCTGGAATATCACTGGTACGAATAGAATCTCGAATAATTTGGGATGTTTCTCTCAACACGAAATCACCCATGAGGTGACCATAGGTATCATTAACCAATTTGAATTTATCCAGATCCAGAAAAAGCACGACCAAAGAGTTCTGATAACGCCCTGCCCGGGCTAACTCTTCCTCAAAACGTTGTTTTAAGGCTCGAAGATTATACAAATGGGTCAGTGTATCAATAGTTGCATAATTGTTCAACCGCTCATACAGACTAAAACGGGTTAGAGCAGCTCCCAGGCTCTGGCTGATCATTTCAAATATGCCAACTTCACTTTGTTTAACTGGATATTCACTATATGACTCGAGAACGAGAACTCCTGGTGCATTTTTAACCTTTGCCAGAGGAAAAGCAATGACCTGGTCATAGGGATAGCCTTGATAATCACCTGTACGATAAATACCTTCAGGTTTGGTTTTGTGGCTTTTTTTAAAAACAAAATGCTGGCCAGTCAGAATAGAGCGACTCACTAATGAATTATATAGCGGGTAACTCATCCCCTGCTGTAGTCCTACCTCATCTCCTTCAATAGAGTCCACAATAAAGTATTCTGGAGTTTCCTCTGGGTGAAGCACCAGGACTGCCCGGTCGAAGTGGAGAAAGTATTTTCCAAATCGAGATATCTCATACAGGAAATCAGTTTTTGTGACGGCAATATTCAAGTGAGTATTTACCTCAAGCATGACTGACAGGTGATCACTTTTCTTCTTGTATTTTTCCAACATGTTTGATGTTACGGAGTTTGCGCCAAGACTTTTTGCAACCCCATCGAACAAAGCCAGATTATAATCATCAGTTGAGCCACCTGCAGGAAGCAGGCAAAGCAGAAATCCAGCCAGGGTTCCCTGATCACCTATGGGTGAAACCAGTGAATGTTCGGACCATTGATCTGGATCCTGAGAAAAAATGGCGGCATTCGCCTGATTTGAAATAAAGGTACTGGAAAATGATTCCTGAGCCAGGATTTCGGTAATAACCGGTACTTCAGGCAGAATAGAATCAAACACATGATCCTGGTTGGTGGAAAGTTCTTGAAGAATGAAGTTTCCGGCATCATCAGGAACATATAAATAAATATTTATCTCAGGATAGGCAGAGAGTAGAATCTCTATAAGATTGTTCACCTGACTCTTAAAAAAAGGTTTAGTATCCAGATTCGCTAAATCGATATCTGTTAGTGCCATAATCTAACCCTACCTTCTTAACTTTAACTCGTAATCAACTTCAAGAGTTGACGACCTGAACAATCTTAATAATGCGTCGTTTCAGACGATTTAAGCAATAGACTTAAAGTTAAAGGTGAGGAGTATCAAAATCAATTGATACTCCTGAAACTTACAGGATTAATAAAGTTATAAAAATTGAGAAATCAGTAATAAAAAATGACTATTGGGTATCACTGACCAATTGCAAAGATGAGGTCCCGCTATTGGTGGCGCGATGTGGTATTTTAAGCGAATCAGCGGTATTTCCCAAAAGACTATCTACGTTATCGGCAATTGATTCCATGGGTTGGATTTGGGGGTTTTCCCGGCCAGTATAATCGCGAATTCCGTTGGGAGAGATTGGGTCAATCCAGATGTTTAGTCCCAGGGCAACAATAAGACCAGCAGCAATTGCATAGCCAGCAACCCGGGTAAATGAAGATTGATATACTCTTTGCCAGGGAGATTGATGATTTAAATCATCAATTTTAGACATGAGATTTTGAGTAAAATCTGGTTTTGTGGTTAGACTTGGAAATTCATGAAGCTGGTCCAGCACTCTGTTTAACTCTTGATAGATATCGCGACACGAAGAACATACAGTAAGATGGGCATCTACCCGAGCTCTTGTTTCCGATGTTAACGAATTTTCCTGATAGTCTGTAAATTGTTCACCAATGTAGATACATTCGTCATTCTGCATGTTTAAAATTCCTCGATGTGGGTTGCTCTCGCGATAACGATTTCGCTATGGACTACTCCCTTAGGTAACTTAACGTTTCCTGTAATTTCAAACGCGCTCTATTCACGCGTGATTTGACAGTTCCCATTGGAATGTCGAGTATTGTACTAATGTCTTCGTAGGAAAGTTCCTGGATATCTCGTAAAATTATGATTGTTTTAAAGGGTTCAGCCAACTGCTTAATCGCCTTCATAATTTCTTCTCCGGCATATGTATTAAATACGATCCCTTCTGTGTCCTTATCAGGGTCAACCGGTGTAAATTCATTATCCTCATATGATAATTGAGACATGGTAAAAGTCTTACGACGCTTCCGTTTCCTTAATTCTGACCGGGCCAGGTTGCCGGCAATTGTATAAATCCAGGTAGAAAACTTGGCAATTTCACGATAAGCGTGTTTGTTTTTATAAACCTTGAGGAAGGTCTCCTGCACCAGGTCTTCAGCATCGGTCATATCATTGAGAAAGCGATAAACAAAATTAATCAAACGGTCTTTATACCGATCGACTAGTTCCACGAAGGAATGATCATCGCCACCTTGAAATTCAGCAATTAATTGTTCATCAGTTTTAGTCTTATTCATGCAACACCAAAGTAAGAGTTTTTTAACCACAGATGAACACCAGTTTTCATTCTTCGAGCTATGCCAAGCAGGCTGATGAACACCGATAAGGGGGGAAATGAATTTTGACGAAGCAGCATATGGCTACTCGCGTAATAATATGTTTTATTAATATTGACGTCCCCGCAAAAAGTCCCTCTCGCAGAGGTACAGAGACGCAGGGAATTGATATTTATGAGTTTAGGCATGTTTGCGTTATGTGGTTGTGTTTTATGTGCTTAGGGTGCATTTTATGATTTCTCAACTACTTTTTGCGGCTTCATCAATATTTATTTTTATGTCCTCTGGGTTCTATGCTTTAAATTTTCTATTGTTGTTCAGACAACCTTTGATACCCAAGTAGAAAAGACCGTTAATAAATCCATAGAACCTAATCTAAACTGCAGATCGAGATCAGCTAATTCACGGGTGGCAAGCTGCAATTCAGTGAGCGAATACTTTCTGGAAAATGGTTGTAATTTCATCAGGATGTAGTTTGAGGTAGCCCCCTGACCAATTGCTTTCCGGGCTTCCGGTGTTTCATGAAGAGTCATGAATTGAATCAAACGATTATAAAGCATGGCTACGAGATAGGGCAGGCCTTCCTTGCCTTGATGATGAATTTCAACCAGGGTTTGGATCGCCATCCGGCGGTCACGATTAGAGAATGCCTGAATAAATTGCTCCACTTGGGCATTCTCAACAGTACCTGCTACCTGGTCCACCAGGTCACGGTTAATTACTGAATTAGAATCATCCAGATAGAGAGCCAGTTTCTCTAATTCATTGTCGATAATGGCTAACTCTCCACTACTGAGTTCCATAAGGCGATAAATCGCAGGATCATCAATTTCCAGCTCATGACGGGTAGCCATATCACGAACTATTCTTGGAATGAACGCGCTATCAGAGATGCTCAGGGGGACGACTTGGGCCACATCCTGCATGGCTTTCAGCCAAATAGCTTTCCGGAAATCACTGATAGAGTAGTGGACAAGAACTACGGTATCCGGAGGAAGTTTACCCAGAAGATCAGCTAAATTTGTTTTGACCTGCTTTCCAGAATCCTGGATCTCATGCAACATAACCAGACTTGCTGATGAAAAAAGTCCACCCCCACTCAGTAAAGAGCTCACATCAGTGACAGCCTTAAGATCTACGCCCCAACGTTGAACAAGATCAGCGTGCTCGCCAAATCTGGTTCTAAAGGCAGATTGGAGTTCAGTAATAAATTGGCGATATAGATAGTATTCAGATCCCATGGCAAAATACAAGGGAGCCAGCTTACCTCCACGTAGATCGGACAGTATCTGTAAGTAAAGGGGATATTGATTCTTATTGAACGCCATATTAAAAGTAGATCAAACCTATAATTGCGATACTGAAACAATACCAGGCAAAATAATGAAATTTACCCTGCCGGAGCAACTTGAGTAACCATTTCAAGCTTACATATCCGACTAAAAATGAGACCACCAGCCCAATCCCCAGAATCAGACCTTCGTCTGCAGAAATTCCAACTTCCAGCAGATCTTTAAATTCAAGTACAGTTGCGGCAACGATAAGCGGAAGCACCATGATAAAGCTGAACCGAGCTGCCTGTTCCTGTTTCACACCAAGTGCCAGAGCCATAGCGATGGTTGATCCTGAACGCGATATTCCAGGGACAAGCGCCAGGGCCTGGGCAAATCCAATCAACAGGGCTCGCTTCAAATCAATTGGCTGATCAGCTGGCTTAAAATATTTTGTTGAGAGTAACAAAGCACCGGTAACTAATAAAGCAATACTCACCATAACAGGATTCGAGAACAGGTTACTGATCTGATCCCTTAGGAGTAGACCCACAACACCAGCGGGTAACATGGCAATGAGCATAAGAACTGCCAATCTAAATTCAGGATTCTGTTCATACTCACTCTTCCATTGACCGGGTGAGACAATTCGAGTAAAAAAGATGCCCAGTAAATTGAGAATATCATTCCAGAAGATAACCAGCACAGCCAGAAAAGTCCCCAGATGTACAACCAATTCAAAAGCGATACTGTCTTTAAAAGCATGCGTACCTAACAGGGCTTCTCCCAAAACCAGGTGCCCTGAGCTGGAAACGGGTAGAAATTCTGTTAAGCCTTGAATTACCGCCAGAATAGCAGCACTGAGTACACTCATGAGTGGATTCCGATCACTGACATCATTCTACCTGTAATTTCTTTATCGCGCCGATGGGAAAAGAATAAATCCTGGTCCCGATAACTACAGAAAGGCATCACTTCTATCTGCTCAACGGGGATTCCATGCTTCACGCCTGTATCCATTAAATGTTGATTATTATTAAAATATGAGTGGTCACTGTCCGGTATCATTCGAAGGTACTCCGGTTTAAACTTCTCGCTAAATTCTGGACCGACTTCAAAATTATCCTGGCTCAGACCAGGTCCGATCACCATTGATAAAGAAGCTGGTGAAACGTTAAAAGCATGCATCATTTCCCTGATTGTATGTCCCAGAATATCCAACTCAGAACCCTGCCAGCCAGAATGAACGGCAGCCACCAGGGGACGGTCCTCAGACCAGATCAAAACCGGCGTACAATCAGCGGTGAGAATGCTTAAATAGACATCGGTTTGTTCGGTGATCAGAGCGTCACATTCAGCATATTTCCCAGGGCGATGGATGATCTCAATTCCAGCACGACTGATCTGGATGGGTTGAGCAAGTTGAGCCTCATCAATGCTGAACTCATTTAGGAATTCCTGGCGATTAGCATGAACGTTTTCTGCAGAATCACCTTTAGAAGTTGACATATTCAACCCTTGAAAAGGAGCTTTACTTTGGCCTCCCTGACGGGTTGAAAAGCCGAGCTTAATTTGCTGCGGTACCGGCAAATGTTGCGGCTTAAGGACTCTTACTCGATCTCTGATGTTGCCCCCACACCTAGACTATCCATGGAGAAAAAGCCGGAGTTATCATAATACCCGGTGAGCTCAAAGGCCTTATCTACATAATCCATGAGAAACACCAGATCATTTTCCCGACGGGTATCCCCACCCCATTGAACCTGATGCACCAGGCCTTCGTAGGTCGGTGAATTGATCAGGACATCCCAGAGTTTACTGCCTGATCCACCAGCGTATTGGCTGGCATGCAGCACCATACCCATAGCATCAAAACCCATGAAGTCGTATTGCTCAGGACGATGTTTAAAAATTCTATTGTATTTATCAGAATACGGTTTGCTGATCTCTTGGAATCCAAGTCGATCACCGGCAACAATGGTTAATTTAGGGAGATAACTGGCATTTTTCTTCAGCGCATCACGATCCAGCCAATTTTCATCACCCAGAACGTGGGTGACCAGATTATTATGGGCAATCTGAGCGGCTATATAGGTGATGCTTCCCTTGTGAATTGGAAAAAATATTCCATCAATATGAGAAAGCTCAACGTGAATAGAGTCACCCCGGGTTGGGCGTGATTTCTTCAGGATCGGCCGTAGTTGTTCCCGATAGATATTCACAGAATCACCCTCTGAGATCAGACCGCTAAGCAGAGAATCCAGGCGTAGAGAATCAAGCTGCATTTTCTGGTATAATTCTTCCAGGCCCTGTTCTCTAATTCTGCGAAAATGAACTTTTGAAAGATCAGTAGGGTCTCCTACATACCATCCTTGATATTGGATCAACCCGCCTAATTCATCTACTCGAGTGGCAAAGTTATCAGCAAACTGCTGGCCATATTCAGTAGAGGGAGCAATAATTGCGAAGGTTTCCAATCCCAACGTTTGCACAGCATATTCAGCCATGGCAATTGCTTTGCGTTCCCGGGTGGCTCGAAATTGGAAGATTCCCTGGGAGAGATTAGTCAGATGATCTTCGGTTGCTGCTGGAGCTATGATGGGAATGCGGTGCCCTTCGAGGACAGCCGCAGTACCCTTGATATTCACATTGGTAAGAGGACCTATCTGAGCGATAATTCGGGGATCATCCCGGACTTCCCTGGCAATTTTAATACTCTCTGATAATTTACTTTCATTATCAAAGACGTGTAAATTTACTATTTGCTGGCTACTATCCATATAGGTCATGGCGGCATACCTGACACCATCCAGAAGGGGACTTCCAATAGATGAAAGCGTCCCTGATAAGGGTAAGACTACAGCAACATGGAGCGTATCTGCCTGCGTTTGACTGAATCGATTATAAAGCTTCATGGCTCGTTTACGAAGGTCTTCATCGTGGATATAGGGTCTTAGATTAAACAGAATTCCTAAGGATTCACCCTGCTCTCCATCCTTGAGGAAACGCTCAGCAACCAGCAATGCTAAAAACTGGCCTGTCCGATCAACGGATCTGCTGGCTAAAGCATGAAGATCATCGATATCGCACACCGTCCCCACCAAAGATTCTGCATATTCCCTAGCTGCTTTGCGAATTTTTTTATCATTTGTTGTGGCTGCAGAATTAGCAAAATACCAGGCTGCCTCGCGAGCATCTCCCAGATCCAGATAGATCTCCCCCAGCAGAAATTGAAGATCATCCTGATAATTACTCCCAGGATAAGTTTGGGGGAACTCCCGGGCCAGCATCAGTGCTCGCTGACTGAATCCCAGTTTATTGTAACAGCGAATCCGCATATAGGATGAAGCAGATCGTTGAGGATTGAGTGAAACACTTTCGTCTGCCAGTTCTCCAAAAATGCGCAGGGCTTCCCAATAAGCGCCCTGATTGTAAAGAGAAACACCGTCCTTAAAATCAGGACGAGCACTAAATAGCAGTACAGGAAAAAGAAGAAATAGTATCCAATTACGCATTGCTCACTCCACCGTCACACTCTTGGCTAAATTTCGCGGTTGATCCACATTACATCCTCGCTCCACAGCTATATAATACGATAAGAGCTGTAAGGGTATCACGTTTAGGATGGGTGCTGTAAATGACAGAGCCGGTGGAACATACAGAACATGATCCGCTACATCCTTGATACGTGTATCACCCTGAGTGGCCAGGGCAATTACCCGTCCATGACGGGCTTTGACTTCTTCAATATTACTGATGATCTTATCATAGGTCTTATCCTGAGGCGCGATAGCCACAATGGGCATTGACCGATCGATGAGAGCAATGGGACCATGCTTCATTTCGGCTGCAGGATAACCCTCGGCATGGATATAAGAAATCTCTTTGAGTTTGAGTGCGCCTTCAAGCGCTACGGGAAAATTTACACCGCGTCCCAGATACAGAAAATTAGAGGCATCAGCATAAAGTTTGGCAATCTCTGCAATTTGGTCAGCCTGTTTAAGCAGCCATTCCACATCTTCAGGCAGGCGTTGCATAGCCTGGGCGATCTCCAGTCCATCGGCATCGCTCATACCCATAAGGCGGGCCAGCTTCAGTGTTAAAAGTGATAGAACAGTGACCTGTGAAGTAAACGCCTTGGTGGAGGCCACCCCAATCTCGGGGCCAGCATGAATGTATACTCCAGCCTCAGTTTCCCGGGCGATGGAACTCCCAACAACGTTACAAATACCTAGAACGGTAGCATCCCGATTTTTGGCTTCTTGAATAGCCGCCAGTGTGTCAGCCGTCTCTCCGGACTGGCTGATGGCAAAAACGATGGATTTTGTATCTACCAGGGGTTCACGATAGCGAAATTCACTGGCGTACTCTACTTCACTAGGCAAGCGGGCAAATTGCTCAAACATCATTTCGCCAATGAGAGCAGCGTGCCAGGAGGTACCACAGGCAGTAAAATAGCGCTGGTCAGCATGCAGGATGGAACCAATCATATGGTTGAGTCCACCGAGGTGGGCGTTGCCTTCTTCAGGAAGCAGCCGGCCTCGCATGGCATCATGAATGGTTTGAGGCTGACTAAAAATCTCCTTAAGCATAAAATGCTCAAAGCCACCCTTTTCGACCTCTTCCAGATTGAAAGTAATCTTGTGAATCTTTTTGGCTATCTGATTTTCGTCACTGGAATAAGTCTTGATGCCATCGGGAGTTAGAACACCAATTTCCTCATTATCCAAATAGATAACATCTTTGGAATATTTCAAGATTGCAGCAACATCAGAAGCGACAAAATATTCATTCTCTCCTACAGCCATGATCAGGGGCGCACCCTTTCGAGTACAAACAATCTTTTCTGGTTCATCAGCATGAATAATTGCCAGACCATAAGCGCCGATAACATGTGAAAGAGCTTCTCGAACTGCAGATTCCAGGTTCCCATGGTAAGCCTGACTGATGAGAGCGACTACCACCTCAGTATCGGTATCACTACTGAATTCATAACCACTATTCTCGAGTTCATCCCGTAAAATCTTATAGTTTTCAATGATTCCATTATGGACCA
This sequence comes from Fidelibacterota bacterium, assembly GCA_029939675.1. Classification (GTDB taxonomy): domain Bacteria; phylum Fidelibacterota; class UBA8477; order UBA8477; family JABMPR01; genus JABMPR01. The sequence goes on from JAOZSM010000006.1 coordinate 20,466, forward strand.
GAGCAACTTTGCCATCCTGGCTGACGTGAGGATGGGCATTATCCACAGTCGGTGGTCCATGAGTAGCCCAACGGGTATGACCAATAGCAACCGGACTGCTGGTTTGTTGTTGAGCTAAAGCCCCCTGAAGTTTATTCACCTTGCCTGTAACCTTCTCCAGGTTAATGCCGGTAACATTCAGTAAAGCAATACCACAGGAATCATAGCCACGATATTCCAAGCGCTGCAAGCCCTCAATTACTACGGGAATGGCGTTATTCTGACCAATGTATCCTACAATACCACACATATATCTACTCTCGTTTTATTAATTAATCAGTGAAGGGTCATTAGAGATTTACACAGGACCTTTTGGATGTGAGTTCTATCGTTCCAGATTGGGAATGTGGTTTTTGATAATATATCACTATTAATCTCTCATCAGTTATGTTCAACATTGTACAAAAAAAATATGGTTCTCTGAATCAAATTACGTTCAGGCAACCACTACCAATACTATTAGTAATTAACCAGACTATTTGATGGCAGGGGATTCAATGCTATTCCCACTCGATAGTTCCAGGTGGTTTGGAGGTTACATCATAAACAACGCGATTTATGCCATTCACGGAATTTACGATCTTACTGGAAACCTCAGCAATGATCTCATAGGGAATTCTGACCCAATCAGCAGTCATCCCATCCAGACTATGGACTGCTCGAATTGCCAGGACATTTTCATAGGTTCGTTTATCACCCATCACCCCCACCGTTCTAAGCGGGAGCAACACGGTAAAAGCCTGCCAGATTTTATCGTACCAACCAGTTTCGTACAGGGTTTCAATAAATATTCTATCAGCTGCTCTAAGAATTTCCAGACGATCTTCGCTGACCTCACCCAGGCACCTTACTGCCAGTCCTGGTCCTGGAAAAGGATGTCGACCAATAATCTTGACTGGCACATTTAAGACTCTTCCAACTGCGCGCACTTCATCTTTAAACAGTTCTTTAAATGGTTCAATAACTTTCAGGGACATCTTTTCCGGTAAACCGCCGACGTTATGGTGACTTTTAATGGTGACGGCATGTCCCGAAACAGCCCCGCTTTCGATGACATCCGGATAGAGAGTACCTTGAGCCAAAAACTCGATATCCTGGTGTTGAGCAGCAACTTCTTCAAAAGATTCAATGAAAACCCGACCGATAATTTTGCGTTTCTGCTCTGGTTCTTTAACACCAACCAATTCGGAGAGAAATGCCTGGGAGTAATTATGCTGAAATATTTTGATATGCGAAGCCTCAAAAAGACTCCTTACTTCCTCAGTCTCATTGGCTCTTAATAATCCATTATCAATAAAAACCGGAATACAGCGATCACCAATGGCATCGTGCATGAGAAATGCCAGAACTGATGAATCCACACCCCCACTCAACCCCAGTAACACTTTTTTAGCTCCAACCGTATCACGGATAGACTGAATGGCATCTTCCACAAAACTCGAGGATGTCCAATCACGCGAGAAATCAGCTACTTTGAATAAAAAGTTACTAATGATAGTCTGCCCCTGGACGGTATGATTAACCTCCGGGTGAAACTGAACTGCATAGAGCGGCTTGAGGGTATGGGCAATTCCTGCAATAAGATCGCCTGAGGAGCGGGCTATTATTTTAAAATCAGCTGGGATTGAATCTACATGGTCGCCATGACTCATCCAAACTTGAGAGCCCTCAGAAACGCCTTCAAACAGTTGGCTGTCAACAGGAAAATGAACCCCCATGGGTCCATATTCTCTGGTAACTCCAGGTACAACACTGCCTTTAAAGTGCCGGGTCATTAGCTGAAGACCATAGCAAACACCCAGAATTGGTAAATTTAGCTCAAAGATATCAGGGTCGATCTGCGGTGCGCCTTCTTCAAAGCTACTATTCGGTCCACCTGACAGGATTAGTGCTTTAGCGCCCAACTCCTGAATTTCCACGGCTGTTAAATCAGAGTGAACAATGCGACAATACACCTGTTCCTCTCGAATTCGGCGAGCGATCAGCTGGGTGTATTGTGATCCAAAATCAAGGATTAGCACCAGCTCATGCATATGGACCCCCTATAAAAGCTGCTTGCCATTCTCCATTTCCCGAGCTTGGTTCTTCGCTTATCGGCTTCACCCTCACAAACCACCGGGCGGGCAGAGAACGCAAAGTATTTTTAAGTAAATACAAATAGATTAGTCGCATTGCAGTAGCTCTCAATTGATTGTTCAATGGGGCTGAATTACCTTAGTTCCAGATTCCAGGATCGCAGGGATTCCAGAAAATTATGGTTGGTTAGTTCATAGTGAAGCGGAGTAATTGATACACAGCCTGATCTAACTGCGTTTTCATCTAGATCAGGATCGGAATCTTTGTAGACTCGTGTACCGGAAAGCCAGTAATAAATGCGTTTCCGTGGATCTTCCCGGCGTTCCAATTTTTCCTGATAGGTACCACTCCCCTGCCTGGTAATGCAAAACCCTTTGAAAGATTCATAATCTCCAGCTGGTACGTTAACATTTAGAAGAGTCCCTTTGGGCAGGCCTGCATCAAGCATTCGATCAACCATTATCTTAGCAACCTTAGCTGCCGCAGAAAAATCTTTTTGGCTAAAAGAGTCCAATGATATGGCCATGGCAGGGATATCTAATATGGTACCTTCATATGCTGCTGAGACAGTACCTGAATAGATAATATCCACACCTACGTTAGCACCCTGATTAATTCCTGAGATAACCAATTCAGGCCTGGGAACCAATTTTCCATTGATCGCCAATTTGACACAATCTGCCGGTGTTCCCCCGATACCCCAACCAAAATGAGTATCATCTCTAAATATTTCAGTCACTTTCAGGGGATCAGAAATTGTGATCGCGTGTCCCATGGCACTCATTTCCGAGATGGGTGCTACCACATAAACATCAGCAGAATCAGCAAAGATATCTGCCAGAGCAAGAATACCCGGGGCATTAATGCCATCATCATTTGTTAGTAGAATCTTAGGCTTGGACATAGAGAATATCGAGTATTTCAGTCATCTGCTGCTTGAGATCATCGCGGGCAACAATTAAATCAAGGAAACCCTTTTCAAGTAAAAATTCAGCTCGCTGAAAACCTTTAGGAAGATCTGCCCCGATTGTTTGCTTGATAACCCGGGGGCCGGCAAAACCAATCAGCGCTCCAGGTTCGGCAATATTGACATCACCTAACATAGCAAAGCTGGCAGTTACACCACCTGTGGTAGGATCAGTCATCAGTGAAATGTAGGGGATTTTTTCATCAGCTAACTGACTCAATTTGGCAGAGGTCTTGGCCATCTGCATCAAAGAATAAGCCCCTTCCATCATTCGGGCACCACCAGATGCTGAGATAATGATCAGGGGATACCTTTTTTCCCGGGCAAGGTCAGCTGCCCGAGCTAATAGTTCTCCCACGGCAGAGCCCATACTGCCACCAATAAACGAAAAGTCCATAACAGCCAATACCACTGGCTTCTTATTCATGCGCCCTTCAATCACTTGAACGGCCTCATTTCTACCTGTCTTTTGTTGGGCTGCAGAGAGTTGTTCGCTATACTTTTTCTGGGCTTTGAACTTAAGGGGATCTTTAGGTTTGATCTGCTGAAAACGGGATTGACGACCATCAGAATCCAACAAGATTTCAATGTAGTTTGAGGCTGGAATTCTAAAATGATAACCACACTTATAGCAGACATTATTACTCTGCTGTAACTCAGCTTTATATAGAATCTGCCGACAGCTGGGACACTTGACCCAGAGACCCTCCTGGATGTTCTTCTTCTCAGCACTTTCGGTTTGAATATTTTTATCTTTACGACGAAACCAACTCATTTATAGTCCTAACGGCTTAATAATTTACAGGTATTTAAACCTTGGACATAATAACCTGTAAAGCAAGTTATACCAATTAAACCTCATAATGTGCAGTGCCTCCTTCATTTTTTCCAGTTCTACTGCACTTCAAAATTTGAGTTTAGCAATGGATATCCAAATCATATTTAAAAACTGGGTGGGACCCATTTTTTGGCTTCGTATTTGACATTGTAAAAAGGTTCAAGTTCATCCAGATCAGTCACGATGTTTACTCCCCGTAACCCAGCGAGCAGGGCAACTTGACCTGCATCAGCAGCCTGATGATAAAATCGCTGCTGAACTGAAGCGGCTGCCTGGTCAGTTTGAAGCCACTGTTCAAAACCACGGTCGGCAATTCCAAAATAGTGATCAACCTGTTTGTTAGCCAAAGTATCCCATGTATCATAGTGAAATTCAGGCGTGGTGATTAACCCACTTTCCCCAAGCTGATAATCGGCATAGTGCACAAAATTGCGATGGGAGAAGATCACCGCTCGACAGAGTCCCTTAAGACTGTGTCTGAGACCGAAGGCCATGGCATCAGTAGTAAGGATAGGCATCAAGGGAAGATCAAGCGTAAGCGCAAGTGCTTTCATGGTTGCCAGACCAATCCGTAAACCGTTGAAACTACCAGGTCCGATGGCAATGGCCAAAGCTTGCACGGGAATTTTCCGGGAGCGACTGTCTGTGAGTGCTTCTTTTAAAAATGGAGAGAGTTTCTCAATATGAATCTGCCCACCAGATGCCTCTCGGTTGAAAATGATCTCACCCTCATGGGCTGTAGCGACAGAGCACACAACCGAGGAAGTATCACACGCCAGGATCATAGTTTAAACTCCAACACCCGAGGTGAATTTATTAGAATTTCACGTCCATTCTCATCATCGTCCACATGCCTAAAATGAAAGCCAAAAGCATCCTCTGGAATGGCATCTGCAACGATATCAGCCCATTCTATAATGATGATGGCACCTGAATCATAATACTCCCAGATTCCCATGGAAATCAATTCTGCCCCTGATTTGAGGCGGTAGGCATCAATGTGCACAATTTCCTGATTTTTATTACCGTGGTACTCATTGATATATGTAAAGGTTGGGCTAAGGGCAAATTCACGAACTTCGTAATAGCTTGTGATGCCTTGCGTAAAAGTTGTTTTGCCACTGGCCAGGTTGCCCCTCATTGCCAGTACATCACCTGGCTTCAATTGGGCGGCAAGCTGCTGGGCAAGTAACTTGGTTTCCTCTGCGGTATTAGTTTTAAAGTGATAACGCTGCATTATTTAGGTTCCAGGGTTGCCAGAGGAAGGATCATTTCCCACATACTGAGACCACCATGCTGGTAGGTATCGGCAAACTTATTCTGAAATTTTCGGAAATTATTGGGATACAGGAAGTAATACATTTTCTGAGCAATGGCCAGCGTATCACTCTGATTTGAAGTCGGTATTCGAAGTCGTGCAGGATTGTCAAGATACCAGGCATCCTTAGGATTCGGTTTAAGGTTACGTCCCTGTTTAAACCTTAAATTTGTGGAAGCTTCACGGTCTGCCAGAATTTGAGTTGGTTGCTGTACACGAACGCTGCCATGATCTGACGTCACGACAACATGGAAACCCTGCCTGGCAGCTGTGGCCAGAACATCTTTTATCCAGGAGTTGTTAAACCAGGCTCGAACGATTTCGCGATAACTGGCCTCATTGGGCAGGATCTCTCTGAGCAACGGTGAGTCTGTCCGTCGGTGAGCAAGCAGATCAACATGATTAACAACCAGGGCGACCAGCTGATGGTTGCCCCAGGACCCGAATTGTTTGGCAAATTGGACACCATCACGATTACTGAGAATCTTTTTATACTTGGCTTCCGGTCTAAGCGAAAGACCTGAACGTCGGATATTTTCCAGCAGAAAGTCCTCTTCGTGTCGATTGAGGCTATGCTCATCTCTCCCACCCCACCATTCAGGATGGAAGCGTTGCATATCATCTGGGAAGAGGCCACTAAAGATGGCATTTCTACTGTATTCAGTTGTGGTAGGAATCAGTGAGAAAAACCCATCCCTCTGAATCTGAAAATCATTATAAAGCAGGGGCTCCAGGGTTAACCATTGATCCCAACGCATACAATCTATAACGAGGAGCAGAACCTTCTTTTGCTCTTTCAGAAGGGGTTTGACGGCATGATTAAATACATCAGGAGAAAGCGGAGGTCTTTGATCAGATGACCCTTGGACCCAGGTTTCATAATTTGTCTTAACGAAACGCGTAAACAGATCATTGGCTTCATGTTGTTGTTGTAAAAGCATTTCGTCAAAGCCCAGATCGGGATAATCATCCAACTCCAATTCCCAGGCTGAAAGTTGGTGATGGATATTGATCCACTCCTGTGGACTGGGATTACTCTCAATGCGGGAGGTTAACTCAGCAAAGGCCCGCATATATTTTTCTGAAATGGCATCCTGTTTGATCTGTCGATTTTCCAGAATCTTCATGATAGCCAGAAGTATTTGGGATGGATTCACCGGTTTAGTAAGATAATCAGAAATACGACTCCCAATGGCTTCTTCCATCAGGCTCTCTTCTTCATTCTTGGTAATCATAATGATGGGTAAAGCTGGGTGTTCAGCTTTTAGAACAGAGAGGGTTTCCAATCCGTCCTTCCCGGGCATATTCTCATCAAGCAGGACAATATCAAAACGCTGCTGTCCACAGAGGGCGATGGCATCATCACCGTTCGTAACGGTTGTGACTTGAAAACCCTTGCCTTCCAAAAAGAGAACATGTGAACGCAGCAGGTCTATTTCATCATCAGCCCAAAGTATTTTTCCACGATTCAGTACGTTTGTATTCATGGGTTGAAAATATGTGGTGAAGCTGGTGAGAAAAGGGGATTTTTAAAAAGACAGATGCCAGAATATAAAGAATATTAAACAAGGAACACCGATTTTAGAAGTTCTGAAATCGGTGTTCGTTATTCCTTGTTTGCTATTCAATACTACTTGGAGGTCAGGGTCCAGGATCCATCCCAATTCGTATCGGGTGGATTCTCCATATAGTGTTCACATCGATAAATATATACCCGGCTGGGGTTGGTCGGTCTATACGGGAACATCTCTTCAAGTTTATCCGCAGCGATAAATTCGGCTCTGGCTTCCTCCCACTTTTGTGAACGGTATAATTGCAGTCCCTTGTTATAGCGAGGAAGGATCTTTTCATAGATTGGAGGGAGATTACCTTTTTTAGCAAGGAGCTCATAGGAGTAGGCAGGAACGCTTTTACCTTTGACTGTGACATAATCCAGTTCACGCCAGTGGAAATCATCTTTGCATTCTATATAGGTTGATTCTAATACCTGGATATATACTCCATATTGTTTGGCTGAGGCTTCAAACCGGGCGGCAATATTTACAACATCACCCATCATGGTATAGCTCATCCGTGTAGAAGAGCCCATATTACCTGTCACCATCAGGCCGGTTGCAATTCCGATTCGATTCAGCATATGATGGACAATTTCCGGCCACCGATCGCCTTCTTCCTGCCATTTTAAACGTAATTCAGCCAAACGATCTTGCATTTCTACAGCTGTAAGGCAGGCCATATAGGCATGGTTTTCAACAGGCACCGGGGCACCATAGAAGGCTACAATTGCATCACCAATATATTTATCCAGAGTCCCTTGATTCCTAAGCAGGATATCGGTCATGTCATTCAAGTAATCATTCAACAGTTCTACTACTTCTGGTGGAGATAACTTTTCTGAGAAGCTGGAAAAGCTTTGAATATCAGTAAAGAAGGCTGTATGTATCCCCTGATCACCACCCAATTTTGGTTCCTGTTTATCCTCATACATCTGGTCAATGAGGTCAGGAGAGATGTAGGCACCAAAGGTGTCTTTTAGAAAATACTTATCGCGTTGTTCGAGAATGAATTTATAGAGTACGTTGGCTAAGAAAGTTAATGCCATAACCAGCAGCGGCGCCATGATGGGAATGAAGGTGGTCTCACCCGGGGCTGGTACAGAAATCTCCTCAGAGTTACCGGATATCCATTTAAAAAACCACAAATGATCAGAGGTAAACATACCAACACTAATACTGAGTAAAATAATGGCTTCAACAAGAATCAGGATTCCGCCCCACAATGGATCAAATACGGCAATGATCAAATAAGCAATGAGGGCACAAATAACAAGTAGGGCAATCTGAAAAGTAGCTGAGTCAGATGTAAACTCGATGGTGTTTCCCATGACCTTGATAAAGTTTTCATCCAAGATGGTTTGAATGGCGTTGGCGTGATATTCAAACCCAGGCATAAGGGTGGGGGCGCCCAAGTAATCAAAAAATGCAGTTGATTTGTAATCATGCATGACCTCAACTGAGACCCCAATGATGCATATTTTGCCTTTAAAAGGGCTCTCAGGAACCTTATGCTCTGGATCCATCATACTCATCATCATGTTTAGTGTGCCTTCAGGATTAAATGTGTCCATCCAATTCGTGTCTTCCTCATAGGAAGGTAGATCATAATCCTCTGTATCAATTATCCAGACGAGGGGGAAGCGCTTGAAGGTCTGCCAAGGCTCAGATTTCCCGATACGAGCATGGGAAGCAGGACCATATATATTGGTCAAAAAACCGGGATGGTCGGATCCGTAGGTTGGGATTTTAATTGGGCCATAAGTAAACTTCCCACTATCATAATCATAGCTTAGTCCAGGATCATCTGGAATATCCAAATAATATTTTACTGCCTTCATCCCCAGTGAGAGACGCCAAATATCAGGTTCATGCGCCATGGCACCAAAAACTGGATATCGTCGAGTAAAGTGGTCCTTGTCCTCTTCGATATCGACCAGACCATGATCCGGGTTTACCCTCATAATAAAATCATTGGGAATAATCAAAATCTGTGGCGGAATACTCGACGGTTCAGTTTTGATAGTGGAGGCCATGACAATTTCTGTCCCCTTGCTACGCGCATATTCGATTGCTTCGGTAAGAACAAGATCACCATCATAATAGTTTTCAGGTAGCTCACCATTAAATACAGATAGGACTCTGGCTGTATGTGCATCACGGGCATCAAACTGGATATCAAATACGATAACCTTGGCACCGGCATCGGCCAGATTCTCGACAACTCTATTCCATATTTCACCACGGGGATAAGGCCAACCAATATCACCCAGCAGCCGATAAGTCTCATCATCCACATCGATGAGGACTACATCCAAACTATCGTTAGGATTTTCCTGGTGGGAAGCCCAGGATGAAAGGGGACCCCGAAGTTGAAAACTAAAATCAAGAATTTTAAAATTTGCAAGATCAAGCAAACCAAACATCTGGATGACTAAGACCACAATAATGGCCATAGTTGTAAACAAAACTCCGAAGCCATATTTTTTTAACATGTCAAACCCCAAATTCTATCGTAGAAAAGCGAACCAATTTAGTTAACTGCAGAGAACGCAATGGGCGCAGAGACTCAAATAAGCTAGATAAGGAATATGTTGCCCAAATTGTGTGTTTTCTCAGTGGAACTGTGCATCAGCACAAAACTGCGCACATAAAAGTAAGGTACTTAAAAGGTCATCTCAAATCGAGCTGAAGCTGTGTTGTCAATGTAGTCGGTATAGTCGCTGACATATTGACGTTGTTCAAAACTGCCAATCATCCGAGATTTGATCACAGAGTTACCAACATTAAATGATTTAAAGGAATACTGCGCATTAAACTGCATGTTAGCCTGGGTCTTCAACGATGTGATCAGCACATCTTCCACAAATTTCTCGGATTCAAATGTCATATACTGGAAACTACTCCGAAGAATTAGATGACTGTTAAATAGTCGATAGCCTGCTCCAAATCGATACGTATTGAAGGTATTTGTTTGAAAATTGGGGTTTTCGTTCTCATAGAGTTGATTTCGATTATTGCGGACTGAAATAGTCGTAGTCAACGGGATACCCCATTCCGATCGAAGATTTAACCCATAAAGGTTTGATGCCCGCAAGAGCCCTTCTCGATCAACTACTGTATTGTTCATATCTGCACGCATAAAATTGAGAGAAAAGGTATTTGCTATTTGTCCAGTCTGGAGCAGATAGGTGATATTCACATTCGAACTTAGTGATTCATTCAGCTCACGATTATCAATAATAAGCGTGGTATCTCCCTGCACTGAGTGCGTCGTATCATCAATATTATTGTCCCGCGTTAAGAACTTCATATTGGTGGAAATAGTAGGTAATCCATGACCCGGATTTAGAGTAATTCCTCCGCTGAAGGCATTTTGCGCTAAACGCGGATCTGCGACGAGATCCTGAGATGCAGTATTATTTTTATAGGATTGCCAGCCCAGGTTTAGATACAACATATTATTGAGCATACGTATTTTGTCGGTAATCTTCCAGCCGCTCCAACCTTTTCCATCTAAACGGAGAACCGGACTACCCAGGGCTTTGTACCCGGGTCCAACATGATGATAATCCACGTGAATAAAATTACCATAGTAATTCAATTTAGCGGCAAAATGCAAAGCTAGAGTTGGCAGACCGGCAAGAATATTTCCATTACTGAGATTATCTACATCAACAGGGAGAACCAAATTCTCATTAATAATGAAATAATCTGATAAATTTCCGGGATCGAACATACCATCAGTCATTAGGAAATCTAATTTGCCGGCGAGGGCATCATCAATTGAGGAAAGCGGAATATCCAGAGTACCGGACCCCAGGGTATCATCATAAGTTGTATCAGAAAGTAGTGCAAATGTATCTAACTGTGCTCGGGTCAATGGACCATCTGAGATATTTCGGTTATGGAGTGAAAAGGCTGCACTGCTCTCTAAAACAAAGCGGTGATTATCAAATGCAATCTTCAAATCAGAACCAACAACGATGTTGTCTTCAGGATTACTTCCATTTAAAAAATAGTTAATAGATCGGGTGCTATCATCCAGGGTAAATTCATCTGCTCCAAAAGGAACCGTAACAATCCCGGTTTCTCCAATCAACTGTTCAGAAAACACTTCTCCATTCCACCAAACGGGACGAGTAGAGACGCTGTTGATACTGTCCCTAGTATGCACATAGAACAGCCCTAATTGGAAATGCTTTCCAGAGCCAAAGCTGGGTCTAACAGCAAACAGACCACGCTCATAACTATACCCGGAACGTTTCCATTCTGCCCCCGTACTATCGAAAGTGGCTTTACCTGTTACAGCACGAGCTGTTTGGCCGGAGACTACGTGTAGATTCACCCATTTAAAGCGGAGATCAATATTATGTCCCCTAACTCGTTTACCCCAAAGGGCCAAACGATTCAGCATGGGTGTTTCGTCACCATAAGCATATTTTAACCAGGAGGTTCTTACCTTCACACCATAGCGATTCTGGGGCTGGAGGGTTGAATCCTCTTTGGTAGTCAAATTGCCAAATACCTTAATCTTGGCCCAGTCAAAATTTATATTGGTGTGAAAATCAGCACGTGATACCGCTTGTGATAGGGGTGTATACACTGGCACAGAAACAGTTTCACCATCTATCAAAGAATCAACTTCTGTACCTCTGATATTGATCAAGTCCTGTCGATGACTGAGATTGAGATTCCCATGTACATCAACCTCGAAAATCTGTTGAGCTTGACTACGTATGTTAAAGCTCCATGATGTTGAGGACAGTCGCACCCCATATATATTGGAGACTTCAATAAACATATTGTGTTTGCCGGCGCTAAGACCATCAGGTTTATAAGTGATTAAATCAGTTGTCACCAGGGAATAGGCAGTAACATCCACATTATCGAAGAACACCCGAACTGAATTGATATCAACATTGGACAGGTTGAAAAGTGAAACGGCAATAATCATGGGTTCACCGAAAGGGATAATTGCACCGGGATCGGGAGTGAGAATAATCAACTCGCCAAAATTACTGGTTTCATCCACCTGTTTATCTGCCTGACTTGGTTCAGCAACTGGGACATATTGGGGATCCGAAAGGGGATCATCATTGGTGGGAAAAGCCACCAATCCGCCATTTTCTAAACTAAGCACGATGACATATTCAATTCCAGGGGCACCAATGGTCTCACCGGGAAGGTTTCCAGAAAGTTTCACCTCTCCAATATCCATCATCTCTTCTAGGAAGCCAACCTGACCAGCCAAACGATAGAGGATCTTTGCGTTAAGAATCTGGTCCAGATCACCAGTATATATTGCTTCAATATTTAAGCTGTTTCCCTCGATAGCTTCTTGTGGTGGAATATGAATGATCTCGCCCTGTTGCTGAAAGGCAACAGCAGTTAGTCCCATCCCCACGAGTAGTATCGTCAGTAGCTGCTTCATGTCTGGTATCCGAGTTACCCGGTATTATTCGGCGTACTCTATTATAATGTATTTTTCTGTATTGGTTTCTTCATTGACCATGCGAATGCGTAATTCGTGGATAGTACTGCCTGAATCTTCTTCTTCGCCTTCAGTTTCGGGATCATCAGGAACATCTTCCTCCTCAGTTTCCTCAACCTCGACAGATCCATCCGGATTGGATGTGGCAGTTTCGTCTGCACCTACATTTTGAACAGTACCACTGATCAGGTTCTCAACTTCAACAATTCCATCGATAACGATAAAGATATCACCATTTTCATCACTGGTGACCCACCACTCGGTCCCTTTTACAGAAGCCACAGATGTTGGGGTAGCGATTCGAAATTCACCTTTTTGTTTCGTAACTGAGGCTTTAACTGTTCCGTAATCCAAAGAGATCGTTTTTGATATCTTGCCACGTTCCACCGCTGCCAGGATTGCCATTTCCGAATTACTTTTGACTTTAATCTGACTTTTATCATCAAGAAAAAAGATGGCAATAAAACCATCATCACCGGTTTTTATCCAGTCATTATTCTTAAGCTGAGTGCCCATAATTGCATTAGGGCTGTAATCATCGGCATTAAATTTTTTATGGAAGGTTGTTCCTTTTGATTTAGCAATTACTCCAATGGGTTCCTGTGCAAAAGAAGTGGCTGACACAAGGCCAATGAGAATAGTGATCAACGCTATTTTTGAATAATATTTCATGGTAAACCCTTTATTGTGTCGTAATGCTTTCGATCTCGAAGGCCCCACTCATAAGTTGAACCAGAAGAGCCCCAAAGTCGGTTGAATTCAAATTCTCACCATCCAGGGTGATTTCAGCACATTCGCCATAGCCTTCCAGGGGTCCATTAGGTCCAAATAGAATGTTATATTGGCTATCCCCCAGCACATTTCGCAACTGTTGTTGACAGGGAGTGATAGTTTGACCTGCCTCTGAAATAGTGAAACCATAGATCTCACTAAATGACTCCTCTGCTGCACCCGTAGTTTGACAGACTTTCTTAATCTGCCAAGCATAAGCCTTTCCAACTTCAAGTGAACGACCAGTTACAGTTGAATAGTCAAGTTGGTAGGTAGCACCAAGTGATACAAAGCTACCATCATCAGGGTAAGGGAAGACAGCTTCGCTCTGCAAAGCATCTTCTGGTGAGCTATGCATAATGGGATTGTACTCACAGATTCGAATATAATAATCATCGCACCCAGTAGAATTCCATTCAAAGACGGGATAGGTATCGCTAATAAACTCATATCCCAGAGACGGGAAGATTAAATCGATATTGGCTGGTTGTTCAATAGTGATAACTTTGTGAGGATCAAAACCGACATAATCAACTGAATACCCCGGGGCTGTAATATTCAGATCAAAGACATACTGACCGTCAGGCATTTTTAGGTTAGTGGTAACCTGATCACGGAGTGATTCGAATTCT